>JANWWW010000004.1 GCA_025055295.1 Deltaproteobacteria bacterium | reverse complement strand
GCCTGCTATTTATGGGTTATAATGGTCATGGAATTTTTTCGAGGGATCAAACAAAAATTTAGACACATTGTCGGAATATCATGTGGATTGATTAACTTAATTAATATGTTTTGAGTGATATTGTGGAAAATTTATTTTATAGAGTAATAAATGAAAGTGTTATTTTTTACTTTAGGAAAAAATTCATAATTTCCAAAATTGCTTTTTTAGTTGTCTTAATTCGAAGACACTCACTTATACTCGTCAGATAAAATTTGAGGTTGCTTGTTGATTATACGCCAGTTAGGGATACTGTGTATGGCTCACAACTTATCTAGGTCGAAGTAAACAGCGTAACAAACGTCAAGAAGGTATTTTGAGGCCTTGACCTTTTTGCGTATAATACCTTCCTTAACTTACTGTTGACACTCCCGATTACATTTGGATTAGTAATAGGTCATTTAAGCTCAAACGCATACTTGAAAAAGGATGTAATACACTGAAAGTCCTTCTCCCACATTCTCATAACATCTGGATACTTCTCGTTTCACTTAACCTTAAACTCCTCAAGCCCCTGGGTCAACTTAATAACACTAAAAAATTTAAACTTCTCATTTCTGTCTCCGGCAACTTTAATTTATCGGTTTAGTGTTTTTATAAATCTTGAATGTGTACCGTCACAGCAGTTCCTTCGTTTAGAGCTCTTTCCGTATTTTTTATCCCCACTTGGTTGTTTGTAAGAAATTTTTCATGGGCTCCACGCATTTCCACTTCATGACTTCTTAACCACTTCCAATTCTATTGCAACTCAAATTTACACGAATAAAGGGAAGTCCTAGTTACAGTAGTCTATGGGAGGTAATAAAGGAGTGGTATAGTAATAGGGGTGATTTGTTTAAGGTAAATCCAAGTGACTTAATCGTGAAAGTGGACATGTAGAGAGGTAAGTCAGTTGCGACTGACTTGCAAACATGCTTGGTTATAATTTCCCGGATCCTCTTAAGACTTATCAAACTTGCGTAGTCAGGACTGGTCAAATTATTTGAATAGTTTTACTTGAAGGCTCTTGGGTCAGGTCTAAATCAAAGCTGAATTTACCCTTTACAGTTTTCGCCTTCTTTAATATTAGTCGGGCTAAAAAGTTCTAAAATTGTTAACCTTTGAAAATCAAATTTTGAAGAATTCACGTGCTCTATCACTACACGTTTCAACCATGAAGTTTGAAGTACGAGTACGGGAAAAACTGCTTACAAATTAACTTTTTTATCGTTTCGTTCGCCAACGACCCAAAATCAAGATACCAAGAATGCATTTTATACTGAATTTTTGCACAGGAATTTCTGATATTGCTAATTATTCTTTCTTTGAAAAAAATCTTTTGAAATTTGTGACTCAAGGCAGACTAGCTACATTTACTCTTTCTGAAATTGGGGTATCTAGTTGTCCAAACCTCATTTTTGCCAATTTTACCCCTTTTACGGCAAAAAGTTTTTACGATTGAATTTGAGCGGGCATTCTGCGAGAGAGTCAGACTTTTTTTCTGCTTTCAAATGAACCAAATTGCTTATTCATAAAGATAATTAAATAAAAAGCTTCGAAATGAGCAGTACTGTTCTAAGTCTCGTAATTTCATACCCGTGGGCAACACAACTAAAAGTCGATTTATTTGAAAATCAAGTGCTTAACAACCGTCATGGATTTGTATCAGCCAAACACAACCATACAGGCGAGATAGTGCGTTTTTGGCAGATCCAACTCAAAGCTTGGGCAATGACTTGCCCAGACCTCAGAAAGAAATACAGTTCCATGCTAGTTACCGGCTCTTTTAAAAGCAATCCAAAATTTGAAAACCTGATTAAAGACTTTCAAATAAAACATGGAATTAAACCAGACGGTATAATTGGAACCGAAATGTTTAGGGTGTTCTTTTCCCGTTACTTTTTTGACCCTGTAAACCCATCGAGGAACCTAGGAAAGAAAGAATTTGAAAGGCGGTACTTTCCACTTCTATCCGAAGCGGAGTATCGAAGGTTAAGAGAGATAAAAGCAACTACCTGCCTTAGCAGATATAAAGTTACAAAAAGACTTCCTCGCTCATTCTCAGCCAAGGAGATTTTAACCAATCGACATCTTTACCAAAAATTTGAGGAGATATGCCTTGACATAACAGGGGGGAATCCACCTATCTCAGTGAGAACGTTTTTGGAAATTTGCGCGAAATATAACGTAGATCCTACGTTAGCACTAGCACAGGCTATCTTAGAGACACGCTTTGGCACTGTGGGAATCGGAGCAAGATTGCGTAACATTTTCAATGTAGGGATAACAGATGAGGGAGGCACCATCGAATATAAGAGTTTCGAGGAAGGCGTTGAAGCATACTGCAGATTGTTAAGCACCAAATATCATAAAAGAGCTGAGGAATTTTTGGCGTCAGACTGTAAACGCAAAGATGGTTGGGGCAGATATGCCACGGATAAACTTTATGCAAAAAAAATTCATATACTGGTCTCAAAAATTCGTTCGCATCTTCTTTCGAATGACAACCAAAAATTTAATCAAAATAACAACTTGAGCGAAGGCAAAAAAGGTAGATTAGTTCTTTTATGAATAGTTTTTCCGCGTTGTTTTTTTAGTTTTTAAATCCGCCACTGGAATCTTTTGGTGATTGAATAACTTCGAGACCGATCTAGGTAATTTATTTTAAATTTCTGAATTACAGAAGAACTGCACGAATGCCAAACGACCTTATTCATTTATCCGGTCTTTAAATACCTAAGCATTCCAGCGACAATTATTGTTCTCAACCAAAATTTTCGGCGATCCTAATCAATAAACACTTACGTCGCATTTGAGAATTTAACAGTGTACCCTTAATATGAATCATGGAATTAGTGGCAACGTGGGAGAGTTTAAAAAATTCTCGAACAATAATTCACACCGAATGCTTGATTAAAGTAAAAGGGTTTGCCAGACCGTGATATAGTGCAGTTACTGTCGAAATCCTCAAATCCTACGCGTTGCAGAGGACCCGGTTTTAAAAGAATTGTTGGGGGACTTGAAGCTTTTTCTTTGAATGGCTTATCCACGACGATTGCTGGAATTTTGGAGAAAACCTATTTTTTTTAAACCGCTCCCATGCTACTAAGCATACGCGTCTACCACTCAGTCGCCCTGGCTTATCCCGTATTCCTACTATGATCCAATCATTTCCATTTATAGTTAATACTTTTCGTGATGCTTACAGATTTGCATTCAACTGTGTATCTTGTCCAGTTTACGAGCCCTTTTAACAAAGCTTCGTTTGCTGTTCTTCCGCGTTATCCCTTATAGCATACTGAAAAATGTAATTCGCTACAGGTACACCAAGGATTAAACCCCAGATGCCAAACAATTTCCCGCCTATGGTAAGAATTATTAGTACAAGAACGGGGTTCATTCGTAAATGATGGCCATAAATTCTCGGGTTTAAAATATAGGCTTCAATAATATGAACAATGGTAATTAGTAAAATTGTTAAAAAGACTAAATAAAATCCTCCTTCCTGCAACGCGATTAGGCATATCGGGGTTGAGCTAATGAAAACACCTGCAACCGGAATAAAACTACAGAAAAACACAATAACAAGCAAAAATGTTATCTCTCTCCAAAGCCCAAGAAACCAAAGTCCTAAACCGGTAAGAATTGTGTTTACGATAGCGATTACAAGCTGGGCTTCAAGAGCGCGACCCAAAACCTGGGAAAATTTGCCTATTGTGGGAGCGGCCTCGTGATACACACTTTTGAGTTTTGAATTCTCAAGTGATTTAATTCCTTCACGCAATGCTGGTATGTCAAGCACTATCAAAAACGAAAATAAAAGCGACAGAAAGAAAACCGAAACTACATTCAAAGCAACTTTTCCAAATTCCGCAATCAAGGATACACTTTGCTTTATTGACTCTTCACTACCGCCGTTTAATTCCCAACCCAGAAAGCTTGCTATAATCTTAAGTGTTAAAGATCCTTCATCGTAACCGTCGCCTAGCGTTTGTGTTAAGTACGGATATTTCTGCAAAAAACTTACCAGCAATTGGTCCAGCTGTTTCAGATATGAAGGAGCTTTTTCTGCAAATGTTATGGCTTCAACTCTTGCTTTGGGTAACAGAAAAGCTGACAGTGTCCCAATAATTATTAAACCCACAAGAGCGACAACGACGACACTTAGGATACGGTTGCCGAGAAATGATTCCAATTTTTGGGAAAGTCTTGATTGAACATACGCAAAAACGAAGGTAAGAAATATTAGGGAAAAAAACCCCCGCAAAATATAAAGAATCACAAAAAGCCCAATCCAGACCAAAACTTTAATCATCACAGGGTAAAAATTTGAACTACTTGATACTGCCACCGATGTCTTACCCCCTATATTAACATTTTTTTCCCTCTTATTGGCTACTAAACACTTATCTATAGTGTTCGTTTTGTATATGCGATATCAAGCAGAAATCGAATTGACTTTCGACAAAAACTGCGGACAAAAAATTTGTATTGTGTTCAATTTGGAATGAAAAATAGGCTCAATCAAAGTGCTTGGCAATGCTAAAGAATACATATTTACTTTTAACCTATTTAAAAATTATTTTTTTTGTTGACAAAGCGTGATTCCATGTTACCATAAAAAATAGAAGAACCCTCAAAGTGTTTTTTTTGTCTAAAAAAAAGGGATGTTGTCAGGCTTGTTTAATCACCAGGGGTCCCGTCATCAAGAAATTTCAGGCTCATGGATATTGCCGTTACTTGAGCCGGTAACCTGGGAAGAATTTGTTCGAGCGATTAGAAACCATTATCTAGAAGGTCAATTTGTAATTTCCAACGGTAATCGGGGCTCTCATCACTTAAGCCAGATTGGAGGAAAAGCCAGTGAGCTTTTGAACATGGGGCTTGTTCCAAGAACACTTATCCCTTCAGGTAGGCTTGGTTTTACCGATCTTGTTCATTTTGTGCTAGGTGGCTTTAAAGCTCAGCTTCAAAGAGCTCTTGCCGATTGGTTTGAGGATGGCATTGCTTTGGAGATCGAATTTGTTCCCCAACCTATATACGATATTCTCGTAAAGTCATCGGTCCTAGGTCTCAATTCAGGAGATAGCCAGCGATCTGTATATCTTCTGGTCAAATCAAATTCAGAGCTTGATGAACCGCAAACCCAAGCCTTTAAGTTGAAACTTTTAATTGACTCAAACACGTTTTTACACCTTGCGTGCTATAGCCCTCGGGATTTGAACTCTCTGTTGAAAAGCTTATTCGACAGTACGTTGAGACCTTTCGCAAAAAAGGGGAAATACTCTCCTAAAAAGGGAGACGATGTGATCAGAGTGCTAAAAAATTACGCTTTTTTATACCGGTTTTTGAGTGAACAAGGTCACGCAGTATGTGAACAAATCTTTGACGCGCTATCCTACTGTGTATTAAGCATGACAGCGCCTTCTCGCCCTGAACTTGCTGATAGGCTCTCTTACCTTTTTAAAGGTGTGCTTTCAACTCAATCAACATGTTGCCTTGAAGGTCTAAAAAGCTTTATCAGAAATATAGCCATTAATATTAATCATCCGACCGACAAAGAAATTAATCAAGCTATGCATAACTTAGGAGCCCAATTCCGCCTGATCGTTAACGAAATTGAAAACTTGAATGGCCCCATGTTTAGCGAGTTAACAAAACAAGAACGACAACTTTTAGCTTTTAGTTTGTTAGTAGGGTATACCTTCGTAAAATTAAACGCAGGCTCTTTTAGATTTGAAAAAAGTTTTGAAGAGTTGACCGTTGAAGACATTCTGCTGGTTATAAATCCATTCACAGAAACCCGAGCCGACGAAGTAGGCAGCTGTAGATTGGGAATGATTCTCTACCTTTTGTCTCATCACGGTCGTTATGAAACCAAAGGCTTTTGTCATTTGTTTGCGGACAAAATAGACAGAGTAGTGGGAGAACTCTTAATGTATTTCATGTTTCCAGAGCTAGCGGAATTTTATAGATCGCAAATGGAGAGCCTCATTTTAAGGATGCTCGGTGAAGCACCTGATAGGCTCGACCTAGGTGAGAGTTGGGGGCTAGAACTAGCATGGGTAGTCTCACTTTGCTATGAGGAACGGTTAAGGCGGATATTGAAAGAGTTTTACAAAAATGACAGGGAAACTTACGAAAAGATTCACGTCGCTTGGGATGTTAAACCGACATTGAGTGCTGTACTTAAATTAATGAGAAGACGATTAAACAAACCTGAGGATTTAAAAATTAGAATAGCCAGTTTAACTTTTGATGACGGGATGATACCCGATCTTATTAGAGGGAAAATTATTGTTCCGGATAACCATCATGCGCAGGAGGTTTTTGGGCGAGCCTTAGCGCAGTACATTCGAACGCCGTTATTCTTTGAGGGTCACACCAGTGAGAACCAAGATTTAAGTGAGCAATATGCCGTCGTTGACCTTGCCAACCCAATTGGTCATCAATTGCAATCAGGAAGCGGGCTAGAAATAATGGTTGTTTCCGAGGAGGGTAGGTTATTAGACAGCCTGTTGCGATTCGAGGGCAACGAATCGAACGGTGATACCAGGGTCAATCCATTTTCTCATCCCCTCAGATATTACTCCTTACTAGTTGACCTCGCAAGAAAAACTGAGGCTTGCAGAAATGGACAAAATCCAAACGAGATCCTAAAATTCGTACCTGATTACGACTTTGGCAAAATTTTAGGAATTGTTTGAGATTCTAGGAGAAAAAAGGGCTCGAAAACCATTTTTTCGTAAAACGTTATTTGAACTTTCATCCTGAACCGGTTTGAGGTCATTTTGCGTGATTTAACAGGCTCAAGAGTCTTTTCCACGACGATCTTGTGACCATTTTAAACTCTTTATACGGGCCGACCGAAAACACGAAATTCTAAGACGTGTGATTGGAAAACCTAGGTGTAATGCACGTCAGGTAGTGAGTAGGTTTCAAACTGTGAAGCAAACAACACAAAAACACTCCAACACTCTATCTCCTAGAAGAAAGACAGAAATCATCTCATAGTGTCAGTAATTAAGCCCGTAGGTTAGGTAAGCCGTATTAGAACAGAAAAAAGAATTAGGGGCTTTTTTCAAAATTCAGCTTTGGGTTGGAATTTCGAACAAAGCCCAAAATAGCGAATTAGTAAAACGCACATTTTTTTAGTACCTTGTTTTAAGATTAGGTTTTTCATCAAGCCCAATAGTTGATGTTTAAGTTGCACAGCAAAAAGAAATTCGTTTATGGGGAATACGTAGGATTTACTTATGAAACTGGACAGTTAACCTGGATAACTGATTTTTTTTTGTATCCTCGACACCAATTAACATTCAAAAGCCTCCTAAGCTAATTTAAAAGTTGACCCGAAAAATTGCTGTGGGAATCAAAACTGCTAGGCACTTCCAGCCTTATTACCCGTGTGACACTCTTGTAAACCCTCTCCACCTTGCGTCGAATTTCTTGTTCCTCTTTTGGACAAATGGAGAAGCTGAAATTTTCATCCAAAATTTGTTTAACACGTCTTTTGAATTGGCGAGGATTTTGGGCTAGATCAAACAACGGCCGGAATAGTCGCCTGATCAGAGTCCGTTTTACTTCTATGTCCGAACTGGGTAAACCCAACTTTTTAACGTCGTTAATGTATTGTTGCCAGTGTTCCATCACGGAGTCTCCCTGAATTCCTTCCGCTTTTTGCAACAATAAACCAACAACATATATTGCGTCTGTCATCCATAAAACCTCCTCACCTTGTATGTATGCTGATAAGGCAGCTCCAAATATGTTCTGCTCAAGCAAAGATAACGTATATAAATCAGGCTCTCTTAAAAGGCGCCTTAAATGGTGGATAATAAACCAAGTTTTAGATTGAGCTTCAATTGATCCCGTTAAGCTCTGTTCATTTAAAATTCTCTCCAGAAAAGAACTTGGTTTAAGAACCTGAGCAGTTTCTGAAGAATTCTTTTCACTTCCGTGCCCAATGTAGTGTTGGCGATAACAGTACTGAATAAAGATCCATGTATGCAGATTGTACTTAATACTTTTCGCAACCAAATCTTTGGGGTTGTTTTTATGATTAACAAGCAAGTTTGCTAAGAATAATGGAAAGAACTTCATAATCTCTGAGGGCGGCAATCTAAGTAACGGTGGTAAATTGGCGTTTGCATGCAGCAAAAGCTTGATCAGCTCTCGTTGAGAAAAAACTAACAAGCCACCGGCAGTTAATTCTGGTTCACGGATCCGTTCGTTTAAACTAATTTCAATCATTGGTCCCATTCCAAGAAGGTCAAGTTCCACGTAGACGCAATCATCAAGCTTCGAGACGCTACTAACAATAAAATCCGAGACGTTGGCCGAAGCCAGACCGGCTTTACCTTTTACTCGAAAGCCTCGTTGGCACAAAATTTGACTGCACAAAAGATCAATTACCAAAGCAGCAGGCGTCCAAGCATGACCTGCTTTGCCCTCAAATGATGAAGCTAACTTTGCATGTAAAAAATTTGCCTGAGATATGATAGAAAGTTTCCTTTCCTCATCGACCAGTTCATCAAGAATTAAAGCTAATCTATCTTTATCAGGGTTTCTGAAATACCTTTCAACATTTCGAGCCAAGAGATACAAATAATAATGACCTTCAAGCACTTCCTTAGTTCGTCGGATATGTGACAACTTGAAATCAGGCTCAAGGCCGATTGACACGGTATCAATTTTCATGACATCTCCAAGTGAAATTTGGGCAGGGAACTCACCTTCATTATTTGTTCTGCCTTTAAGGCCAAAGCTTACCCGTAGCCCGGCAGAAGCCAGATGGGTAAGAATATCATCAAGCTGGTCAAGGAGCTGATCAGCAAAATCTTTTGGAATTTCAGGATGAAAGCTGACTGACGTTTGCTTCGTTACACGCTCTTCATGCATAACTCTTATTTATAAACCCTCTGGTGACCTTAGTCAAATTCGCGCCTAACTCCACAATCAATGACTTTTTGATTATTGAAGATAATCTAAGTGTGTTAAAAATAATTCAGAAATTTATCGTTAAAATCAGAAAAATATTGAATCTTTAGCTTGTTAGGGCAGTGGTCCCCCAGCTAGGAGCAACAAATCTTAGGTAGTGTTATTTTCAACCACAGATACTCTGGTCAATCCTGGTACCGTTACCCAAGAGGTTGTTGTAGATCCGAACAATAAAATAAGAAACAAAGTGACAAAATTTTACTGGTCTTTGTTAAAGGATTGTTAAGATCGAAGCTAAAGCAATATTGTTACGCTATTCACAAAACACAAGCTTATCATCCAAGAAGAAATATCGGCTAAAACCTTAGAACGTCCTTTCTCCAAAAACCTGTTTCGATAAGAGCACAAGAACCCTCACTGATCTCTCAACGTCCCCGGCGCGATTCGAACGCGCGACCTCAAGTTTAGGAAACTTGCGCTCTATCCTGCTGAGCTACGGGGACTTAACCTCACTCTTAATAGGCTACTAAATTTCTGGATTTAAAAAAATCGTCACAAGTTAAACTTAGGTTCTTTTTTTTGTATCAACCGAATGATGTTTTTTGTGTGCGCGACAGTAATCACACAGGCGATCACAAAAGGTATGAAAGAATACGATGAACTGAACCAAAATAAAATAACAATCCAAACTGAAACTAAACAGCTAAGCGAAACTATCCTCGAAGGTAAAAAAAACAGGATGAAGGAAACTAAAAAAATCACAAAATAAAAAAAATTTACACAAATTAATCCACCTATAAATGTGGCCACGCCTTTCCCCCCTTTCAAAAGGTAAGGAAGAGATACAACATGACCCAGAACAGATACCAAACAACCTAGGGCTTCCTGCAAACCAAAATGTCTGCCTAACCATGTCCCAATCAAGCCTTTCATGATATCGATGAACAAAACCAGTAAGCCAAACTTAAAACCCAGAACTCGCGCAACATTTGTAGCCCCAACATTTCCGCTTCCCGATTTTGTCACGTCTATTCCACGTAGCCGCGAAACAATTATGCCTGTTGGAAAAGCGCCTATCAGGTAAATAAAAAAGATTGACCCCAAATTCATTTAAAAAAACTTGTTCCCATTACACATTCATCAACACCCATTTGTTCTAGTTTTTTGGCTATTTCCTCCGTCACTCCGCCATCAACAACTATTGAAAACCTTAAATTTTTTTTTTGCCTTTCGTCGGCTAACCACTTAACTTTTGAATACGCGCTTTCGATAAAACTTTGTCCCGAATATCCCGGGGACACAGACATAACACATACAGAGTCAACAAACTCTAACACCCAGCTCACTAGTTCAGGGCTGGTCTCCGGATTTAAAGCAATACCAGCCAACTTCTTGTAAGACCTTATTTTTTCAAGCAACCTCTTGTGATGAGAAGCAACTTCCCAATGAAAAAAGATTCTGTAAACATTATCCAAACCCGCAAAATGGCTGATTTGCCAGACTGGATTGGAAACCATCAAATGAACATCAAGTTTTGTCTCTGGGTTGCTTCCGACAAGACACTTAGCTAAAAATGAACCGAATGAAATCTCTGGCACAAAGTGTCCATCCATAACATCGAAATGGCAGATTGAGATTTTATGTTTTTTTAAAATTGTACTCACTGCTCCTAGATCGCCTGCCAATAAACTTGGTAGCACTTTCATAAAACTTTGGAAGGAAGAAGTTTATGATATCCATTAACAAAATCCAAGCCGGACAACCTTCTACCCCCCTCGGTTTGGCATTCCAAAATTTCGATTGGTTGATCACTGCAACCAAGAAATATTCTCTTGTCGAAAACAGCAAGCCAGCCGGGTTCAACCGATACTTCAGCAAGTTTACACCTTAAAATCTTCAGCCGTCTTCCACGAAAAATAACATAAGCCCCTGGATTATAGCTGAGAGCGTGAATATGCCGAAGAGTTGCTAGCGCGTTTTTCAATTCCAGTTTTTCCTCTTCAGGGGTGATTTTTGGAGCATAAGTCGCTCCCGCTTCGTCCTGAGGACTTGGCTTTAAAGACCCTCTGGCTATGCTGCTGATTACAAAACAAATTGTATTACACGTAAGCGAGATTAATTCTTCCCTAACTTCCGAATAAATAAGACTTTGAGACAGATTAATTTCATAGGAAGCGTAAATATCTCCTGCGTCTACTTTTTCGGAAATTTTTATATAAGTTATGCCGGTCTTGCTTTCGCCGTTCATTATGGCTCTTTGTATTGGAGCTGGCCCTCTGTATTTTGGCAGAAGGCTCGTGTGAACATTTATGCTTTCTATACGGGGTCTAGCAAAAAGCTCCCGTGGGATAAACAATCCAAAATCACACGACAAAATAAAGTCAGGTTGTTCAACTTGCGGCAAAATATGAAATATCTCTTTTTTCAGAGAGAGCGTTGAAATTGTTAGTATTCCTTTTTCGAGCGCAACTTTTTCCACCACGGAATTTTTCTTCGTTATGACCATAACATCGAAATTTTTGGATAAAACTTCTAGCACCCTGCAAGAAAAATCCGTGTTCCCGCAAAAGATGATTTTCATGGAAACTCAGTTTTGACCGGCCTTTCAAGAAGACCTGCAATTCTCTCCTTGGAAAACTTTCCCTTTACAATTTCAACCACGGCTTCAAGAAGGGGCAAATCCAAACCACGAGAGAGAATTTTACTTTCGGCAAAAAATGCCGAGTTGTAACCTTCGACTGTTTGAGCAACTGCTTTAAGAGCCTTTTCTGGCGAATAATTCTCTGCAAGAAGTTTGCCGAACAAAAAATTCCTGCTTTGAACGCTAGAGCCTGTCATAAAAAGATCACCAATCCCAGCCAGGCCAAAAGCTGTATGCTCCTTACAATTAAATGCCCTGAGTATTCTGGCTAATTCTGAAACCGCGCGACTCAAAATAGAAAAAATCGATGAAGCACCAAAACCAACCCCGTAAGCGTAACCTGTGGCTATTGAGTAAACATTTTTCAAACTACCGCATAGCTGAACTCCTTTAATGTCGTCGCTTGGATAAAGCCTGAAAAATTTGTTGGATAGCATTTTCGCTATAGGGAAAACTGTCTCTAAATCTGTACCTGATAGGATTGACGCGCAGGGCGAGCGTAAACCAAGATCTTGGGCAAAATTTGGACCTGATAAAGCTAATACATTCAAAAAACCTAAACTTTTCAAATACTCGAAAGTAAGCCATCCTTCTCTTGTAAAACCTTTACAAGTGAGGATCAATGGAACATCTTTTGGAAGAAGGTCTAAGCCGACCTCATCAAGGTTTTGTGATGGAATGGCCACAAAAATGATATTTGCTTCACCTAATTCACCTATTTTGTACGCAATTTCAAATTCGTCCCTGATGACAATATTTACCAAGTATTTTGGATTGGATTTCTGAGTTTTTAAAGTGTCTAACAGTTCTGTATCTCTATCCCAGACAACACAGTGGTAAAAAGCTGAGTACACGCTTAAAAGGGCTGTGCCGAATGACCCTCCTCCAACTATTCCAATACGCAAACTAGGTTTCTGAAAAAATTAAGCTCGCTGAGACAACCTTCTCGCCTTCGGCTAAGTCAACTAACCTAACTCCAGAAGTGTTTCGTCCCGATATTCTGATATCTTTGACCATTATCCTTACTGCCTTTCCTTTGGAGGTCATAAGAATTAATTCCGAATCATCGTTGACTGGGAACGAGGCCACTACAAGCCCATTTCTGCCTGAGGTTTTGATGTCAATCACACCGCGACCACGTCTCTTTTGCAGTCTGTACTCATTGAGAGAAGTTCTTTTACCATAACCATTTTCACAGACAGACAAAAGGGTGTCTGATTCTCTTTCAACAACAAGCATCGCAACAACCTCATCACCCTTTCTTAAAGTTATTCCCTGTATCCCTTTTGCAGCTCTTCCTATAACACGAACATCGGAGGATCTGAACCGAATACTTAAACCACAACGTGTCGTCATTATGATGTCCTGAGCTTCTTGACAAATTCCACCTCCTATTACGTGATCGTTCTCGTTAAGAGATATTGCCACTATTCCAGTTCTCCTTATCTTTTCAAAATCAGAAAGGCGCATTCGTTTTATTAACCCGGAACGGGTCGCAAGGACTAATGAAAAATTGTCGTTAAACTCTCTAACAGGCACTAAGGCAGAAATTTTTTCATCTTTTTTTAGTTCCAAGAAATTTTGGATAGACCTTCCTTTGGCAGTCCTAGAACCTTCAGGCACTTTGTAAGCTTTAAATGAAAAAACTCTTCCATGGGTCGTTAACGCAAGAATCATGGAAAGGTTTGTCGTGTAAATTATTCTGGATATGAAATCTTCTTCAAAAGTTGAGGCGCCTGCGACTCCCTTTCCACCCCTCTTCTGAACACGGAAATAGGACAGGGGGGTTCTTTTTATATACCCAAGGTTCGATAGCATTATTACGACTTCTTCGTCTTCAATAAGCTCCTCAGTTTCAATGATTTCATCTGCGTCCAAAATTTCGGTCTTGCGTTGATCACCGTAAATTTTCTTCATTTCAAGCAAGTCCTGCTTTAGTTCAGTTTTCATCTTCGATCTGTCGTTTAGCAACTCATTCAAGTGCCTAATTTTATTGCTTAGATCCTCCTTTTCTTTGATTAATCCGGACATCTCGAGTCTGGTTAGCTTTTGAAGCCTTAGATCCAATATTGCTTGAGCTTGAACGTCATCCAAATTAAATCTCGTGCAAAGAGCTTTTTTGGCTTCGCTTGCATCCTCGCTGTTTTTAATTATGTTGATAGCTTCATCAAGGTTTTGGGTAAGGATTATGAGCCCTTCGATTATATGATATCTGTTTTTGGCAATCCTTAAGTCATGGATTAACCGTTTAGTCAAAACTTCTAACCTATGATCCAAATACGCCTGAAGATACGACTTAATGTTGAAAACGACAGGCTTATTATTCTGAAGAGCTAGGAAAATCACACCGTAGGTTGTTTGAAGAGGGGTATGTTTAAATAACTGATTTAAAACCACCGACGGCGTGCTATCCCTTTTGAGTTCTATGACTATTCGTATGCCATCTCTATTCGACTCGTCTTTAATCCTTGCAATACCGTCTATAACGCGCTCATTTACAAGTCCCGCTATTTTATCCAAAATGCGCGCTTTGTTTTCCTGATAGGGAATTTCTGATACGACAATATAAGATCCCTTCTTATCTTCTATTATCTCTGCTTTTGCCCTGACTTTAATTAGCCCTTTTCCGGTTTTTAGATAATCTACAATGCCCTTGCGGCCAAGGATTTGGCCACCGGTAGGAAAATCCGGGCCTTTGATAAAATCCATGATGTCCTCGACTGAGGCGTTTGGGTTTTCAATAAGGAAAACAAGAGCGTCAATCACTTCCCCTAAATTATGTGGGGGAATGTGAGTCGCCATCCCAACCGCTATACCATCTGCCCCGTTTATAATTAGGTTGGGAATACGCGCGGGCAACACAACTGGTTCTTTTTTTGTCTCATCAAAATTAGGAACAAAAACCACCGTTTCCTTGTCGATTTCAAAAAGCATCTCCTCGCCAATTTTTGCCAATCTGGCTTCGGTATAACGATAAGCTGCCGGCGGGTCTCCATCGATTGATCCAAAGTTGCCTTGTCCGTCAATTAACGGATAACGCATATTCCATTCTTGAGCCAAGCGAACTAGCGCGTCGTAGACGCTGCTGTCTCCGTGAGGATGAAAAAACTTCAAAACAGTGCCTACAACACCGGCGCACTTCGAATGTTTTTTGTTGTGCAGCAAGCCTTCCTCATACATTGCGTACAGAATTCGTCTCTGAACAGGCTTGAGGCCATCTCGCACATCCGGAAGCGCCCTACCAACAATTACGCTCATAGCGTAATCAAGGTAGGCTCGTTTCATTTCCTCAGCTATTGGAACAATTCTTATCTGGGTCATATTTGTGTGTCTTCAAGTCTCTTAAAAATCTCATAAAACAACTTAAATCCAAATCCGGTCGCACCTTTCCCCCAGTGTTTAACCAATTCCCCTGTATGGTAAGCAACCCCTGCTATATCAAAATGAATGAATGTCATATCCGGCTTAGTGAAATGTTTTAAAAACATTGCCGCAAGCACCGGCGCGCCACTTTTTGAAGTGCCTATGTTTGATATTATCTCTTTAGACACCTCCAGCTCTTTGGCATACTTTTGTTCAAAAGGAAAAAGACAGCAAAAATCTCCAGAAAGTTCCCCGGCTTCAAGTATCAAATTAGCAAATTTTTTGTCTGTTGAGAAGAATCCTGCATGAAACAGCCCTAATCCTACTCTAATGCCGCCCGTAAGTGTAGCCAACGTAACGATGTTTTTGTAATTTTGTTCTCCGCAAAAACTTATTAGATCAGCAAGTATGAGCCTTCCTTCGGCATCTGTGTTTTCAACTTGAACTAATTGTCCATTTTTTATTCTGATGACATCTCCAGGCTTTACTGAATTACGCGAGATACCGTTGCAAGTAGTCCCAATTAGACCGATTAAAGGAAACTTGATCTGTACATCTGAAGCTAGACAAAGAAGACTCAATATTAGAGCTGCAGCTGACATGTCAGCTTTCATAGCCGACATTCCTTCCGGAGGTTTCAAGCATATGCCTCCGGTGTCAAAAGTTACACCTTTTCCTAGTAGACACAGGCTATGATCAGCTAAATCCCATTTTTTTGATCTATTGGTTTTTGGAGAGTATGACAACTCGATCACATATGCATTTTGGTCGCCTGAAACGGCAATAATCCCACCAAACCCTTTTTTTTCTAGTTCACTTTTGCCAAGTATCTTGCAACTCAAGCCTAACTTGGACGACACCCTTCGAGCCTCTTCAGACAAAAAATCAGGCGTACAAATATTTGAGGGCAAATCAACTAGCCATCGGTAATAAGTTAACCAATAAAGGTATGAAAAAAACTCCTTTAAATTTACCTCCCAGTCTACATCCATTAAGGAAATTTTTGAGTATTCCTTTAAAACCTGATCAAAAGAGGATTTAAATTTATATGCGCCACGCGTTAGACCTTCAAGCACAATATGGAAAAAAGACTGGTCTCCGCAAAATCGTAAGAGCGTATCGGAAGTGATTAGGTCGGAAATTAATTTGTACAACTGAGCACCTGACTCCATTTGATCACGTTTTGAGGCATTACTGTTTAAGACGACGCTGATCAATGATTTTGAGTTCGACAGATATAGTGGAGTTACGCCTTCTTTAGGCTCTATGAGCTTGTCTTTGAGATCGGAAAAATCTCGCTTAACGTAACTTGAAACTTGATCAATACCGGCGCCAATAACCACGAAGATTTCTCGTTTTTTCTCTTTGCTTATCTTTTTTTCAAGCCTGACTGGGAGCTGCATTCAAAAGTCTTAAAGTATTTTAGAAAAATTTCCGATTAAACTCTATCAGGGTGGAGAAATTTTCCATTTACGTAGTAGGCGAGTCAAAATCAACGGAGGACTTATTGCAGAAATTTTACAGTTTTGGTTTAAAAGCCGAGCTTTGCGCTCTAG
Source organism: Deltaproteobacteria bacterium (assembly GCA_025055295.1). GTDB lineage: Bacteria > Bdellovibrionota_C > UBA2361 > JANWWW01 > JANWWW01 > JANWWW01. The sequence goes on along the minus strand of JANWWW010000004.1, from coordinate 33,865 downwards.
ATGACCAATTTTTTGAGCGGGTCAATGAAGACAAGCAAAAAGGACTTGTGATCGTTGAAACCGACGACCTAGATCTTCAAAAATATGCCTCCTTTCTTCAGGCGCTACCAATCGCCGTTTTAAACAACAAAACTTTAAACGACTTGGCTGCAGTTAACGTTAAAGCCCAATACTTTCCCAAACAACACTCAATTTCCGCCTTAGCGGAGGAAATCATTTCTTATTTTTCATGGTGGCAGGAGAGCCACAAATCAAAACCATCGGTAAATTTCACAAAGGCCATTCTGCGAAATTCAAATTTGAACAAAATTTCTTGGACTATGTTTTGTTCAAATCACACTGAAACTCGTTTCTTAGACGAGCATTTGTCTGACATAACTGAAAAAAATCTCATAAACTTGAAACGATTTTCCCTTATAGGAGCCGGCATTATGTCTAAATTAAATGCCGACTATGTAAAGGATCTCGGTTTTTTGCATTTCGTGACTGGTATAGGCTTTCGACACGGGATTTGGGAATTCGTATCGGAAAAAAAAACGAGTGGGAAGACCATATCTCGTTTGAAGGATGTTGCGATCATGACAAGCATAAGACTAAAGAACGAACGTTTGACCGAATCAATTCATAGGATAGCCAGCTTCCTTGAGGGTCAAAAGGTTAATCTTACACAGATTGAAATCGTATATTTAATGGCCAAAGAAGTATATCTATCGTGTTTTCCACGAGGTGTATTTAGACCCAACGGTGCTTATCTGCTTTTAAATTCCTTGTCTCAAGAGCCAAATGTTGAGCCAAGCATCAAAGAAGCGGTTACGGATTTTATAGCAGAAGTTATAAGCGACAGAATTGCAAAAGTTTTAGCAAGCCCTAAAAAATTATCTAAAGATCAGATACGAAAAATTTTTCATGTTATTAATGACCCCCTAATGCCAGATGAACAAGTGGTGGACCTAAAAGATCTCAAGCAAGGTCTTAAAACCGCCAAACCCATTGTAGACTTTGAAGGTAGAAAACTGGTTGACCAGGACACGATCTTAGACAAAGAAATCATTGAACGATTGGTTAAGATTGCATGTTTAGTGCCAATTTTAGACCCAATAGTTAAAAAAGAAGACTAAGGAAAAGTCATAATCGAAAAAATTGTATGACTAAATCTGGTTTTGATTTTAGAGAAATAATAGATATTTAATTTGTAAGATATCAAATTTTTTAAACTTTAGATCTCAAACTAGCCAGTTTAAGTGATCCGATGCCCCAGCAAATTTTCCGTTAAACACAAACCGAAAACCTCAAACACACCCTTTAGGCCACATGCCACTGAATAACCTTTTGAAATAGAAATTATTCTGCTTCATATATCTTCTAAAAACCATAACGCAGACTGATCTGCTCTGAGAAAGCGATAACTTCTCTGTGGATTAAAAATTGGTTTGTTAATGATAAAAAACGTGTCTTAAACTTGCTATCATTAGTCATCCTAGCCTTAATTTAACCTTTAAGTCAAGTTGGTTTAATAATCCGATAATCAGTTAATCAACTTTGCTTTAGCATTGTCTAAAAATTTGAGAGCAGAAATGACAGCCCTAGGGTTATTAAGCTCATAAATGAAAACAGCTGGATTAAGAAACGGTTTGGAGCCGTTTTTAGGCTTAATGACATTAAGTGATCTGGAGTGTCTTAACAGGACGTAGATTTTCTGTAATTCTAACTGGCGCATGGTGTTGAGCCGGGCCTCAAAATACCGCTTTAAAGCAAAATCGGTGATTGCATAAGCCACGCTTCTAGTTTCTTCGGACAGCTTTAGAGACTTAGACGGATTGAATTTGTTTATAAAGGTGCATTTTGCAAGCGTCCTCTCGCAACTTGCTAGATACATGTTTTTAAATTGCTCTCTTTTAAACTCCGTTGCTTTTTGCCAAACTGACAATTCTCTAAGAGTCCGCAGGTTATCAATAAGCAACAAAGCCAATACCGGCAGAAGAACAAAGCATAAATTGTTCCAGTACGCTACCAAGGCATGGGATATTAGTGGTATTAGAAACACATATGAAGGCAACATATATCTATGGTATTGCGGAACCGGCTTACCAGAACTAATTTCAAACAAGATTAAGTTAACCAGAAAACAGATTGTCAGGACAAAAATAATTTTGTTGTTCCGGTTTTTTATCCCGTAAATCAAAGCAAACACTGCAAAAAAGCCAAAAAATGGACTTTCGTAATTGAAAAAAACGTTTTTTAACATGAAAAGACCGAGATAATCGATCGCCGGAATTTTAAAACCAAAATGTTCGATTAGACCTCTGTCAAGCTCAAACAAAAGTCCAGCAATTGTTTTCCAACCGTGTATGAAAATTTCAGGCACCACAATGAAGGCGAATATCAGCCCTAATACAACTCCAATCGTGTAATGGAGCAAATTTTTAAGAGATTGTTTTACATGATTAGCGCAAAAAAACATGCACAAAATGCCGAGTAGTAGGTTAATTAATCCTGAATACTTAAAAATAGCAGAGAGAACCGCAAAAAAAGAGACGAGCTGCAAAAAAATAGGAGTTTGAGTCTTTAGAAACCAAATCAAAGAAAAACAGAAGCAAGCTGTGAAAAATGATATGTAAATATCGTTCCACAAAAACAAAGAACTCAGACTCGAAAGTATCGATGTCCCGGTCAAAGCCATGCCAAGGAAAAATCCTGAATATCCAGAGGTCTGAAAGCAAATGCCGGACACAATAAGAACAAATGACAATCCCACAATGTAGTTAATTAGTCTCAGTTTCTGTCTGAAGCCTAATTTCCACTGTGTGTGTTTAGATGCAAAAGCCAGAAACTTGGCGGTAGTAGGAGGATGCTTAAAGATGCCACGTCCTCGGTCTATCAATTTTTTGGCATTTGAGCTAGGATAAGCAGAAACTAGATTTATCATTTTAGGTTCATCCGAATGGTCCAAAAATTTTTCCGCCCGGTTTATTAATCCGAGTCTGTAATAAAAACCCATAACAGCGAACATGGCGCAAGCGAAAATTAATATAGTAAATAATAAGCAAGAAAATCGATTTGATACTATTAACCCATTAGGTCTAAAAACTACCTTGTTTATGATCCAAAATAATGTCAAAGAAAATTAAAAAACAGAGGATAATAAAAATTTGCTACCCGAAGGAAACTGCCTAACCATATAATCATAAACGTTTCGACCATTAGAAAGGTTTTCCAGCTATGAGTTAACCTTACAAGCGCCCCAGACAAGGCATACAGTATCAACCAATGCAATTGAGGCATTACTTTGACTGACGGAAATTGTTCGAGCGTGAAATCTTCTGGACTTTCTATGTTTTTGTGATAATCGAAATTTTCGATCCTTTTACCAGCTGTAAAGGTTTTCAGCGAAAATGGTAGAGGAAAAACGATTTCTATTTCCCTTGCTGGATGTACACTCAAGGTAACTTTCCCCTTAGTGAGATCTATATCAAAAAAAAACTACTCCAAAATTTTTCGAATTAAATGTCGCAAGATTAAATAAAACGATGGCTAAAATTAAGCTGATGATGAAGCCCGAAAGGCCTGTTATTAAATACTTAAGCAAATGACAAGACATATCCAGTATACTTGGAGTCATAGTGTCCCTGAAGACTAAATCATAAACTAATCAAATTAACTCTCCCACTTATCTTGGAAAGCCGGATATTTTTAAAAAAATACTATTAGAACTTATCGAGAAAAATTACCTTATAGTTATAATTCTTTGACTTTGACCTGATTGTTAGCCTCATCGGACACAATATTTTCTAAGCACCCTTTTTTAACTTTCCCGCCTTTGGGCTTCGACCAAGATCGCCACTTCTTTAACAAGCTTTTTAATACATAAAAGATATACAAAAAGTAATATGCCCCTAAGAAAAATGCGCGATATTAAAACGAGCGAAAAAATAAAATGTTTTTCTTTGAAAATTATGATCTTATTTGTCATCTTCGTTTAAAAGTTCAATTTTTGCTAGGCTTAAAACAAAATTTTTTTGCTCAAACTGACTCTAAATTTAAAACAAGCATAAAACGCCGAATTTAGGAATACCGTCCCTCGACCACCTTTTATAAAGGTCTAAGTAAATACCATAACATACCTTAACAGCCTCTCTTGAGGCATAGACCCCTTGGCATACAAGACCTTCCTTAACTTGCTGTTGACACTCTCAATAACATTAGTAGTCGCAATAAGTCTTCTAAACTCAAACAGATAGATACTTGAAAAAAGATGTTATAGATTGAAAGTCCTTCTCCCACATACGCACTACATCTGGATACTTCCCATTCCACTTAGCCTTTAACTCCTTAAGCCCCATCTCTGGAAAGGGGAACACTTTCTTCCTGTAATCTCATAAAACCTCTTTTTCTTCTTTTTAATAACACTAGTTTATACTCACTATTATTTCTGTCACGAGGTATTTTAATTTCGATGTCACCCAGGGTTGTTTTAACAAGTCTTTTGTAAGTACCATTACAGTAGTTCCTTCGTTCGGGGTTTCTTTGGTATTTTTTAGTCCCAATGACGGCCTCCTTGCAAAGCTAGGGGTTTTCGTAAAAACCTTTTCAGCGCCTCCATACAATCTTGGCTTGTTCCTCCTTCGATATTCTATTACCACATGCTAAAAGTCAAAGTTACACAAATAAAAAGACGTTCATGATAATTTTAGCGAGTTCTGTAGAACTTACGTGTTGAGTTGGCGCTGATGTTGTAAATTTCACATAATCTTTCAACAGTATATAGTGTTATCGTTTGCAATTACGTTACAAATTCTTATCAATCTATTTTTACATCCTGCTTAAAAAAAATTCGTCGGCTTGTTGAGTATGCCAACCGCAAAAAAACTTCATTTAAGTCCTTACATGAAAAGTCGATATCAAAATATTTCTCCACCTTTGACGACCCGGCTTTGAATTTAAGCCTCTTTGACGCTATCTGTTGATAGTTTTTTTCAAGACAAATTTTTGTCGCAAATTTAACCCTGGTAGGAGTTCCTTCTCTTCTCATATGATCACACCCCATCTGTTAAGATCACTACCAATATCTACGATTTTGAGGTAAAGTTATACCCAAAGCTTCAAGTATTTGGTGTGCGACTTTCCCGCTATATCGACTAGAAATAATTTTATGCATGCCTGACCTGATGCTCATTAGCAAATAGGCTTAATAGACGTTCTTTTAGGAACCGTACGTACGATATTGATTAGTATTTATAAAGGTTTACGCAGTTGTCCTGATGCCGTACAATTATAAAATCATCTCCAATAGTTTTTTGTTTCACCTTTTAGATAATTAGCCTTTCTCGGAGAACGAGAAACCCAATTAATTGTTAATGTCTTGTTTCAAAATAGAACAGCAAAAAGAAGTATTTAGCGACTTAGTCCAAGTTATACACAGAAAAGTCATAGATCAAAGCTGTTTTTGATAAGCATCGCATAACTAGAAGTTTATCCCGAGCATCCATCAACTGTGGTCTTTCCTCAAAGCATTCAAATTTCCAAAAACTTTGGAATATCAACAACTTGTGAGCTTGCTTTGACCTAAACTTTTCAATTAATAACGACTAATTTTGTTGGAACTGATCGAACCTTCCACTTTGACAGTGCTAAAGATGCAGTTTGATTTACTGTATCGGAGTCAGATTTCGTTAAATTTCTTATCATAGGCAGAGCCTCTTGAAAGCCTTGATTAAAACAAACCGCTATCGCGTTTCTTTGGAAACCTTCTAATCCAGCTCGTAGAACTGGCGTTCCCATGAACAAGGATTTGAATTTTTCTTCATTTAAACTCAAAACCTCAATTAGCGAAAAAGAAGGTGTCACACGCAAATCAGTTTGCAAAAACGAGCAAAAATTTTTTCCTTTGATTTTATGATTGAAAGGGCAAACTTGTTGACAAATATCGCAACCAAACAACCAGTCGCCGACATTTCGCATTTGCTCTAAATTAAAAGGCCCTTTGTATTCAATTGTAAGGTAGCTGATGCATTTTCGCGCGTCGATAAAACAGCCATTAAGGGCATTAGTCGGACACTCAGTCACACATTTAACACAATTCCCACAGCCCAGTTTGTTATTATCGTATCGAAATGAATTAACTTGCGTTACTTTCATGTTCGTTACAATTTCTCCAAGCAAAAAAAACGAGCCAAAATTTTTGTGAATTAACAGTGTGTTTTTGCCCATAAACAACTTTTCACTGTCAACCTGAAGAGCCAAAGCTTTTTCTAAAATGGGAAAAGCATCAGTTATACATTTAAATCTTAAACCCGGGAATTCATCAGTCAAGTTTTTGCCAAGTTTCAATAGCCGTTTCTTGAAGACTCTGTGGTAATCTCTCCACAATGCATAGCTTGCAATCCTGCCAAATCCATAACGTGACTGCGACTCATAACGCGGGTACAGCCAAGCAAATACAAAAACAGAGACAGCCCAGTCAATTATTTCTCGAAGGTCTTGCTTGACTTTGCTAAGATAAGCCATGGACCCGCCAAAACCCTCGTTTAACCAGTATGTAAAACGATCAAACACGTCCGATGAGACTGACGTTATAGGAGAACAGCCCAAAAACACAAAGCCTTCTCTATTTGCTAACTCTTCAATACGCCTTAAAAAGTCTTTTTTCATCCAATTTATTCCACGGATGATGTTGGTCGCGATTTGTTATTAAATTTTAAACCAATTTTGTCAAGTAATCTTAATCTATAACTGACATACTAGTTGCTAGGTTTGATGAGTAAGTCGTTTTAGTTTGCTTTCAACAGTTACACCTTAACCCATATGTCAATCCTTAATATCTACATAATGGGTATCTAAACCAACAACCTAAAAGTAGATTATGCGATGTTGAACAGTCTTAGCATCGATTTGAACGCGCTAACCGAAGGGTTCTAGGCTAGCTTTTGGTTCCTTCTTTTGTAACGCTTGAGATTGCTGCAAAATACGAGTTCCTCCATCTATTGCTTGTCTTTTGTGATGCGATAAACTTAAGCGATTTAAAAGACATACTTCATGTAAAGTTCTATACTCCTTGGAAAGCGTGTGGTCTTAGACCGTCTGTTTAGTATATGTGCCATCATTATAAATCGGTGTTATCTATTACGTTACTTAAATGACGCGATTTCGAACAAAATGACTAACTTGCTGTCTCAGCAGTAGTTTTATACCATTCATCGGTTAGGGAAGTTTCGTTTTTTTAGAGTTTGAGAATTTACTCTCAAGAATTGCTCGAAAAAATTTCGCTTGGCGATGTTTTCGAATATTGATAACAAAATTTCAGCCGAAAAGTTGGTTTATGTCGTGCCACGCAGCTAGACACTCAAAACAACCCAATCTTTTTAGGCATCATGTATTGGAGTAAAACATCTTTTAAGCTATAACGCATTTATTTTAAGGAGAAAAGCGGGTTTTCGATAGATGCCGCTTATCGGATTAGTCTGTTGCGATATTAAGGAGAGGGCTAGGCATACCGGTAATGCAGCTTATAGCATTTTGGTGGCATACAATTACTTTAGCAGACGTTAAAGTATCAAAGTGAAACAATAGTGAATTTAGCGATTAATTCAACCGTTCCTAAAGCGAGCAAAAAATCATGAAATTTTGCCTTTTTAATTTGTTTGACAAAAAGGGAAAAACTCTTGTTAAAGTAAACAAGGTATGGTATCCAACTTCGCTGCGACAACTTGTCAAGATTATTTTGGTTATAAAAAAACCAAAAAAATGAGCGATAAACGGATATTTCAACATGTAAGCTTGTACTGCAGTTCTTAAAACTTAAAGTCAAAGTATTCAATATTTTAACCACGAGCCATAACGATTATGTAACGCGTATGGTTTTAAAATTCGTCATTGACAAAAAGCCATCCTCGGATGGTGTTGATTATGAATCATTAATAGCCGCTGATTATGAGCTATCGCGATTAGTTAGCGAGGCTATTGCTAACGCTCCTCCTGGAATTTGTGAAGACCAGACTTTAGAACGAATAGATTTTAAGGAAATTCCCAGGCAATCTTTTTCTCGAGCTGATTTGACGTCGATCCAAGAGCTTGCCCGCCAAGGGGTTATTATTTTACCTGCCTATTGCTGCGATCAAGACTCATCACAGACCCTTTCAGAACATTTTCGCGTTGGCAGAATTCTAACTATGCACGAAATTAGGTCGTTTGAAACACCGGAAGAAACTTGTCACAGTCTAACCGAGGCGGGACTTAAAATTCCACGAGCAGTTCCGGTTTATTTTGTCAGAGAGATTCCGGTGGTTTCAAGCGAAAGACATTTTTTGGGAATGTGTTTCGGACAGTTAGTATTTGTAAGGCATGACACCGATCGCAGATTAAGAGAATATGCATTTTTCATAAAATATCTTTACGACAATGCAAGAAAAGATTTATTAGACACTGCATTGAGCCCCGTATTAAGTGCTAGATCTTTTCGAGAAATTTGCGATTTGCTTGCAATTGATGTGAAAGGGCAGGATGAACTAGCCCAAGAGCTCTATGATCCTCTTATATTTCACGAAGTCGGGCATATGGTGGCATTTCTAAACGCAAGCTTAAATGGAATGAGGTTAGGGGCGTTTTATCATGCTCTGGGTACCGTTCAAGAAAGAAATTTTAAATTTGAGCTGGAAGCTATTCTTTTTCAACATGGTTTTTGCCCAAACCCAGGTTACTCCATCTTGTTCTCATTGATGGAATTTGCTGGCGCAGCGCTTGACACAAGAGACAAAAGTGGATTTATTCCTGATTTTGTTTCGCTAAGAATGATTTTGGACAGTATCTTAGATAAAGACCCTCGAGGATACAAAGAAATTGATGTACTGGGGACCTTACAAGCTGATTTAACCTGTGTTTTAAGAAAAGGACTTATGCAACAGTTTCAAAGCGCAGCAAGAAAAATTTTTATTGATATACAAAAAAATCCTAATTCAGTAGCCTCAACCATAACTGAATATTTGGTAAAATATCGTGCTTTTTTCGATACGATAAGGCTGAGTCGTGTGACAAATTCTTTCTTGCCTCGGTAAAGCATTCATCGGCCATATCAGACATTTTCCATGTTGGCGTTTAGACATATCTATTGACTGTAAAAACAAAGGTTTTTGCATGGTCCTTTTGTACTATTCACAGTTTCTACTTAAGGTTTCAGGTTTAACAATTACTTTCGACTAAAAATGTCTTTTAAGCAAAGACGTATGGATCACACCGGAAGAAACAATTTTGGCGACTTTGAAATCAACAGTGTAGGTCTAATTTATGTTTGACTGTCGCTATAAGGATCCTTTGATGAAATCCTAGCAAAGTCAAAAAATAGGCATAAACAAGCTATTTGGTTTGATTGAAAAATATTAAAAATTTTAGCCGTGCTCATACGCAAACGGCATCTGAAAAAGACATTAAACAGAAAACCAAGCATATAAAACAAAGCTTCACCATAGTATAATCGTTAAGCAAGATGTCGATCGATTGGCTTTATGATCTTGAAAGATCCCTTGAGTTCGGACGTGAGTTCTTCGCATGCCCAGCCGGGGGTAAAAATCAGTGGACTATATCAAAAGACAAGGATCAATTGGTCCAAAACGCTCAACTGTTAGCGGATCAGAAAGGAATACCAGTTAGTGTTTACAGGCTAGCCTCGAAAAGCGAAGCGGTTTTAGGGTGTTTTTTTTTAGTGCCTATTTCCATAGAAGAGACGGGACCCAAAGGCGAGCCTCAGATTCTGTGGAGTTTGGTCGAAACAAAAGACGCTGCTGAGTTGATCCGGGATCTAAAGTATGGAGCCAGCCCATACTTCACTGCGATCGAAATAGCTACTCTCAATCCGAAAACAACGGCTAAAAAACAATAGCGAGATGGTTGGAAAGGAAGAGGTTATTGTGGAGGAAGTAATATCAAGCAGGTATGCTTCTCACAGAAGACCTTTTAACTGGAGTCAGCGCTTAGAGGGTTTTGACATTGTAAAGATAACTGACGGACGAGTTTTAAAGCTTTATAGTAATGCCCAACAAGACACTCCAAAGAAAGGTTGGATTATCGTAATCGAACCGAAAGAAGATTATTTCTATTGGACACTGTACGGGTTCACTGAAGATACAGAAGTTAGCCCTGACGAATTTTAATGTCGGAGTTCGAGCCTGTAATAGGACTTGAAATTCATCTGCAGCTGAACTCTAGAGCGAAGTTGTTTTGTCGAGCGGAGAATAGATTTACAGATCAACCGAACGTGAACGTGGATTTTTACACGTTTGGGCTTCCTGGAGTCTTGCCGGTTTTAAACAGGGAACCAGTTGAAAAAGCAGTAACGCTTGCCTTAGCTCTAGCTTGCCAGATTAATGAAATATCAACATTTGATAGAAAACATTATTTTTATCCTGATCTTCCAAAAGGATATCAGATTACCCAGTTCTACAGACCTTTTGCGGTTCTAGGAGTATTCTCTTTTCCGCTCAATGGCCGAATCAAGCAAGTGCCAATAAAATCAATTCAACTGGAAGAAGATGCCGGCAAAAGCATTCATGACAAATATCTTAATAAATCTCTTGTTGATTTAAACCGGGCAGGAATTCCTTTGGTTGAGGTAGTCACCGACCCGTGTTTCAAGTCATCGGAGGAAGCCGCTGAATTTGTAAAATTTTTTAGAAACCTCGCAAAGTATTTGAACATTTCAGAGGCAAACCTTGAGCAAGGTTCTTTAAGATGTGACGTAAATGTTAGCATCAGGCCAAGGGACTCGCTAGTTTTGGGTACCAGGGTTGAAATTAAAAATTTGAATTCTTTTAAATTTTTGACTCAGGCCATCAATTATGAAATCGCAAGACAAATAAAAGAAGTAAGGGAAGGACGAGATGTTTTAAGGGAGACGAGGGGATTTAATCCAGAGACTGGAACAACATACAGCTTGAGACGAAAAGAGGAACTTAGCGATTACCGTTACATGCCAGACCCAGACCTGCCTCCTCTACGGCTTTCTTCCGCATTTGTAGACGGTCTACGGGAAAAGTTACCTATACTACCAACTCAAACTTTCCTAAATTTAACTCAAAATTGGGCTGTGTCGCCCGATGACGCGATAATTGTCAGTTATGACAGAAGGTACACAACTCTGTTGAACCACCTAATTTCAAGAGGTGTTGCGCCAAAAGTAGCCGTTAATTTTCTTGTTAACGATATACAAGGTTTAATAAAAGAAAGAGGTCTAGAGTCGTCCGACTTGCCCTTTCCAGTTGAAAAGCTAACCAATCTACTTTTGCACTATCAAAACAACAAAATTTCTTCAAGGTCTGTAAAAAACCTTCTTGAAAGATTGTTAAGAGACCCGACTCTCGATATTGAGCATACGATTTCTTCCGAAAATTTGCTCATAGCAAGCTCTGAAGAAAAAGTACACTCAATTGTAGACGAAGTTCTAAAGAGCTTTCCTGACGTTGTCAAAGAAATTTTGAGTGAAGAGGATAAAACCAAAACACATGTTAAAAAAAAGATTGGTTTTCTGACAGGACAAGTTCTTGCCAAATCTTCCAATATTGACCCGAAGATAGCAAGAAAATCCGTAGAGATGAAGCTTGGCATCAAATCCGAATAAATAAAAAGACTTTAGGTCACGAAAAGAGGGCAGAATTTTAATCGAAGAGCCAAGTATGTAAACACTGTTTGTGCATGTGTTTTTGTCGCTTCCTTAGCGACATAACCAAAAATTACCCAAACTTACTTTGATAGTCAGTCGGAGGAGCTACTGGACTTCAAATTAAGGATGCCAACAGTAAGGAATTTAATGATTAACACGACATTTGCTTGGAGTATTCTATACTAGACGTCTGGCTACAATTAAAGACTGGAAAGGCTCGGCAACCCTAGTATTACTCAAAGAAAGTGAAGGGTTGGTATACGGTAGAGATTTTTTGGCTTCATTCATTAATAATTACTGCTATTAATAATTTCTGGAAGCCTAAGTACTTATTTGAGGGCGTTATGATAAAAGCTACTTGAAGTGTATCAGAGGCTAACACTTTACAGATCAATTAAAGTTAAATTCTATTTTGCTGAAAAGCTCCTCCGAAATCGAAGCCACTGATCAAACTTTTATTCGTTCTGACACCTATCTCCCATTATCAAACCTTGGCAATGTTGCGAGTGCCTGAGCTAAATTAGTTTGTAGGCTCCGCAATCTTCCAATTGTGCTTTCGAGCCGAGCAAAAGTCTGGGTGAGTGTGGCTTCTTCCGCCTGAAGGGCCTTTTCCGCCTCGGAAATTTTTGACTCTATGTCTTTCTTTTGTTGACCAAGGCTGTTAAGGCTTGTGTCAAAAAGTTTGTTGTAAGCAGTATATTCTTCAATCAAGCCGGTTGTGGTTCCGAGTTCGTTTCCAAGATTCGTCAACAGGTTTATCACCCCCTGAAGATCATCCTGCAAGGCTTTGGTGAAACTTGATGTGGTTGAACCGCTGCTTGTAAACACTAAAGTTCCGTCAAATGCGCCAGTTTCATCCTTACCCTGAGTTGAAATCCCTATGTCCGGCAGTTTAAAAACTTTTGCAGTAGGAGGTGGTGTTCCAGAGTATGCGTTTAAGCTTGTGAGTTTTTGCCGTAGCTGCTCGATAAACCCATCATCCACCCTTACTTTCGTCAAAGAGCCAAACTTTGGATCAGACTCTCCTTTAGAGTTTGTTACAACCGTAGTTTTATTCTCTTTTCTTACAAATCGAACCACATCATTGTACGCGTCGACAAAAGCCTGTAACTTGTTAATCATGTCAGTCTGGTCCAGGTCGACAGTAATTTCTGCGGAGCCTGTTTGTTTAATTGTGAAGGTGACACCGGGTATCAAATCCGAAAAAGTGTTTGACGTTTTTACTATTGTCCCAGTAATTCCGGAAATCGTCATGTTTAAATTCTGAGCCTGATCGACTGTTTTGTTCATGACCCAGCTGTTTAAAATCGGGTCAGGTGTGGTTGAAACCGAGAAGTCTACAAATCCTTCTTGCGTTCCCTGTTTGGCGCTTTTAAGCAAGACTCGGTAATCAGGGTTGCTTGATGTCCCAACATTGATTAGCAAAGCGCTTGCGACCCCGCTAAACTGAGTGTTAAAGTCGTCGATAAACTGTTGAACTGTTGTGGAAGACGTCAGAACAAAATTTTTCGTAACCTGACTTGAGCCTTGTCCATAGGTAATCGTAAGGGTCCGATCTGCAGCTGGGAGAGAGTCATTTATGCCGGCAACTAAAGGGCTGTTGGCAGAACTGTAGGACTGATTAAAAGTGACGGAGGATGTTTTCGCCAATTGTGTTATGTTCAAGGAATAAGTGCCATTAACCGCATTAGATGTGGCTGTTGCGGTTGCAATTTGGTCGTTTGAAGTGGTTGCTTTTTTGTAAAGCGGACCTCCATATACGGGGCTAAAAACTCTTGCTTTTTCGGCTAGCTTTTGAGCTAAACCTTTTAACTCTGTCAACTTTGAGCTAGCAGCATTGACTTCCGCTAAATCTCTTTGAAGGGGCTTGAGTTTTACTTTTTTTCTTTCATCAATCAGAGCCTGAATCAAAGACGCTGAGTCTATCCCGGACGCCAACCCTGAAAATGTCGCTATCGGCATTGAGAAATTTTTTCCTTTGATCGATAACTCAGCAATTTTTGTTCCCAGTTAACAAGCCTGTCAAGCCTCAAGCTACGACCACAATCAGCCAAGGTTCAAAATAGCCATAAACAACTAACCTAAGGTGACCGATAAAAGAGCTATGTGACAAATTACCTATGGGCTTAGAAAAATTAATAGCGTGAAAGAGCTCAACTTTTTAAAAAATTTTACAAAAAGACCATATATACTATCTCATATAAACGTTAAATTTTTATGATTTTGTTTTAAAACTTGGTTTTCTGGCAAGTCTTTTATGCTTCATGAAGAGGATAAAAAGCCTTTTTCAACTTTACACTCTGACGGCCCTCTTACGATTTCCTTTAAAACTTTCCTTTTTAATGATCCCATAAAATTTCGAGGGCTTTAAGCTCCAACCTTCTGAAAACAGAAATTTTTTCCAGTTACGAGAGCGAACAGTAAACAGGTTAGCTGTCTTCGACCATCATCCAATTTAACAACCTTGATCAAATTTTTTCAAACATGTTAGCAAGCGCATTAATTTTAAAGCTAGATAATTCTTTTTCGAAAAGTTCTTTTGAATCTATCAAGTAAGTCAAGTTTAAATTAAACTGTTTCTCTGCCCTAGAAATGGCACCTGGAATTACCGGCTTTAAAATGTTTAACAGAAGAATTATTGAACCCGTATATTTACTCATTAGAACTTGAAAAGTGTGCGAACCGCGCTCAAATGACCAAGGGCGCTTATCGGTAAAATCTTTGTTCAGAAAATCAGCGAAATCCAGTATTGCCTGACAGAGCTCCCGAGTTGACGCTTTGTCTGTCGCTTCGATGTATTTTTTTAAGAAGGGTTCGAAGTCTAAAAATGCCTCAAAAGACAGGATAGGTCTGAAATCTAACCCTGCTAGTTTTGATACTCTGCTCACAAAGTTGCCGACTTTATCCACTAAAAGGCTATTACATTGTTCCTTAAAGTGTTCTTCCGAAAAACTGAAATCAGAGGCTTCTGGAGCAAAAGCCGAAAAATAAAATCTGACATAATCCGTGCCGTATTTATTAGTAAAATCGTAGCTGTCTACTATTCGCCCTTTGCTCTTCGAAAACTTATCCGTGCCAAATAACAGGTACTGGTTGATCGCGGGGAAATAAGGAAGCAAAAAGTCCTTACGTGTCGCAATCAGTTGACCTGGCCAAAAAATCGTATGGAAAGGTAAGTTGTCTTTTCCCATAAAATAATAATGCCTCGCTTTTGGGTTCTTCCAAAATCTGTCAACTTCCAAACCTTTTCTCAAACAGTACTCAACGGTTGAGGAATAATAACCTGTGACTGCCTCAAACCAAACATAAATTCTCTTTTTGTGGATATCCGCCAACCGCAAACTTTCGTCAATTTTATCAACAGGAATCTCAATGCCCCAGTCAAGATCACGGGTTACGGCTCTTTTTTTTAATCCTTCTCTGAGCCATTTTTCAGTTTCAGAAACAACCCACGGTCGCCACAAACTCCTGTGTAATTCAAAATAATTTTGAATTTCGCTCTGTAATTTAGGCCAAGCAAGGAAATAATGCTCTGACTCTCTTAGTTCTACCGGCTTGTTGTCAAAAATTGATACCGGATTAATGACCTGTTCGGGAAGCAGCACAGCGGAACATTCTTCGCATTGATCAGATTTGATTTCTTTAGCCTTACAATAAGGACACTCGCCAATTACGAATCTATCGGGGACAAACCGGCTAAGCGAGGGAGAGAAGAATTGCCTATCTTTCCCTTTTTCGAAAAAACCGTTCCTAAGTATTTCCACGAAAAACCACTTGACAACTTCATGATGAGTTTTGTTGACTGTAGCCGTATAATTGTCGAAAGTCAATTTTAAAAGCCTGAATAGTTTTAAAGCCTCCTCATGATAAAACGAAACTACCTCCCATGGCGTGACTTTTTCCTTGAAGGCAGTTAAAAGAATAGGGGTTCCGTAACAATCAGAGCCCGAGACCATTAAGGTTTTAAACCTTCTCATTCTAAACGCGCGCGCGATCACATCAGCAGGAATAAGGTAACCCGCCAAATGACCAACATGCAGTTTGCCATTCATGTAAGGCCATGCAACGAAGATAACGCGAACCTCGTCGCCGTTATCTTGATTAGTTTCGGGGGAGCTTTCGAAAAAATCGTAGTAAGGCAGTTCCATTCAATAAACGAAAAACCGGGACTGTTTTATTTCAAAAATAAGCCCTAAGCTCAAAATAAACAAAAATAAGAGAAATAAAACTCCTCCTAATGCATTCCCTTCAAACCATGTCCATGCCAAGGGAAAAAGAAAAAGAATCTCAACATCGAAAACGAGGAACGCCAACGCAACATCATAAAAAGAAAGCGGGACCTTTATTGTTTCAATTGAGTCTAGACTTATGCTACCACATTCAAAAGGCTTTTCTTTTGTTGGTGTTCTGAACTTCGGTCCTATTACGGTACTTAAAATTATGATACCAACGAAAACTAAGGCAGTCGCTCCAGCATAGACAAGTACCGTTCCCAGCATGATCTAAAAGTTTTAAGTTCGTGCCTGGCAGGATTCGAACCTGCGACCTACTGCTTAGAAGGCAGTTGCTCTGTCCTGCTGAGCTACAGGCACCCACTTAGTATTTTACCGAGCGCTTTCATTAAATTGCTAGATATTAGCGACTTATAAATATTTAAAACGGTTTTTAATTTAACATTCTATGCGTTGCAAAACTCACTGACAGTCTTAACGCAAAAAGCATATACGTAATGGAAGTAATACCGGTTAAGTAAACCGGCAGATTTGTATACAAAGCAGCAACATTCAAAAAAACCACAAAAATAACCATGAGTATCACGAAACAAGCCAAAAAAGTAATCCGATTTTCAACAAAAAAACCACCAATTAGAAACCCACAAAAAAGCAGCAAAAAAGACGGATTTAAGTTTTCGATGGTTGACGCAGAAAAATATGAAAAAAACTCTTCCACAAAAGCGAGTGTCAGGGATTTGGTTACATAAAGATAGCTTTCAGAGTCCGTTGAGTAAATTTCAACACTGAAAGCGCTTTTAAGAACCGGAAGTCCAAAGAGCAAAACCAAAAAAGCATATGCAAGCCTAACTGTTTTATTTTTTCTTAGGAGCCAGGTTCCAAAAAACCAAAGTACTAAAATCAAAGCCAAAACAGCTAATCCTGGGACAAGCTTCGCAAACTCGGTTGATCTGAAAAAGAAAAGCAGATTCGGCAGGCCGGTGGAAAAGGCAAGTAAAAAAATAAACATGATAAGGCTCTGCAAAGCGCTTTTTTTAAGATGGATAAGTTCGCCTGCTTCTGCGTTAGGCAAGGTGCCCGAAGTTTGCGTGACGCTTTTTCTCCAAAAAACAAGATTTTCACGTTTCTTCGGAGTTTGATTTACAGCAAAATCGCTGGCAATAGTAGTCATTGTGTCAAGAGCTTGGAGCTTTAAAAGAATTTGTCCAGCAGATAGCCTCAATTCCGGGGTTTTTACAAGGCACGCGGAAATTATTTCATCAAATTCAGCCGGGATTTTGTCCTCGGATAGTTCTGAAAGTTTGTAAGGCTTGCTGTGTAAGTGGGCTCTCATCATTGACTGCAAGTCTTGAGCGGAAAAAGGCAAACTGTCTGCAAAGAGCTCGTAAGCTAAGACTCCAAGGGAATATATGTCAGCTTTTACTGTAACTTGTTCCCCTCTCCATATTTCAGGAGCCATATGTGTTGCTGAGCCTATAAAATCAGCTTGAGACGTGGCCATCAAGTCTCCGACTTTTGCAATTCCTAAGTCGCCAATCTTAGGTATATGCTCTTCAGGATCGTACAGAATGTTGCTCAGTTTTATGTCCCTGTGAATTATGTTTTTGTCATGGAGAGCAATAAGACCTTCAATAATTTTTTTGAATATTTCGAGCTTAACCTCGAATGACAGGGGTTTCTGTTTTAGATATTCCCTAAGGCTCCCCCCTTTCACATATTCGTTAACAAGAAACAAGTGGGTGTCGGTAACTCCACACTCAAAATTTTTGACAACATATCTTGAGCTAACCTTGCGTGCAGAAAGTACCTCTCTTTGAAAACGTTTGAATTCAACTGTGTCTTGGGCAGCCGGTATAATTTTCAGAGCCACCTCGATTTCCAAAACTCGGTCCCAGACGAGGTAAACGGTCCCAATCGCTCCAGAGCCAAGCTTACGGATAATGATGTACCGTCCCAAGAATATGGAACCGTCTTGCACGATTTGATATTCGGCTGTAACCAGCTTTTTTTTAACGGTATATTTTACGTCATGGACACTCCCGTTTTGGCTGTAGATTTAGATGGAACATACATACTTGGTGACGTAACAGAAGAAGCGTGGATCGAGCTTTTTAAGTCTGAACCTTTAAAAGCCATCTTGGCGATTTTCATTTTTCTATGTGGCGGAAATCTGGCATTCAAAAAATATCTGGCGAGGAATGTCGACGTGTCAAGTTTTTTTTATAATCACCCGAGTGAGTTTTACGATTTTTTAAGGCAAGAAAAAGCTAAAGGTCGAAAAATAATATTAATATCGGCGTCTCCGCAAGAATTCGTGGAAGTATTTAAAGGCGATATTTTTGATGAAGCAATCGGTTCAACCTCGACTAACTTAAAAGGCTTTAGAAAAACAAAAGTGCTGAAACGGCTGTATCAAACATTTGATTATGTAGGCAACACGAGCGTTGACTTTTATGTTTTCGAGGCAGCTCGCACCCCAATTTTGGTAAACGCGCGACCTAGTTTGATACAAAAATTTAAAGATCAATTTCCCCACGGAATTGTTTTCAGCCCGAGGCCACCTCTTGTGTCAAGTGTATATCAACTTTTAAGGATCCCCCACTGGTTTAAAAACGGTTTGCTATTTTGTCCTGCCATACTAGCGCATGAATTCTCAATCACGGCACTTGCAAACCTTTTTTTTGCTTTTGTGCTTTTTGGGTTGATGTCTTCTGGAAATTACATTCTAAACGACCTTTTTGATATACATGTTGACAGGCAACACTCAAAAAAGAAGTTTCGTCCCCTTGCTAGCAATCAGATATCTTGCTTCTTTGGTGTTGCTTTGGCTTTTTTACTTATACTGACGTCTATGTCAATTAGCTTTCTCTTTTCTCCAGTTTTGGCCCTTTTTTTGTTGATTTACTTATTAATCGCAATTCTTTATTCAAGGGTCTTAAAAAAGTTAGAAATTCTGGATATCTTCACGTTGACGCTTCTTTACATAATAAGACTTTTTGCCGGCGCTTTTTTAGTTTCCGTACCCATTACAGGATGGTTCGTTACATTTTTTATTTTTGCTTTTTTAAGCCTGGCCAGCGTCAAGAGAGCTTCTGAACTAATAATTCAGGGTAATTCAATTGGCAGGAAGTACTTTGAAACGGATATCCACTTTTTACAAACGTTTGGTCTTGCTTCAGGATTATTGAGCACGTTGGTATTCTTGCTTTACCTTAACTCGGAAGCGGTAAAAAACCTCTATTCAAGCCCTGAATTTTTGTGGATGATTTTTCCTCTACTTGTTTATTGGTATGCTACCATTTGGTTAAAGGTATGCAGGGGTCAATCTTTAGAGGACCCAGTTGTTTTTTTAATAACCTCAAAGGTAAATTGGACTTTGTTGCTCATTTTCTCAGTTTTGTTCTGGCTTTCGGTATCGCTCTAGTGTCAATTAGTTGCCATATAAACAAAAACACTCATTTAACTGACGACCTTTTGGCGAAAAATTATCTTGAGGGTAGTTTAAAATCCGCCAAGAAAGGAAACTTTAGAGAGGCTGAAATTCTTTTGTTGAAAGCAGAATGGTATATGAAGAATAGTAAGTCATTGGACAATGTTCGGTCTCAGGTGCAAAAACTTGCTCAAGAGACTTCAAGCAACTCGCCCTTGGATGTTCTCGAAACTTGTTATTTCAGTTTCACCTGTGACGAACTTTTGAAAAAGTTGCAGTACAAGTACTGCTCTCAAAACGACCTCACTGACACGGAGTATAAAGTATTTGTAACTTTAGGAGGGAAAGGGCTTGGTTTCCCACCTGATTGTAATAAAAATGATCTCGAAAAATTGCTGAAAATTCTAAAGATTAATTTGCCTCGCTTCAACTTCGAATATATCAAAATCAAGGGAACTTTGAGTAAAACTGAGCAACGCATAATAAATTCTGCGTTTGGTTTTTTCACCGGCAAAAGCGTTGAATCCTTTAATGATATTCCGGGCGATGTATTGATATTTCTTTTCAGAACTTGATGAGACTGGTAACAACGATCATTTTTATTTTGTTGGGAATAACTTCAGCCATTTTATCCTTATCCTCAGAGTTTTATTTCGAACTTGTAAGTTTTGGAGATTTTTGGATTGACATAAGTGTCTGGAACAAAAACAGGCCATTCTTGCTTCTTCTTGGCTTATGCTGCGTGATCGTGGCAAGTTTTGCGCATTTTTATTATAAGAAAAAGAATTTCTCATGGTTGAACAACTTTGTTCTTCTGTGTTTTGCATTTAATTGCTTTTTTATTTTCGCGGTGACAAATCTATTTAGCTTACTTTTCTTTTTTGAGCTTACAAACATATTTTCTTATTTGTTGGTGAGATATTCGAGGCATGAAAAAAATATCGTTTCCGCAAAGATTGTGCTTCTTTCAACTGTAATATCAGGTTTGGCATTTATTTTCTTTTCTTTGCGTCTTTATCAGATTTTCTCCACAGCGGACGTTGTATCCCTCTCAAACTCAGAAGATTTTTGGAATCTTGATTTTCAAACTCAACTTGCCTTCCTTATTGCTGTTGTAGCCAAAAGCGCAATTTTTCCGTTTGGATATTGGTTGGTTGCCGCAATGTGCGCCGAAACACCTGTTAGTGCTTTCCTTCATTCAGCCACTTTAGTAAAACTAGGCTTGTACATTGGATTTCTTTTCTCCAACCTTGTTTACCAAAGTTTCTTCTCGGAGTCTTTGGTATGGCTGGGAGCGCTTTCCGCTGTTTTGTACAGTTACAAGGCTTTTTACTCGAACAATTTGAAAATTTCCTTGGCTTATACGACCTTGTCATCGATAGGTTTAATGGCCTATTTTCTGGGATCAAATGACAACGCCAGCTTCAGTTTTTATTTGGTTAATCACGGCCTTTACAAATGTGTTTTATTCTCCTTGTTTGGAATTATGTTAATAAGAACTCGGCTTGTGAGTGTTGACGATTTTGGCAAAGCTTTCTCGCGGTTTGAGAAAATGTTGATCCTAATCCCTTTGATAACGATTTTGGGAATAAAGCCGGCAATAACGGAGGTTGTAAAAGCTAACTTGGTTTTGGATCTATTCGATCAGAGCAAATTTTTTTTAACCGGCTTTTCGAATGTAGTCAGCCTTTTTTTTCTGACCGGATTTGGAATGAGGCTGATTATTAGTTTAGTGTCGAAGAAATCGGAACGGGTGTCGACCCTGGGAACAAACTGTCTGTTAGTGGGAGTGATTGTGTTGGTTTTGGGGCAGTTTCAGTCTTTAAACTTATCTCCCGAAAGACCAACGGAGTTTGGCGATTTGCCAAGACTTTTGGAAATTTTTATCCTTTTGGGAGGTTCCGTGCTAGCATTATCTCACCCAACTTACGACCTGACGCCATACTATTTTGATCACATCAATAAGTGTATGCGAATGCTGTTTGTGATTTTTCACAAATTTTTCCAGCCTCAGAAATTAAACTACTATCTTGTGCTTTTTTTTGTCTCGATACTGACCTTTGGCGCTATTGTTAAAACTTCCTTGTTTTTAGAGGGCTTAACTTTACGGATAACGCTTACTCTTTGCCTCTTCCTTTCCCTCGTTACCGTTGGCACTTTCCTTGTTGTAAGATCTCAGTCGAGACTAATGACTGTCTTGTCTGTTGCGCTATTAAGCCTTGCCGGCAACCTTGCATTTTTACTCTATGGCGCCCCTGACTTGGCTTTAACCTCATTTTTCGTTGATATGCTTTGGCTAGGGCTGATTGCTGTATCCTTAAGCAAGCTTCCTCCGTTTAAAATCGTTCCCAAAATTAAATTTCAAACGGGACGTTTTATAGTTGCGACACTTTTTGGAGCTATGATGTTTATTTTAAGCCTCGAGCAAAACCTAGCCGAAAGCCGGGTTAAAGAAGATTATTTGGCTTACGCCTATCCAATTTTAAAAGCGGAAAATGTTGTCAATGCTATAGTTGTGGGTTTTAGGGGCTTTGACACTCTTGGAGAGATAACTGTTCTGGGTCTATGCGCTTTAGGTTTAAGTCTGCTGCTAAAGACAAGATGAATAGGCTTTTTGGTGAAGGCATTTATCTTCTAAAGCACGTTTTCGTTTTGCTGGTAATTTTTCTTTTGCTTCGTGGTCATCACCATCCGGGAGGCGGTTTTATTGCGGGAGTTTTGGCAACGGTTCTTTATCTTTTAATTGGTTTGACCAAAGAAACCTATGGCGGCAAGGGACTAACAAAACTGCCTCATTTTACATCTTTAATACCTGTAGGTATCCTGACATCTGTTAGTTCTGGGTTCCTAGGACTTTTTTTCAATGGCAGTTTATTTTCGTCAGTAACCATTTGCGAGTTGGGAGAATTCATATTAACAAGCGAATTCATTTTTGACTTAGGAGTATTTTTTTTGGTTACTGGAGCAGGAACAAAAATTTTTGACAATTTTATCCATTATGGAAGGTAAATTTGCACTAGCAGTTTTAATTGGGTGTTTATCAGGAGTTGGTTGTTATTTAATACTTCAGGAAAGCGTTATGAGAATCCTTTTAGGATTGTCGATCCTTAGCACTGCTGTAAATTTGTTTATTTTTGCTTCCAGTCAACCAAAATCCTTAGCCCCGATTGGCAAAAGTTTTTCGAATTCAGACTTGTTTTCTGACCCGCTAACCCAAGCTCTAATACTAACAGCGATCGTTATCGGTTTTGGCATGCTGAGTTTTTTGTTTGGGATAGCTTGCAAAACGACAGAGCGCAGCAGATGCGACGACACTGCCTTAATTGACCTTGAAGATTAATGTTGGTATCTCTTCCGCTTGTACTAATGCTTTTCGGAGTGGTGACCCTGCTTTTTCCTAAATTGGAAAAACGACTTTGCTTGGTGGGAGTTATTCTTTGTCTTGCTGGACTGTTTCTCGTTGAAGAAGGTTCATGCGAAGTAGTTGGGGCGTATAACAAAGCCCTGGGGATCGAACTTTGCATCCTTGAAAACCACAAAGATTTAATTTTTACGGTAGGATTGTTATTTATTCACTTTTTGTTCTCAAGTAAATCCCGACCTAGCGTAGCACTTTTTCTTTTTGCGTCGGTATTAGGTATTTTTTTATCGCACGACCTTTTTAACATTTATGTCTGGTTCGAGATCCTGTTGGTTTGTTCATTTGTGATGCCAATCTTTGGCAAGTATTCGCCAAAAGCGATATTCAAGTATTCTATCGCGAGTCTTATAGGGAGTCTGACTTTTCTTGTGGGTATTGCCCTGGTATACAAACATACGGGCTACTTGAATTTGTCTAAAGTATCCGAACACATATCTTATTTACCCCAACTTGAGATAGGTTTATTTTTCATCTTTGTCGCGCTGGGACTTAAGGCTGGTCTTGTGCCTTTTCATTTCTGGCTTGGGGCCTCTTACCACAAGTTTGACCTTGATATCTTGCCTTTATTTTTTGCGATTTTAACGAAAATGGGTGTCTATACCCTGGCTAAAATTTTTTCCTTTCTTGAAGCCGAAAATTTCATCCTATTGCAAGGCGTGGGAATTTTTTTATCCTCAGTATCGTTGGTTTCGGGATTTTTACTAAGCTATTTTGAAAAAAATCTTTCAAGATCGTTCGCTCTTTTTGCTATTTCAAAAAGCGGTTTCTTAGTGCTTGCGGCGCTGATAGCGCGCCTAAATCCGATGGTGTATTATTTGGCATTTGACGCCGTTTTTACTTATTTTCTAACTTATGTTATTTTGAAAGAGAAAAACATTCATACCTTTACAGGTATTTTTTTAATGTTGGGATGGCTCGGCTTTCCGGTTTCCGGTTTCTTTTTGGCCGCCTTGTGGATTCTTTTCGATACTCAACTAAATGGAATTTTGTTCAGTTTCTTTGTTTTTCATAAACTTACGGCTATAGCATTTATAGTCAATCTTGCGGCTAACGTGAAAACAGATCAAAAACTTTCCTTAACAGACAAAATTTTTGCTTTTGGGGTCACAATCTTGCTAACAATTCGAACAAGTTATGCGTTACTACATTATTAAAACATTCAGGTTCCTAATTTTTTTTACCTTTAAGTGGGTCCCCCGTTATTTCGCAAGCTTCATAGACCTTTCCTATAAGATAATAACCAAAAAAAAAGTTAATCCTCGTTTCATAATGTATCATTTTTCGTCTGAGCATACGGACTTCTCGTATTGGTTGGCCAGTATTCTTATTTCATTTACACCGGGGACGATCGCAGTCAATTATGATGAAACTCATTTACTTGTGCACGTTTTTGACGAAGAAGATGAAGAGGATGTCACGGAGTTTTTAGAGGATTTCTTGGCAGTTATCAAATGAACGTACTTTTGGCTCTTTGTGTTGTTAGTTTTGTGTTGGCTCTCATAAATTTTGCAAAAGCAGATTCTGTTGTAGAAAGAGCAATTAATTTTGATCTGTGTTTTTTGAGCGCGGTGAGCGTCCTTACATTGATAGGGATAGAAAATCAACTTGAATACCTTTTCGATTTTGTTCTGGTATCGGTTTTGCTTTCTTTTGTAGGCAGCGTCTTAATCGTTTGGCACGATTTATCTGATAAAGAGTTATCATGACTTTCAAGATTGTCTCTTTTTTTCTGATGGGGCTGGGACTTATGTTTAATGTCATAGCGGTAATAGGCGTTGGTTTTTACAAAGACCTTATGAAAAAAGCGCACTGTTTTTCTCTTGCTTCAAATGCTGGTATGGTGTTTTTCTTTATTGGCGCTGGACTTTACTCCGATAGAATTTTTTTTGGTTTTTTTTGCTGTTTTTTACTCTTTTTGACATCTCCTCTTCTTAGTTCAATTCTCGGCACATTTTGCAGTCAAGGTGCCAACATCAAAGCAGTTGACTTGCAACATAACGACCAGTTACGAGAAAAGTTGTGAATTTAGCCGGATAAACTTCCCAAATATTGTCGTTTCTTAAGATTTTGGTTACCCGGATTGGATTACCAGTGTGATCGCTTGGCAAGGTTCCAATTTCCAAGTCATAATTTTTAAAAGTGATACCAAAAACCTCCTCTATGTCGCGACAACTCTCGTGAATATTTTCTTTGGTCGGTTTATTTTTGGTGTACCACGTTCCAAACGCCAATCCTTCGAGGCGTTGAACAGCAAACAAGTATCGTCCTCGTTTCCTAAATCCTACACAGATTCCTGTTTCTACAGCTTTCAAATCGGTGATTATATTCCAACCGAAAACGGGTGCTAGTTTATTCATAAAGGAGGGGAAACACGCCAGCACAAGCTTTTTAAACTTTATGGATTTTTTCGATGTGATCACTCTGTCCCGACAAACCTCAACGACTTCTTCCTGGACCATTAAGTTCGGCTTTAGAATTTCTGTGAATGTTGTTTTTAGTGCTTGAGGATCGAGCAAATAACCATCCCTCCAAGATAAATAGAAACCTTTTTTTTTGAAGAAACGGCCTTCAATGATTTCGAAAACCGGGTTTTTCAGAAGTCGAAAAAAACGTAAAAATAGGGGCATTTTTTCAATGTGTACTGCGACTTTGACAGGAATGATCATTTCATGAAACCTAAATAACAATTCTTTGAGGGCTTTGGTTGTGCGCAAATACTCTAAAACATTGAAATTTTGAAGGTGTCTTATTCCGGAATGCACCAGTCTAAAAGAATTCGATGATGTTTGAGTCATTATCTCCGGCTCTCGATCCAATAACAAAAAGTCTGTAATACCCGCTTCTTTTAAAGCAAGACTAACCCCAACGCCCGTAAAACCGCCACCAACTACCAGAATCATTTGTTAAAAATCTTTACACAAGAGTAAGTTATTTTAACACTTTCCGAAGGCTTGCCTGCAAAAAGCTCGCTTTTAATGCCTTTTTTTTCTGGCAAATTAGGCATAGATTTTGTATTCTGATACAAACCGAGAAATTTAACGATAACGTATGAATAGAATGCTTAAAGAAAAAATTTTCCATGAGCTTCAGCTTTCTTTACTGGAACTTGAGAAATCAGTTCTGTTGGCCCGACAGTCTTTAACCACTCAGAAGGATCTTCCATCATGGGTTTTTGCCCGTCTTGATCAGTACATGAAAATCATAGACAAGCAGAAAACTCTCGCTAACCAAATTGTTGAAGCAACAAGCTTTGAAACAATTTGTAGCATTGCTAACAAGATTAATGTTTTATCCGGCCTAATTGCGGACGACTCGGTTGAGCTAATTAATTCCATTTTAAAGCCGGGGGAAAATAAGTTTGAAAGGAAGAACTACATTTCGTGTTAAATTTTTCCTAAAATCGGTATGTGGTAGAGAACATAATTGATTTCGCCAAAGACAGTTATTTCGGTCGCATCTTAATTGCGGGATTGTTGGGGGCTTTGATAGGTCTTGAGCGTGAGTTCGCCAGGCGGGACCCTAGTCTAAAGACTTTTACAGTTTTGTGTATAGCTTCCGCAATATACGGCATTTTGGGTGAACATTTCTCGAGCCTTGATAGATCGGATCCCACGCGCATTGCAGGTCATGTGGCTGCGGGAGTAGGCTTTCTCGGTGCAGGCGCTATTTTCAAATATGAAAGCAAAATTCTTGGTCTAACATCAGCGGCTTTGGTTTGGTTTGCGGCAGCGGTGGGCGTTTGTGTCGGGCTTGGTTTAATCAGATTAGCTGTTGAGGTAACTTTAATTACTATCTTATTACTTTATGTTTTGCGGCTACTTCACAAAGCGCTTGATATGTTGGTTCAAACCCCGGAGTGACAAAAAAACTAATAATAGCTTTTACTCGCGCCCAGCCAAATCAAAATTACCTCAGGATTTTTTGACCTAATACTTTTAGAAAGTTATCCTTCCATAAAATAAAATTTTAAAATAACAGTTCAAAAATTATACAAATTAATTCGCGAAATCCTTAAGTGTTTTACACTCGCTAAAGACTGTTTAATACTCGTTTTGCGATATATTTTGCAGTCTCCCAGAATCCCGCAAAACTCCATGTTTTTGATGATCCCGTTACAGAACCTAAAAAAAAGATTTGAGGATGCCGGGACACAAGATAGTGACTCTTTGGATGGGGAATGTCAATATCGCTGTTCTCTCCGGACTGTTTTACTTTCATTTTGGGTGAGTCAATGATAGTTCCCAAAATTTCAAAATCCGCTAATTGATTCTCGAATAGCGAGAAAATCAAAGGGTCTACATCTACTTGATTACGGGATTTTGGGTAAAGTCCTTGCTGAGAATATCCCAAAGCACACACTAAAGCGTCACCTACTACAACTTTTTTATGTTTCATGCAGGATTTATTTTCTGAATTCATTTCCTCCACCGATATGTTGAACTGACCACCACTGAATCCACAATCTTCTGTTACAATCTCGCCCTGAATAACATGTATTCTCGAAATAACACTTGCCCACCTAAGTAGCTCTTCTTTGTCTATTTCATCAGAACATTCAATTCTTTCACAAAAAGCGATCAATGATTTTAGGAGTTGCGTTTCCTCGGCATGATTGCGTCTTTCGGCAATCGCAAAAATGACCGACTGAATAATATGACGCTTCTCTGCTTCGCCTAAATCCTTCATTTTTGCCATTTCTAAAAATCTTGAAATTTCAGTCAAAAGCAGCGAATCCTGCTCACAACCGTAAACTGAATGGCTGATTTGTGCCATTGTGTCATGGCTACTGGTAAGATAGGTATTAACAACCATGTCCAGAAAACTAAGACCTGAAAATTTTCCAATTATCTGGTACCTAAAGCGGGCTTCCGGGATTGCCAGTTTCTGCCTTGCCAGCTCCAATACTGAAATTGCATCGAAAGCCGAGTAACCGGAGCCAGCGATGATAAAATCAATAGGCTTATCTGTCTTCTTTACAGTAAGTCTTTTGACACGTTGCACAGTGACGTCAAACTGCGAACTAAAGAACTGGTCTAATCCCATAAATTGGCAAAAGGGTGTGGGGTTAGGTTGAGACCCTAGACAAACTATCGCTTGAGACACCTCAATTTTATCGACTTCCGTAACTATTCGAAATTTTCCATTTTCAGTCTCGACTGCCGTCGCGTGAGATGCTACTATCGACCAAGTCAGTGGTAAATTATTCTCACGAACAAGCTCTATTGCTTTTTGCACTAGGAAATTGAAATACTCGCCAACACTGCTTCTTACCTTAGTCACATGTACCCCATTTTTGAATTCATCGAACATAGGGAGTTCGTCAACTGGAGTGTTTAAAATAAAAGCGGAGTCAAGGTCAACATTGACTTTTCCTATAGAAAGACTGCCGTTGGATTTAAATAACGGCCTAGTGACGTCATTGTCCAGCATCTCTAAACCGGGATCTATGAGAACTAAATGAAGAGGACAAGTTAATTTTGTTGTTCCGCGCATTTGCGACATCTCCCTGACAAGTTCTACGAAAAATAGCATCCCGCTTGCTCCAACTCCTATGACCGCAATATTTTGATCAAAAAGACAAGCGGGAGTTCGGCAAGCGCCCCTCTTTAACCGTTCCAAATGATGCATTTTCGGGTTTTTTGATAATAAACCCATTTTAAATGCCCTTAAGGTTTTAATCAAATTTTAAATTACATGGCTTCGTAGCTAGTAGCCGCCTCTCGAAAAAACATAAAAAAGTGGCGCTAGCTTTTCTTCTGTCATTTGCAGAGCACAACTTTGCTTTAATTATCGGTGCTGTTGCTATCAACTATCATTAGTTGATTAAAATTGAGGCAAAATTATTAGTCTAAAAATTCGACCTCTAATTAATCAACAGTCGGGTCAAAAACTCAAATAACAGGTCGGTTTCCAGCATTAGCTTAAAGCATAACTTTTTAGGTCAATAGAACAAGTTTGACTTATTGGTTAATAGTTACGAGACAGACAAAAAGAAAGGGAGAGAGGCTTAAAAAACTGAATGAATACTTACTCTTCAAAATTTTTGTAGCCTCTCTGAAAAAACCCGCTATTTGAAAAGAATCTTTACGTTACTGATTATTTTAAACCACCTCTGGGTGGCTGATGGGATTCGAACCCACGACCAACGGAACCACAATCCGCTGCTCTACCAGCTGAGCTACAGCCACCATAAGCTTGAGGACCAAAAACTAATTATAATCAAAAACGATGGAAGGCAAAAAACAAAGTTAAACCTCCCAGGATTTACTGAAATTTATTGAAGGGAAGAAAAATAAACGGTCAACCTAATCAAGCATATTGAGAATACTGTCTGCGATCTCTTTATCAACCTTAATGAGTTGCGCCATGGTTTTATACTCTTTTTCACCGGTTTTCAGATCAATTATGTCTTCTATTTCGTATGAACCGCGAGAAATACGGTTTATCGCATTAGAAACCTTAAGTTCAGCGCTTTTCAATCCCTCCAAGGCCACGAAGCCTATGTTCATTTAACTTTTTATATCGGAAAAAATGTGCAAAAATTTAAGCGAAATGAAAAAAAATCTTTGCATTGTTTTCACCACTCTCCCTTCCGAAGAAGACGCGAAAGAATTTGCGGAAAAACTTGTTGCATCTCGCATCGTTGAGTGCGCCAAGGTTTTTCCGACCTCCAGCTTCTACGTCTGGGAAAACAAGCTCGTCAAAGACCATGAGGGAATAATAATTGCTAAAGTAAGGCAAGAAAAAGTCAATGATTTGGAAAATTTCTTTATGAGTAATCACCCTTATTCAATTCCTGAGTTTTGTGTAGTAGACTGCTCTTATGTTGGCGAGAAATATCTTGAGTGGGCTTATACTGACAAGTCTATTGTTGAGTAATTATTGCTTTGCAGAGAATGAGTTCGATCCTTTAGAGATTGCTTCGGGCAAGGACATAAAATCATCAAAAAAAGAAGATAACCCCGACAAAGCCCAGCCTGAAAAATTAATTGTAACCGGCGATTACAATCTTCCAAGATTTACTCTTATTTTTACAAATCCGGGGAAGAAAACTCTGACGGAAACTTTTGAAATAGTTTACAAGGATGTTCAAGGTAGCGAGGTTGGTCGAACGACCGTCACTGTTTCGGTCTCGCCGGGGCAAATAGAAAGGCGTCAATATATTGGGTCTCCCAACGTTACCAGTGTTGATATCAGACCTGTTTCAGGCTCCAGAAAAATCGAAAAGCGCAAGCAAGAACAGTTTCGTCAACAGGAGCAACCTATGGACTCTGAGGTTGAATCAGGTGAATTTCAGGATACTGCTGGCGAATAGAGCGTATCGAAGCATGAAAATCATAGGAATATCATCGGGCAAAGGAGGAGTTGGAAAGTCAACTGTAGCGGCCAACTTAGCGGTAGCGTTAGCTAGTAAAGGTTTATCGATAGGATTGATTGACGCAGATTTTTACGGACCATCTATTCCTATTCTTCTTGGAATGGGGGAGCTACAACTCAATCATGAACAACGGATAATCCCATGTAACCGGTTTGGAGTGAAATATGTTTCGATACAGTTTTTCCTTCAGAATCCTGACGATCCTGTCATCTGGCGAGGTCCGATGATAACCAAAGCTCTTATGCAAATGTTAAACGACTGTGTGTGGGACGACGTTCAGCTTTTGATCATTGACATGCCTCCTGGAACGGGCGATATTCAACTAAGCCTGAGTCAACTTGCAAGTCTTGCAGGAGTTGTACTTGTTACCACACCACAAAAATTGTCTGTCAGCGACGTAGCGAAAGCAGGAAGAATGTTTAGAAAGGTAAACGTACCTATTCTTGGTATTATTGAAAACATGACTGATACGCCTGAAATAAATTTGTTTGGCTCTGATGGATCGACAAGTTTGGCCAGAGATTTAGACACGGAAATTTTAGGGGCAATCCCTATAAACCGTGAAATTGCCAAAAACAGCGATCAAGGCACGCCGGTGTGCCTTACAGAGCACGGAAAAATTTTTTTTACAATTGCTGAAAAAATACTCAAGACTCTTGAAAAAGCTCAAACGACTGAAGTCGAAGTCAGTCAAGGTTAAACGTTCAGTTTCAACTTTCGATAAACGCTATGTGTGAGGAGAACTGTAGAGCTCTTAGGACCGCTTTTTCTTTTTTTAGGGTTTAGTTTTGGAAGTTACATTTTTTATGTCGCTCAAATAAGCGGTCTATTTTTTATTTTTTTCTTCTGGGTTCTTGATAAAAAATTTTTTTTCTCTTCATTTCTGGGTTTTTGTTTTGCATTAGCCATAGTTGGGGATACCGGAGAAGACAGGTATTATCCTCGGTTGTTTGAGACACACATTTATGCGGAAATTTTTGAACTTAGTGATGTTTACTCAAAAGGGCTAGTAAAGGGTTATGCCCAAACTAGGTTTGGAAATGTTCATATAAAGCTGCCCTTGGGTCTTGGAAATGAAGGCCCTCTTCTGAGAGAGGGCGCTAGGATTCATGGTGTGGCAAAATGCGAAAAAATAAGAAAAAGCCTAAACCCGTTTTCATTTAGTCATCAGGCTTTTTACAAAAAAACAAAGTATTCGTGCAAGTTTAAGAGCTTCTCAACCTTGGCGTATAAGGCAAACGGGGTATTCGAGTATTTGGGCACCACGCTTAAACAGTTAGACGACCCGTTTGGAATTAAGCCCTTGTTGTTATCGTTTTGTCTCGGACAAGTTGAAAATTTACAGACACCTATTAAATCCTTATTTAAGGAGACTGGTTTATATCATTTGTTGGTGCTTTCAGGTTTTCAATTGATGGTAATTTGGTCTTTAATCGAGAGGTCTCTCTTATTGTTAAGGTATAATGCGGGCTTACTTGGAATTTGGTCTCTGGTCTTTGCAAGATTGTTTGGGATTCTAATTGTCTTTTTATATTGCTTGTTCGTCGGTCTTGATAAGCCTCTTCTTCGAGCGTTAATTTTTATTTGTTTAGCTCAGGCAACGTTCATTTTTCCGAACCTTAACCCTTTTCTTGGATCTGCCTATTTGGTGGCTGCTATTGAGCCGGGCGCGCAGTTCACGATGAGCTACCTTTTGTCCTTTGGCGCCTTGCTGGGATTTGCCGTTGCTTCTCAATTTAGAGGCTGTGTTTATTTCTTAGCAAGCGCCGTGTTGGCCTCGACGGCGTCAGCAGTTGTGTTTTATTTTTTTGGACACTCCCCTGACGCGAGCTGGATTTTTTTCAACCTTTTGTTTGGCTGGGTTTTTTCTGTTATTTCTACGGCGCTGGCCTTAGTTGGAATTTGTGAATTCCTGTTTTTCAACACGGACGTTCTGTGGACAATTACAAATTTTGCGACTTACGGTTTAGTCGCTTTACTTCGTTTTTTTTATGAAAACTCGAATTTCGCCAAATTTGATTTTTGTGTTTTCGTCTTAATATTTTTGGCGGTATTTTTTCTTCACTGCTGGTCGATTTACCGGAGCAAATTGATTAGAAATAAATTTAGAAGGCAAAAAGGCAAATTTTTTTCCTCAATTTTGTGTAGGGAAAATAAGTGAAATATCTACTCTACCGCTTCTTCATCAAATTTCCATTTAAGTTCCATCATTTGTTCAATTTCAGGAAATGTCTCACAGGCCTTTTGTATTGCCCGCCGAACATACTGCTGCTCTTTTCCATCAAGGTAATTTGGGTTTGGCAGCTGACAGAGCAGGCTGAAGGTCACCTCTCGTTCGTCTACCATATACCTTGACGCTTGGGCGATTTTTGTTCCTAGCTTAACGAAATCGATTTCTACATCCTCTTCCATGGCCCTACAGATTGTTCCTTGCAACTCTTGAATTATTCGATGTATTAAACCTGCGTGGATCTCTCCAGGATAATTTGATATTCCGTAGCACCAGCCCTCAAGTTCTATTTTTAATATCTCTTTGAACGGAATGTTTTTTTTCATATCAAATCACTATCATCCCATGCCACATCACCAGAAAACTGTGTATATTCTTTGACTTGCTCCAAAATCGCGTGAGCGGGATGATCTTCAGCCGCCGCTTGCCGCATAAGCTGTACGAGTTCGCCATTGTATGACGGCATCTCGCTTGATATGACGTCTTCTGTCACTCCTCTTGAAAGAACTTTGGTTATTGCAGACAGGAGTATAGGGTAAAACTGTATGACAAGGACTTCCATCAAATCATCTTCGGAAAAGTATTTAAATTTTTTTCTTTTCTTGTTTATTTCTCTCCACAAAGCTACCACCCACTCGAGGCTGTTTTGACCCTGCTGAGCTAGAACTTCTTTAAACTCGTAAGAGGCAAAGATAAGGGAAGGGTTAACTGCAAGTATATCCAGATACTGCGCCATTCTTAACTCGTTGGCAAACGGGATTTTGGAAAATTCAACGGAAGGATCTGGAGCGTTTGCCCGAGCTTTCTCCTGTTCTAAATTTTCAAGCCTTCTTTCAACAGCTTGCTCTAAAGTCAATCCTTCTAGACTTTCCTGAGTCGCTATAAAGTTTGCAAATTCTAGGGAACGCTCGTCTAGATTTATGTTTGTGGTTGAGTTGGAGCTTTTTGGCCCCGTCAGGTTACGTTTGATATTGTTGATTTTTTGGTTTTCTCTTGCTTGATAGACTCTGTTCTGTTGAGCCACGTTTTCCTGTGTTCTAATTTGGTTCAACCGTCGGGCGGACACATCAAGCCTTCTCATGTTCTGTCTGTTTCTCGGTTCAGCTCGATTTATGGCTTGGCCGTTTCGAAGTTCCTTTAAGGTCATGCGCAGGGCTTCTTCCTTGTCTCTTCTTACAGGCCATTGGGTCTCCCTTGCAGGTTCTTTTTTTCGCAATTCCACTATATGACTTTGTCAAAAAATTGATCCTTTATGGTTCAGCTTAATTTGCGGCTTATTCCTCAAAATTAATCATGATGGTATCGAAAGGAAAAGATTTTTTTTTCACTTTCATCGTTAGCACACGCCCGTTAGCGCATACTCTGGCGGTATTGTGACTATTCTTTTTCTGAATTCGAATTATCCGTCCGAGCTGAGTATTCGTACTCCGACTGCGAGAGGAAAAAACCAGAATTGAATACTTTAGTCTATGGTGATTTAAACCCACTGCTCTGTCTAGCTCGATGAGAAATTCTCCTCTCTCTACCTCA
>JANWWW010000049.1 GCA_025055295.1 Deltaproteobacteria bacterium | reverse complement strand
TTTTTGAGAACTTAGCAAGTCCTAGGGGGAGGCTGATGAGCCAAATATAAAGCTTTGTGAGTTCAAACTCTGCTTATGCTTTAACGAAGGTTGAAATTGGAGCTTATCGCAAAGAGCCCTTATATGTTATCAGGCTTATTTAAGAGTTTAAATATGCTTTATTGATATTACCATCGCTAAGGAGGGTTCTCGGGTTGTAAAAGACTCGAAGCTGGTATCCGTATTGCCAGTGAGTGATCTAAGGCAGATATAACGTTTAAAGAGTTTAACGCCAAGCGGATTAGAGATTTTGTAAGTATAGTTACAGTGTGGGAATACCAGTTTTATTCCTTCAAAGCTTTTTTCAAGTAGCGTTTTCGCTTGAAAAATGAGTAACCAAAATGAATGTTGTAAAGCGTCTCAATGGCAAACTGAGGAAGATGTTATAATACTACGAAGTCACTGGCTCAAGAGATCTTCATGAAGTCTTTTAAGGAGCTTAATTTTACGTTCTCGTGAGATCGTTAATTCACAATGTTTTTGGCTAAAGTCCTACTAACAACCAATTATAAGTTTTATTTATTCAGCGAACATCGATGAGTATGTGAAAATTTACACAACTGAAACGACAGTCCCAGAGTTGATGTAGGTTTTCGTTTAAGGGTCTAAATCTCGCAACAGTAGGAAAGCTTAATTTCTGAAACAAAATGAAACACGATTAAGTCTGCTATATAGTCTGTGCTCCCTGACCGAGAATAAACAGCAGCACCAAACATCCTTGGCTTTATAGAAATTTATAATTCTTAAAAAAATTAAACATTTGTTCTTTTTTTATAATAATCCGATCATTAAACCACCACATCAATCGATCACATTTTTTTGCTTTTGAAGCTACCGTCTCATTTATTTAACTATTGCCAAGTCTAGTATCTCTAAAATATTGTCCACCGGATGAATCGTCAGGCCGGCTAACTCCTCTTTGCTAAAAAGCGCAAGGTCCTTTAAATTGTTTTTTGGAATCAAAATTTCATAAATACCGTACCTTATTGAAGCTAAAATCTTTTCCCGTATGCCGCCAACCTCTAAAATTTTTCCACTCAGAGTCAGCTCACCTGTCATGGAGACCGTGTTTTTGATTTTTCTGCCTGTAAGAGCTGAATACATACCAACACATAAAGCTGCTCCAGCAGAGGGACCATCTTTTGGAATTGCTCCATAAACAGCGTTTACATGAATATCTAAGGTTTCAAAAAACGATTCAGGAATACCAAGCGTTTTGAAATTTGCCTGTAAATAAAATTTTGCGAGCTTAGCACTTTCCTGCATAACTGATCCCAATTGGCCGGTCAAATTAAGGTTGCCTCTTCCCTTCGCTGAAAACACCTCCAGAGGAAGAATGTCCCCACCTAGTTCGTTCCAAGCAAGTCCAATAACAAGGCCCACTTTTGGTTCATCCCACAAATACTCCTGCCTGTACTTGATGGGGCCTAATAGTTTTTCCAGCTGATTTTTTTTTATTGTCAAAGATTTAAATTTTTTTTCAACAAATCTTTTTGCTAATTTCCTGCAGATTTTTGCTATCTCTCTGTCTAAACTTCGTAAACCTGATTCTCGGGTGTAACCTTCTATGAGAAGCTTTACAGCGTCTTTTTCGATTGATACTTTCAGTTTTTCCAGCCCATTCAATTTTAATTGTTTTGGGAACAAAAATTGAACCGCAATCTTCTCTTTTTCAATGTGACTGTAACCATAAATCTCTATAACCTCAAGTCTGTCAAGAAGTGGCGCCGGAATTGTTTCTGTCCTATTAGCCGTACATATGAAGATTACTTTAGAGATATCGAAAGGAAATCCCAAATAATGGTCTACGAACAATTGATTTTGCTCCGGATCAAGTACCTCTAATAATGCAGAGGACGGATCTCCTCGGAAATCATGACCTATCTTATCGATCTCATCAAGTACAATCACCGGATTTAAGGAACGAGCGGATTTAATAGCTTGTATTATTCTGCCAGCTGTCGATCCAATATAAGCTTTTCGGTGACCTCGAATTTCAGCCTCATCTCTTATACCCCCAAGTGAAACTCTTTCAAACTTTCGAGATAAAGCTTCGGCAATTGATCTCGCAAAACTGGTTTTGCCAACCCCCGGAGGGCCAACAAAACATAGTATAGGAGACATGGAATTACTCGTTAATTTGGTCACACACAAATATTCGAGAATTCTTTCCTTTACCTGAGCTTGTCCATAATGATTTTTATTCAAAATTTTTTTGGTTCTATCAAAATTAAAATTATCTCTTGTTGAAATCCCCCAAGGTAATTCACTGACAAAATCCAAATAAGTCTTAAGCATTGAGTATTCGGGTGAGTCTGCCGGGGTACGGGATATTCGATCCAGCTGCTTCAAAAGTTCGTGTTTGATAGCTTCGGGAATTGGTTTGGCAAGGAAAGATTTTCGCAACTCATTAATTTCGTCATCATTTGAGAACTCCCCACCCAATTCGTCTCGTATAACCTGAAGCTTCTCCTTTAACAGCAAAATCCTATTTTCTTTGTCCAACCTTAGTGAGGCCTTGTTTGTTATTTCTTCATCGACTTGTTTTTGCTGTCTTGCTTTCCGGAGAGCATCAAGCAGATTTTTAACAAAAATGTTTTCTTCAAAGTGAATTGTTTCGAAAGGCACGGGAATATAGTGTGAAAGCTGGCAAGCAAGTTGAAAAATATATTCAGCTCCCTTTTTTTTGTACAAACTTAGAATGTAAAGCAGTTCTTCTCCCGCAAGCTCTCTTTGACACAACCAATTTAATTCTGTTTCAAAAACCTTTATCAACGTGTTTCTTTTTTTGTTGGGTATAAAAGTGATGTCACAGATCTCGCCCTCTGCATAAATTAAATCCTTACCTGATCGAAGTTTTCTAACCGCAGCTATTTTTGTACCCTCAATAACAAGTTTTACAACTTCTTTAAGTTTAAATTTAAATTTTATTTGACCAAGGACTCCTAAGGCCCTATTTTCCGACCGATCTTTTTCCAATCTACTATCTATCACTAAAACCTGCTTATCTTTATTGAAAAAGAACCTTGATTGAACTTCAAAGGCGCTGGTCACGCCCGGAGCTAACACTAAACGATCCGAAAATATAACTGGTACGTTTGAAAATTTCACAGTACTCGTTCTACCGAATCCTCGTTATGTGGTGGTGAAACTTTTATCATCGGTAAATATCGCTCCAAAGCCGGTAGAAATTCCAAACTGTAAGTACCCAATATTCCTGTTCTATTTGAAACGGTTGCAATAAAGTCTGAATTTGTAAGGTCAGCTTTCAGACTAAATGTTTGAAGAAGCAAGTCACCTACTTCGAACCCTAGAGCAGAAAAAATGTCAATGGAATTATCTAGAGATTTGCTTTTCATAGTTCTGACGAACCGGGAAACCGATGAGTTTTGCTCATCGAGATTTAAAAAACTTGGGTATACGATTTCAGCAAAAAGCGCTCTTGTTTGCGACAAAGCTACCTTGTCGTCAAGCAACGCGGTGCCAATAAACTGATACGAGGATTTGGCTTTGTCAGACAAGCCTATCAAAAAGTCCGCCAATTCAGAGTGATTGAATGGAACTACGATAGCTTGGGGTTTAAGCCGATCTAACGATTTTTCGAAAGCTTCTATACTCCCCGCATCAAATCCTTCAAGTTCTAAGATTTTTGCTTCCACCCCTTTTCGGTGGGCAAGCGTCACCAAATCTTTTGAAAAATCGTCACTAAACACAGATGAGGTGGTTTTTACAACAATAAGGCTCTGCAAGGCCTGAGTTTCAGCATATTTTAAAATTGAAATTATCTGAGACCGATTGGAAAGAGCTATCTGAACGAAATCTAAATCAGTTGAGGGCAATTTTCTAGATAAAACAACCGTGAAACTATTTTTAGGAACAAGCCTTTCAAAAACACTTACCTGATCAGACACAAATGGACCAACGTAAACGCTGCACTCAACTTCGTGTCTCATCGACACAAAATTGTCCTCAAAAGAGTTACTATGTGAACCAACATCCTTTATGAAAAGCCTAACATTTAGAGTGTCAGACTCATACGAGTCAAATGCTACTCTAAGACCCATTGCAATTTTGCTTCCCATTTCGGATAGGGATCCGCTAAGAGGTAAAAGCGCGCAAACAGTCCTTTGTTGAGCTTCAATAGTGCTTGCTGTTTTTTCGACACGAGACTGATCAACTTTCGACTGAAAGCCATCGATCAATTCATTCAATCTAGGGAATCTTGCTTCATTTGAAATCAGGCTTTTAGCTGGAGAAACTAACTGAATTTTTTCCATTATCATTATCCGCAACTTTGACGAAATGGTCATTGATGGTTTATTGTTTAACAATTTTTCAGCTTCGAAAAACGCTTTCTCGAAAAAACCAGCATCCAGCAAAGCCTTGATTCTAATTAAAGCACCATTTGAATTGTTAAAATACTGTCTAGCTTTTAATCTTTGGGTAAGTTCATACGCCCTGATAGGTTGTTTCATCAGAATTAAACTAACAGCTAATCTGTGGTAGACATCTTCTCTTAGATTGCTCGGTACTGTATAAGATACATACTGTATGTAAGCTTGCTCGTATTTTCCCTTCAACATACTCTCGTCCCCATCGATAACGAAATTTGGCAATTTTGATCCATCGTATGAGATACCAAATTTAAAAGGTACCCAAGCGGGAAACAGTTTTTGATTTGTTTCGGAAGAGTCCCTGTTAAGAGCACAAGACAGGCATAGTACTAAATATATAGTAAAAATCCATCTTGCCACTTTCTCGTAATGTATTACGATCCTCGATAAACATCAATAATCAAATGGCTATACCCGCATTGCCCCTTTTCAAGGATAAATTTTACCAAGGTTTTTTTAGGAACATTAAAAATAAAAGTTTCTTCAACTGCTAATCCATCATCTGTGGGAAAGCGGTTTGTATGAAAGACCTTTGGTGAAACAACTTTTAAAATGCACTCAGTTTTCTTCGTAAATTGTAGCTTGCCAATGTATGTGTTGGAATCCAAATTTAGATAAAACCTTAATCCGTTATCTTTACTGAAGAAAAAACAGCGGTCCTTTCCACAATGTTTTTTCACGCCACTTTTCGACATTTGTTTTGGATGAATGACAACAGGGTAAAATGCTGGCTCAGACACCTGATACATCTTCAAAAAAACTTTGCCTCCAAAGCTATAACTCTTTAGCAAAACCAAGTTTTCGGTTTTAAGCCACTGACTAAGCTTCCTTTCACTGTCAACCACCGTTACAAGCACGGGTGAGTTTCCCAAATAAGGGTATGCTTCCTGATTAATAGAAATGTCGGCTCTTTTCGCTACTGTAGCAAATAGCGGAGGAAAACCCAAAAATCTAATAGTTTTCGTTTCAAACGCTTCTTTTGCTTCTCTCAAAGCTCTCGAAACTAGACAGGAAGGATAGTTTTGACTAAAATCCGATTTGCCTAGGACTCTGGTCGATGTGAATTCCAAAACACATTCTTTTGACAACAAAGTTAGAAAAATGTGACAAAACAGGGCGAAAAAAAACAGTAGCGTGGCTCTAATACGGTCTCTTTCAAATGCAAGCTGAGTAAGGTATGCAAAGCCGAAAGAGATAAGAATAATTAAACTTGGATAAAGGTACCGAACTGCCTGTTTTTCAGGTACAAAAAAAAGCACGATAGCCATGACATGAGCCACTAGGGGAAAAAAACTCTTTTTTACAATAAAAACCACAGCCATCCCAATTGCAGTAAGTTCAATTATTGTGAGTTTGACAAAAAATGTCGAAGAGAGAGCAGGAGCACTCATTTCATGTCGAACTGAGGCGAGTTCACCTATCCTGAAAAATGTGGATACTAAATTTTGGAAAGTGTGAGGGCAAAAAACATAGATTAAGGTCAACACAAGAAGTATCAGAACGTTAGTGCGCCAGAACTTTTTGTTTTTGGAATTGAATTGAGCGACTGAGAGAAAAAAGCCCCCTGCCAAAGTCAGAACATAAAGAGCCGCAAGTGTCTGATTGTATTTTTTGTACACATACCCTTCCAACCACAACGACGGAAGTAAGTGAAACATGAGAATGCAAACTAACACAAATGTCGTGACGGAGTGTATTTTTTTTGCGATCAATAAGCTAAGAGCGATCGTGCACATAAATATAACGGCTGAAATTTTTGTCAAAATTCCCAGCCCCATACAAAATCCACTTAAGATTGTATTTAGAATTTTGTACGGTTTGAGAATAAAAAGAGTGGCTGCTACCACCGATAAACCAATGAAAGAATCCAAATGAAGCATGGATCCTACTCCTACAACCATAGGGCTTGATGCCGTAACAAGAACAGCAATCAACGATATTGCTTTGGAGAAATGCCGCTCAAGCAGTACCTGAAGGAGCATAAAGGTCCCTGTTTGAATAATAGTATTTATAAATCTGCCACAATTTATTTTGTCTTTAAGTTGTGGAACTCCAGTGAGCTGACATAACTTAAAACCATAACCAAAAATCAGGTTGGTCGGAAAAGCAGGATGCGTCAAGAAACGCGAAGCTTTTCTCAGATCACCTGCTTCAAGAAATCTAACAAAGGCTGCCGGTCTTTTCTGCCAATGAATTTCATCAATTTGAATATCCGGTCTGAAAAGATATGATCTTGTCACTGCAACTACCAGAATCACTGGCAAAAATCTAGACACTAAATTAGCCAACTTGAAAATCTTCATTCAAATAGTATGATAACTAAGCGTAGTTTAAATGCCTTACCTTATTCTAGTTCTTAACTTTATCGGTCTTGTGCTGTCAATCTTTCTTTATGCTCAGGAGTCTGGAGCTAACCTTCCCTTTTGCGAACTTGGACAAAAGTTTTCTTGTGCTGCGGTTTTAAGTTCACCCTATGCAAAACTTTTTGGGATTCCTAACAGTCTCGTAGGGATATGGTTTTATGCTTTTGTAATGCTTTTGTTTGTCGGTCTCTCGAAGAACAATAGCTTTTGCTTGTACGCTTATGTTTTAATGAGTTTAATCAGTGTATTGTTTAGCCTATACTTGGCTTATGCGTCTATTTTTGAAATTGGATATCTTTGTCCGTACTGTGTTGGGACCTATGTAATTAACATAGCCAATTTAATTTTAAGCGTAATTGCCCTGAAAAAAAGAGACCGTCATGACAACTCAGTTATGCCGGTTTTCCTAAGCTTTCTGCTCAGCGTAACGATCACTTTCATCTTAGCAACCGGGATTTCTCTGCGCTTTGAAACGGTTGAAATTGACTCCATACTCGTTAAATCATCAGAGGAGCCTTTGTCACCTTTGCCGGATATGATAAAAAACCGTGTTTTGGAAGACCATAAAAAATTATTAATTGAGTTTGTCGACCCTGTCTGCCCAGGCTGTCTGAGATGGAAACAAGTGAGTTCGAAAGTAAGGGATAAAATAAAAACCCTGTACTTCCCCTTAGACAAGGAGTGCAACCCGGCTATACCGCATGATTTCCATAAAAACGCTTGTTTTTTGAGCAGAGTTTTAATTTGCGCTGAAAAGTTTAGCACAGTAAATGAAATTACAAATTATTTAAACAAAAATGTGAGCGATCATAAGCAAAACTTTCTCGAAAATGCGGTCAGTTTGCTCCAAAAAGAATTTCCGAAAGAGTTCGAATGTTCTCAGAGCGTTGAAGCTGCTACTGAATTATCAAACCACATACAGCTAGGTCTTTCGCTTAAAATAGTAGCTACTCCGACTATATATTATAAGGGCTTTTTTGTGGACTTTTCTCGCGTCTCTCCGGAGATTTTCGTCAAACTCCTTATTTTAGACAATTAACGGGGGAAGCGGGGACGCCGTGAAAAAACTTGACAAAATCATTAACCTGTCAAAACCAGACAAAGTTGAAATAGTTACGAGTTACGATCAAATTCATAAATTAATAGACATTCTTGTTGAAAGAAATGAGTTCGTCAAAGTAAGTTTCCAGGATAGTTTCTGGACAACTTCTCATCCTCTTGATGTTGCACGCTCGGAAGAGTCTACCTTTATAGTAAGCGACACAGGATTGGGTCCTTATGTAAACACTGTTTCCAGATCAGAAGCTAACAGGTTGATTGAAGATCTCTATAGTAACTCCATGAAAGGAAAAACAGCGTATATTGTGCCTTATGTTATGGGGCCAATTGGTTCTGATCGTAAAAGATTTGGTATTACTCTGACAGACTCTCCATATGTAGTCGCTAACATGGCAATTTTAAATAAAATAACTCTAGAAGCCTTAAAAAATGAGGATCAGGCTGTTTTCGGATTTCATAGCGTAGCAGAACTTAATCCTAAGAAGAAAAAAATATTGCATTTTCTGGATGATTTGGCGGTTTATTCGGTTAACACCAACTATGGCGGCAATGTTCTTACGGGGAAAAAATGTTTTTCTTTGAGAATTGCTTCGTTTCTTGGTCTTAGAGAGGGATGGTTGGCAGAGCATATGCTGATATCCACAATACAGTCTCCGATTTCGGAGCGTTTCACATTTTTAGCCGCGCTGCCGTCAGCCTGCGGTAAAACCAATCTAGCCATGCTTAAGCCACCTGATGAATTCGAAAATCAAGGCTGGAAGGTGTGGTGTGTAGGGGACGATATTGCCTGGATTTTTGTCAAAAATGGTGAATTGAGAGCTTTCAATCCAGAGTACGGTTTTTTTGGAGTTGCTCCCGGGACATCGAAAAAAAGCAATTATTACTTCATGAAATCGATTGAAGCTGGGTCATGCATTTTCACCAACACCGCCCTTGACGTTGAGTCAATGAAACCGTGGTGGGAAGGCATTGGAACATCGGTACCAAAAATATTAAGGAACTGGAAAAACGAAATCATTCACAATCCGGATCCAAGTAAAGGACCGTTTGCCCATCCTAATTCTAGGATTACTATTCCGATAACTAATTGTCCTGTTCTTCATCCGGATTGGAATAATCCCGAAGGTCATCGTGTGGATGCCTTCGTATTTGGCTGCCGGAGATCCTCGGGAATGCCTTTAGTTTTTCAGGCCCGCACGTGGAAAGAAGGGGTCTATTTTGCGGCAACCTTAAAAAGCGAAAGAACCTCAGCCCAAGAAGGCGCTGTTGGGGTTTTGCGACACGATCCTTTCGCAATGAGGCCATTTTTTAGCTATAACATTGGTGCATATCTTCGCCATTGGCTCGACATAGGAAGCAACTTAAGTAATCCGCCCACAATTTTTTTTGTAAACTGGTTTCTCAAAGATGGAAACGGAAACTTTATATGGCCCGGTTTTGGGGAAAATTTAAGGGTTCTTGAATGGGTAATCAAGAGAACTAAAAATTATGTCGAAGGTGAGTGTAGTATTTTGGGTTTAATACCCAGAAGAGAGGACTTCAACCTTCCGGAAGGTGTTTCATGGGAAGCGCTATTTGAAATAGATACTGACGATCTTGAAGTGGAGCTTGCAGAAAATGATGTTTTCTTAAAAGCTTTGGGTAATACATGTCCACCTGAGATGTGGGAGGTACACTACGATTTAATTAATCGATGTCAGCGCTAGAGAGGTGGTATCTATTTCTTCCAATCCTTGTATTCCCGGTTTCTCAGGCCAGTGGAATTAATTTCGGCGATACTTTCCGTATTTTCATATTCTCGTTTTGCGGGTTACTGATCATTGATTTAGCGCTTGAGTTACTTTTTCGGTCGATAAGAAAACTTGCAAGAGCTTGGTATCTGACAACCATTGTTGCATTCTCAACAAATTTGCCTGAATTAAGCGTCGCAATGACAAGTTGCTTTAAGGGCGATCCTTTAGATGTAGCGCCAAATGTAGCCCTTGGTAGCAATTTCGCAAACGTAATTCTTGGGCTGTTGGCCCTTTTATGCTCGATTGCTGTTGTTCTTCTAAGTAGGAGGGCAAAAAGCTCAATCTTTTCTACTTCTAAAACCGATCTCTTAAGAGGTGGCCGTCAGTTTGTTTTTGCTTTGGTTTTGTCTTTGGCGGCTGTTAGTTATTTTGAGGCCTTAAGGCTTGGCCTGATAGCATTGGTGTTTTGGATTTTGATCACACTGGCAATAGCCTTTGTCTTTGTACTAACCAATTTTAAGGCTAGCTCAGGGCGCAAAGTTTCTCTATTGTCTCAGATTTCACACAACGATCTTGACGAGCTTATCTCTGTTTTTAAGGCGGATAATCCCATACTGGATTTTTTGAAGTTCGTTGACAATATCCTTCATGCAAACACTAATCTTGAGCTTAAGTCGATGTTGAGTTCTCCGCCCGTAACCAAATTGAAATTGGCCCAGCCTGAGGAAATGCGAGCTTGGATAACGGCTTTGCCTCCAAGGTTAACTGCTAATCTTTTTGAAATATTGGAGCATTTTGACATTTACACTCATGTGTCTTCAAGAAGAGCAATCCACGTGCTGAGCGGTGTAATATCGCTTCTGATGATAGCTCTCGGAGGAGTACTGCTTGACACGTCCGGCGATTTAATGTCAAAAACTTTTCTTGTTAACAAGGGTTTTGTAGCCTTTTTCATTCTTTCCTTTCTAACAAGTGCAGGGGAATTTTTGACGAGTTATAAGTTTTTCCTCAAAGGAAAGCTACGAGATGGATGGCGAAATATCGCCGACAGCAATCTGGCTAATCTAATAATT
Organism: Deltaproteobacteria bacterium; assembly: GCA_025055295.1. Lineage (GTDB taxonomy): Bacteria > Bdellovibrionota_C > UBA2361 > JANWWW01 > JANWWW01 > JANWWW01. Next base: position 1,750 of record JANWWW010000049.1, on the reverse strand, counting down.
GCATGCTTAGTTGTTTTATTCCATTGGTTATTCGTAAATTAAAAAACTGTTATTTCTTTGTTATTATGTGAGCGCACTTTCAGAAGTAGAGCTATCCTAAGCGTTTAGTCTCTGCCGAAACACGTTACTTAAGAATTTTTGAAAAATCATGTGATGTTAAGCTTTTAATTTCGCGTTAAAAAAATAACGGCGATTTCAAACACTTCTGTTTGATAGAAACAGGTCTGGTATAGTTTTGAAAAATTTTAAAGAGAGAGGATTGTAAATGCGCAACAAACTCAAAGCGTTAAAGAGAAAGTTAAAAAGTTGGCCCACGAAAAAGTTGTTACGGCAATCCCCAGACTGCAAAGGTTAATTAATAAAACCGAATTTAAAAGATATGCAAAGATGCAAATTGAAGTCTCTGAACTATTCCCGAAAAAATTTGATATTGCGTTGTCAGACAAGCTAAAAGATCAAATTGAGCAGATAAAAACTAATTTAAATGTAGTGTAATACAGTGAAAAAAGGCTAGTCAAAAAATTTAGCTTTAAGGCAACAGGCTAAAGAATATAACCTTTTATCATTGGGTAATTTTTAACTTTTCGGCAATTACAGTGGAAAAATTAAATTTTTCAACATACCCAAAGAGAACTTTTTTTCAAAACTACAGAAGCCAACTTTGATTTGGGTAAAAACTTCTTAACTTGCCGTCGGGCCAAAAATCTTACAAGGCAAGGCAAATCAAAATATAATTCCAAAAAGTAATTCTACTACGCCTCAACTTGCGGCAATTTTTTCTTAATCGCTGGTCTCAGTTTTAATAGCGCCCCCTTATGACCCGGAACACTACCTTTTACAGCGATATACTTTCCACCATCCAACACTTTTACTATGCTGAGGTTGAGTACTGTCACCCTCTCGTTACCATACCTACCTGCCATACGTTTACCTTTGAAAACTTTTCCTGGGTACTTTCTACAACCAATACTACCTACATTCCTTCTTGCCTCATGTGTTCCTCGGGTAGCAGGTGGTCCGGACATATTATGCCTTTTTAGAACCCCAGTAAAACCTCTTCCCTTGCTATAACCAATTGCATCAATCCATATTCCTTCCTTTAACCAAAACGGAACAACAATTTTTTTTCCTAACACTTCACCCTTATTACTCCTGAGTAACTGCAAGCTGTTGGATACTACCTTATCGTCTCCAGCCTCGAGTAACCTTAATTCTCTGACTAAAGAAAAACCGCCTCTACCCGCCTTTGAAAGAAAACCTCTTTCCGGCTTCGACAATTTGGCCATCGGCTTCGGATAGAGACCAATCTGAATCGCCATGTAGCCATCCTTTTCTACGTCCCTAACACCAACTATGAAACAATCTTCTAATTTCAAAATGGTTACGGGATGTTCAATTCCTTCATCATCGAAAACACGAGAACAACCTAATTTTCTACAATAGACCTCCCTCAGCAAAAACTTACTTTCATGCCACACCGTCTCTTCACCCTGCTCTTTTGTTGAACATCCGTTAAAACTTTCACCACTTTGCAAACTTTCTTCAGTCATTTGATTTATTACTCGAAATTGCCAGGCATATTTTAGCTTAACCAGTCGGAAAACTCAATAAAATATCGCCGATTAACAGTTTAGTAGCTTTATTGAATACAATAATCTCCTCTTATGGGCCGCCTATATAAAAAATTGAAAGACCTGTTAGATCGCCATTAAATGGGTTCGTAGCCCAGGAACACGCAGATTTTCGCTCT
>JANWWW010000048.1 GCA_025055295.1 Deltaproteobacteria bacterium | reverse complement strand
AGCTGGAAAAAGAAATTGCGCCAACCGATTAACCTTTGAAAAGAATTCAACGGGTAGGTATTATGATAGACTGTAGATCATATAATGCATATTAAGTAATTTCATTCCAGTAAGATGAGAAAACCAAAACACAATCTTTTCTAGGAATTATTCAAAACTTTTTCACCTACTTTAGGTGTTTCAACTTTGCACCCGATTGTGAGTTTGCAATTTACAATTTTTCGTAATATTTAAGTTTACTGATTAAATTGTGATTTTTCCAAAACTAGCAGTTTAAAAACAACTATTTACCCGATCTCGGATTAGCCACGAATGTCTAAGACTTTGGGAAACATTTGCTAGAATAATGTCTGAAGAAATCACGGAGAAAATTGATAGTGATCTCTGATTGTATCAAGAATTTTTTGGATAGTTTCCGAATTATCCCGCAAGGCGGTCCTGATATTTATGTCTTCATCGCTTAACAAATGTTGTCTAGCGCTTTCAGACAGTTCTTCTAAACCATTTTTTCGAACCATATCGTAACTGTTTCTATAAAGTGATATGAAATTTCCTAAAAAAATTGCAACATCACTGGCAATAATTTCGTCTACAGAATTGTTGTCTTGGTTTGATAAGAAAAAATTGACGACATTCAGAAGAGAATCTCTTTTTTCCAAGGGACAGCTGCTTATAAGTTCAAAAATATGATGTATCAAAAAGCTTCTTATTACCATGAAGGACGCTGGTCTGACGGTAAGCAGGTACTCATGCAAGTCGAATCTAAATTTTTCAAGTTCATATGTTCCTTGCTGTAGCTGCCTTGCTTTATGAATATATTCAACAAGAATTGTAAATCCGACCTCTGGCGAAACTAACTGCAAAATCTGGTGTAACACGCCCCTGTCATGAACTAAAGACAGCAAGCCCTCCTTGGACTTTTCTATAAATTCTCTATCGTTGAGTGATTCGCTTTCGGGAAGGTGGTTTGCTATGAAAAAACTATCCAAAACATGGTATAACTCCTCTTCAAGCGCCTTAATTATCGATGTGTCATCGCCCTTGATAGCGTCTGGCAAAGTGAATAACAGAACTATGAAAGGATAATTGAAAAAACCATGCGAAAGCCCTTCTTCCGCAATTAGCTGGCGAGCTAAGAGCAGGTTTAAAGAAATGTCACCATCTCCAACTCGAAGTTTAATCGTATAATTTCCGAGACAATAAAAAGTGTCTAAGGTCTGTTGAGATGAACGGAAAAATTCACCTTTAGAAACCTGAACTTCAGGACTTAAAGGTTTTACAGTTTGCTTCAATAGACACTGGCTCAGTCGAGCCCCCGCACAACTAGGCTTTAAAACTTGGTGTAACGTTTGAGCATCCCTTAAGATAATCCTAGACCAGAGGAGCAGACTTTCGTGATCCAAAGGAAATTGGTCTGTATAGCAGTAAACGCATTCACGGTTCACATCGTAGTATAAATCGAACGGACAATTTTGGTGCATCACGACATTAACCTTAAGGTATTTCCACCGAGGATCAGGGAAGGCTGCCTTTAAAGAGGATTCTATAATAGTTTTCCGACATTGAAATTCAGGATCGACTACAGTATGTAAAGACATATGACTAAAATGATAAGCTACAAATTAGGTTTAGTCAAAAAGAGTTACTTCTGGGTGTGGAACTGCTAGTTATAGTGATCGGGGTGCACCTATAATTCTAAAATGGTTCTTTAATTTGTGCTGTGGAAACTTCGGGCGATCGGTAAACATTTTCAGTAAAGAAATAGGGTTTGCGTCCACGTCTGCGCGTATGTTTCCAGGAGCTAGATTTGTATTGGCTTACAAATAGGTATTAATAGCACCAACCCACAAATGGAAAAGAACAGTAATGTGAGAGCTTCTTTGTTTGGCTGGTCATCTAGCAGGGTATGGTAGTCGTATCTATCAAGTCAGCACAAAGGACAAGCTGTGAATGAAAGTGTTAAAGATACCCGGGTTCCCGAAATAGTATTCAAGGGATTAAAGTTTAGATGGCCTGCGGATATTTGATGAACGTTTTGTTTTGAATATAGTTTGTGACGCTAAAACTAATTTTTGCATGTGGTTTTTGGGAAACTAGTATCTCCGACTTACGCCATAAGTGCGACATTTTTTTGTAAAACTGATCAATCATACACTGGGTATGGCAAAACTGTTTTTTATATCTGAAATAATCCTGTAAATTTCTCTTGAACTTCTTTTTCGTTTTTTAGCAACTTTTCTGAGTTCTTTCAATTTTTCAATGAGAATTTCACTGTCATAACCCAACATTTTGCAAATGTTTTTAAAGCTGAACGGGTACTCTTCTTCGTGAGAATAGAGCCACATTTTGGCCGATAGGTAATGATTACTGGAGGGACTTAAAAAGTCTCTGATCCCTCTTTCAAGTACTGCAAGAAAAAGTTTTTTTTCAAAAATTAACTCATCTTCGTTACTAACTTTCACATGCCTTAATTTGCAACTTGACTTAGAGGTTGCGTGTAAATGATCGAGTTTGCCGTGATAGCTCTTTTGTAAAACATTTAACGAATTCATAACACAATTCAAATTAAACTGTTAAAATAGATATAATACTTGAGATCACCATTTTTCCACGAAATTCGAAACAGAATAGGTTTAACATGTTTTAATTCTTGCGAAGCAAGGCTTTTTACTGATCGAAAACTAGGGTTAAACGTTTTATTTTTACTTTGATCATGCTAAGCTAAAGTTATGGCAGTTTTGGTTGATAGTGATATAACGAAGGGTTTGAATTTTCAATTTTGTAAAGAGTTGCAGGCAAGTTATAACTACTATTGTGCCTCTAGTTGGTTCGGCCTGAAAGGTTTTTCAGGCTTTCAACATTGGTTTTTAAAACAGTCAAAAGAAGAACTGGAACATGCGAGGAAATTGTATGATTTTCTAATGGCAAGAGACATAAAGTTAATCCCTGCGGACTTGGTAGCAGGCAGGACCGAGTTTGCCACTGTCTCAGAGGTTTTTAAATGGGGCTTAGAATTAGAAATACAGGTTGAAAAAGATTATAACGACCTTTGCAGGTTATGTTTAGAAAAGAAAGATTTAACGACCTATCAGTTTTTGGAATGGTTTTTAAATGAGCAAGTTGAGGAAATAGAAACATTTAAAAATTTTCTCGACAATGTCGTTGATCTCGAAGGCGATCCATCAGCTCTTCGCCTTTTCGATAATGAATTGCTTGAAAAGTTAAAGAGTTCTTAAATAACACTCTATTCTTGGGGATTTAAAAAAGTCAAAATTTAAACATTTTTCAATTTTCTCTATTACGCTTTCCTTGCGAAAGAAGCGATAAAAAGCTATCGGTAAAAAGAAAAGACCTTTCGAGCTGTAAAGTGAATATCCTAAATTCAACATAGTTGACCTTACGATCCGTGGCGAAAGCGGAGAAAATTGTCTCAATTTTTTTTCGATAAGCCTTTTGACGCTGTAACCAACGTTGTTAAACCGCGCAAAACTAAAATTTGAAGGGTAATCAATTATTATCACCCTTGAATAACCGACAAAACTTTTAAGAAATTCTTCAAAATTGTCCACATGCCCCAATGTTTTAAGAGCGATGATACAATCAAAGCTTTTCGACGGCATAAATTCAAGAATTGGATGGACAATTATCTTAAGTTCCTTAGAGATTTTCTCTGCGCACTCTTTTGCAGAAACAACACATGTTACATCATAACCAGCCCTGTGCAAATCATTGCAAATTTGGGCATGCCCGGCGCCTATTTCCAGTATGCTTTTTACACGTAGTTCTCCTAAGTATTCCAAAATAATTTCTCTCTGCTTTTTAAGGTAGTATTGCCCAACCGCATCCGAAAACCTTTTGGAGTAGTTTTGGGTTGAAACGTATTCGTCAGGCTGAGAGTCAGTCATCAATCGTCAAAACATTTCCTGTTTTATCCTGAATAATAATTTTTTTTAAACCCTGCTGTCTTAACAAAGCCGTAAGTTTCTCCTTGAAGTTTTGAAGAATGTTTGAGGGCATGTTGGCATATGGGAATGAATCAACATCGAAGGTTAGAACACCTTCCTTAAGACTATGACTTATAAGTTTATTCCCTAATATAGGATGATTATGCATCCACTCTACAATTGGGGTTGCTGGATTGCTCATTATGCTCTTAGGGGCGCTTTCACTAGATGAAGTGCTGTTTTGATTCGTGTGTGTTTTTTTCTTATTCTTTTGCAAGAGATCCATCAAGAATTTTTTTTGATCCGGGCTGAGACCAGCCTTGACAATTTCCTCTTCGGCTTTTTCAAATTGTCTTAACCCGATTAGAGCTGCAATTTTTAATCCTGTAACATCCATCCTTGAGGGATCTGCTTCAAGAACCTTGTCAAAAATCGCCAAAGCTTTCTCATAGGCGCCAAACAAGAAAGACGCTAGCCCCAGATTGGTTTTAATGTTCAGGTCTTCGGGATATAAGTTGGCAAGTATACTCAGGCTGTCTACAAGCACTATTTTCTCTTCGTTAGTCATGTCAGCGGGCTTCTTCTTCGAAAGTTTGTCAACTAATTCAAAGAGAATACCTTGGTCAGCTGTTTGCAAATACTGATCAAAAAGCTTCACATATTCAGACTCTGGTGGCTGGTGGGGTTTTTCACCGAGAAAAGCGCTTTTTAAGAAAAAACCTGCCGTGACAGAGGAAACCAAAATACCACAAAAAATTAAGTAAATCGTCAGACCCGCAGTTCTAAACTCCACAAATTTACGTTTTAGACATCTGCCACAAAAAGGACAGTACAACCACTCAGGGTTGGGCGTTTTTTCGCACAAACACTTTTCTGCCATTTACATTTGTTATAGTATGAAAGTTTACCCCTAAATTCCACAAATGATAGAAAAGCTTTTGAGGGACATTGAAACTACTTGCGGTTTATCGAGAAAAGCCCTAAAAATAAACGATGAAAGCAAGTCCTTTGGGGATATTTCTGTAGTTTTGTACGGAATTGCCAAGCAGCAGAAAACACACTTAGAAAAACTTTACGAGGAATTTTCAGAAAAACTTAAAATGTTTGATTTAATTCAAAAAACGGAGCTGCAAAGCGGATATTTAAACGTTTGGTTAATGTGGCGGACAGTGTTTGAAAGGCTTGTGAGAAGCAGGCGTGAAATATTCACAACTTTACCCGTCGGAGAAAAAAAATCTATTCTTGTGGAATATTCGCAACCTAACACCCACAAGCCTTTTCATGTTGGTCATTTACGCAATGCTTGTTTAGGCTCCGCCTTGGTAAATCTATTGGAAAAAGTTGGCCACAAAGTCGTCGCTATCAATTATCCAGGGGATGTAGGTGTACATGTTGCAAGATGCATATGGTACTTGGAGAAATTTAAGCCTATGAAACCTCCGACCAAGTTGGTTGATTTTCTCGGTGAATGTTATTTTCAAGCGGTTAATCTTGTTGAGCTTGAGCATTTGACAAAGTTTCCGTATTTTGATTGTTTTTTTGCTCAGGTTAGAAAAAAAGTTTATCATGGGTACGAAGCTGCTATCAAAAACTCGGGGAAAACGGTGTTAGTGTCATGGGCGGGAGACGATTTGCCCATAAATAGCTGGACAGTTATCGTTAACAAAGCGTCAAAACTGTTTCCGCTTCTTCCAAAAGAACTTCAAGTTGGAGAATGGGCGCTGTTGCCGGCCAAATTTCTTGATGGGGTCAGTGATTTGAGGAAGCCGTTTTTTGTTGTGTCAGAGCCCACCGATGATTTGCCAATTGTTCATTTTCGCGTGGGGGGTCAACCGGAGAATTTTTTGGAGACTTGGGAAACTTGGAATGAGGAAGTAAGCGTAGTGTTAAATTCAATCGAGAGCGAACGAGAACCTTGGTATTCCCTATGGAAGGAGACCAGGAATTGGTGCCTTGAAGATTTTAGAAAAATTTATGACTGGTTGGGTTGCAGATTTGACTGTTATTTTTTTGAGAGCGATTTAACAAAAGACAGCCTCAAAATTGTCGAAGAAGGTTTAAAAAGAAATTTGTTTTACGAGGAGAACGGAGCTGTTATTGTAAACCTCGACAGCCTCGGAAAACTAGTTTTGAGGAAAAAGGATGGCTCTGTCCTTTACGCAACAAGAGATCTAGCCTTGGCTTTTTTAAAAAGCGAAAGATTTGATTACGATAAAAGCATTTATGTCGTCGATCGCGCGCAGGAGCAACATTTTAAACAAGTTTTTAAGACACTTGAAAAGATGGGGTTCCCTGACATAAAAAAACTGTTCCACTTGGGTTACGCACTAGTTGTCACCAGAGATGGCAAAATCAGCTCAAGATCTAAGAATTACCTGACTTTTTGGCAGTTAAAGGACTTGGCAGTTAGCCAAATAATAAGTCGGTACTATGATGGGAAACTGTCAGATGAGAACTTAGTCACAGCCGAAAAACTTGCCAAAGCTTGCATTCGCTACGGGATGTTGAAAGTGGACAACAATAGTCCGGTAGTATTTGATATGGATGAGTGGCTAAACGTTCAAGGTGACTCAGGAGCCTACATTTTGTATACATACGCTCGATTTAAGTCAATGACCCAAAAAGCGAATCTCCAGCTAGCCGAAAAAACTTCTATCGAGACACTTGAAAACTATAATTTTTCGTCCGATGAAATCGAGGTTTTAAGACTCGTGGCATTTTTGGATTACTATGTTCATGATGCATGTCAAAACTTCAGCCCAAACATAGTTTGTAACTACACGTACAGGTTGTGCCAAACACTCAACAGGCTGTACAATAAATCGCCCATACTTAAAGCACAAGAACCGGAAAGGTCGGTTAGGCTTGTTTTATCAAATCTTGCTACAACAGCTCTGGAAATCTGCTTTGATATTCTAGGAATTGATCCATTAGAGCGGGTTTAAAATCACATTTTATGGTTTAAACTGACTACCTCTAAAAACCAGCGGATTGAAAAGTTTAAGTATCTTTAGTCATTTAAGTGTTTATAAATCAACCAAGTTACAGTCTTATGTAAACGTCGTAAAACATGCTATCAAACCTCTGTATTAAAAATGTTTATCACTTTGATTTCATTCTTATTTGAACTTAACGAAAAGACAATGCTTAAGCGTACCAAATTCTATCTTTCCTGCTTGGATTTTTAAGAGTGACCGATTTTTTCAGCCTTGAAGTCACATTAGTTACCGATTAAAACCAACAACCTTTAGTTTGAGAAAGTTTTGATGAAGTGGGGTCAGTTTACTCAAGTTTTACTTTACTGATGATGTTCGATAACGATTTTGTTGAAAAATATTGCTTCTAAAATGTCATGTGTATTTCCAATTTTTGGTGTCTTGGACGTTTGTTTATTAATCTAAACTTTAGACTAGAGTTTTAAATGTGAACAAGCTTCTGCTGGGGAAATATCAGGTCGTTAAAAATCTTGGTGGCGGGATTAATTCTCGCGTTTATCTAGCTACCGATAAAAGTGGATCGTTTGTTGTGGTGAAACTGCTTCCTCGAACTTTTGCTGTAGACCCCAAGGTCCAGGAAGAAGTTTTTAATCGTGAGGTGGGAATTCTTAAGAAATTTTCTTCTCCTGCGGTTCCATCTTTAATCGATGCCGGATTAAGCTCTTCGGATAACTGTTTCTATATAGTTAGCGAGTATGTGCCTGGTGAATCTTTAAGTGATGTTTTGATGAGGGAAAAGAGTCTGTCCGCAAAAAAAACAATCATTGTAGCAATGGAAACACTGGCTGTTTTGGATTTTTACCATTCGAGGGGCCTAATACATCGGGATCTTAAGCCGCAAAACATAATTATTTTGGAGGATCACACAGTAAGAATTATCGATTTTGGGATAGCAAAAGACCTTGCATTAAAGGGAGGCACTACGTTGATCGGCAAGAACTTGGGCACTCCAGAATATGCCTCACCTGAAGTTGCGGGAGCGGAGGAAATCGATCATAGGTCAGACCTTTACTCCGTAGGCGCTATAATGTACGAGTGTCTAGCTGGCTATCCCCCTTTTAAAGGAAAAAGTCCCATGCACACCCTACTTATGGTTCTAACTGCCAAGCCTCAACCGCTTCAATTTAGAGAAGATACCCCTCCTGAATTAGAAGAGGTTGTTTTTAAGGCGCTACAAAAAAAGAAGGCAGATCGTTTTGCTTCTGCTGAAGAATTTTTAAGATCTCTTGAAAAATGTCTTGATATCGTCTCTTCAGGTTATGTTCGGCAACGCGCAGCGGCGACTCCTGCAACTTCAACTCTCGTGAAGCCCAGTTCTAAAGTCATGAATGACAAAACGGTTATTTATTGTTTGGACGATCAGGTTTTTATCCTAAATATCCTCAAGCATATTCTATCTTCTTCGGGCTTTGAGGTACTAACATTTACATCGTGGGACAATTTGCACGAAGCGCTGTGCCAACAGGTACCAGATATAGTCGTAACAGATGTTCAAATGCCCGAGGTAAATGGGGTCAAAGTGTGCTCCATGCTAAAACAAGCGTTTCCATCGCTTAAAGTAGTCCTTTTTTCAAACGTTTACGAAAATGACTTGGCCCTGTTGTCCGCAGAAGCAGGCGCGGATGACTGGATATCAAAAAGTTGGACTCCTGATGTTTGGCTAAAAAAAATTCAAGAAATCCAAGCAAAAAACTGACAAAAGAATTTTATCTTTGACTGTGCAAACTTTTTAAATTGTGACAAACATTCCCGAATAAACTTAAGTTTTCGCGTCGAATAACCGAATATTTATGATGAGAAATATCCTATTGTGACTGAGAAGAATATCAAAGCTTTATCCCCGATTCTTTTGGTATCATTCGGTATTGGACTCTTCATTTCGTTGGTCATCTTTTATGGTTTAAACTCACCTTATTTTTTTTCGAGGTTCATTGACTCGGGAGTTTTCATTGACTGTTCTGACCCTCGTCACAGACTAAACCACCTGTGTGACAGAAGCAAAAAGTTTACGCGACCGAAAGAAAGCAAGTTTTCTGACAAAGTCAGCATAAAGGGCTTTAATTTAAATTAGCCAAAAATTATCTTTTGTCATAAACCGCATTTCTGACAATTTTTGGCGTAAGAAGTGTTGGAAGAAAAATCTCTCCAGTGTCGGGTTTAAAAATGACCGTAAAAGGGATTGCCTTCTGACCTCTCATCTCAAGAGCGCGAGTTACTGCTTTGTCTCCTGAGGTCCAATCCGCTTTGACAAAAACGAAACCCATTTTTTTCATCTCATCTATTAATTCCTTGTCGCTAAAAACCAATATTTTGTTAAATTTGCAAGTCAAACACCAGTCTGCTGTAAAGTCTAAGTAGAATGGTTTCCCTTCTGTTTTTAATTTGGCAATAAGATTTTCGGAATAAGGTGCCCACTCAACTCCGTATTCTTCTTTGGAAGGGGTCTTGTATGTTTTTTTAAACGCCAAGGAGTAAAAAAACAGTGAACCTGCGAGGAGAATTAACCCGAAGAATTTTTTGTTTTTTTGCAAAACAGACAAACACCAAACGCCCAGCCCATAAGAGGTTATAAGAGGAACAATTTTAACTTGTTGATTTTCATTAATATGCAACAACCAAAGACTTGTCGCTATAATTGGCATAGCCAAAATTCGATAACTGTGGGGCTGGTATGACCTGACAAAAGAGATAAGTTTCTGAAACGGCTTTATTTTTTCGACAAGGGTATAAAACGATCCAAAAGTTACTCCCAGGATGAGAAACAGAGTGACATTTTCCAAGACTGAGCGGGCTCCGGCGTCAACCAGAAGGGTTGCAAGAAAAGGAGCTCCGCAGGGGAGCGCAACAAGTGTTACAACAATTCCGAGAAAGATAGATGACAGCCATGGGTTTTTTGTCTCGGGCAGAGAGATATTGAAACCGGGAATGTGGATAAAACCAAAAAAAGAGAATATACCGACAATTATTACAAAGTTTATCACGGCTACAAATTGAGGATTTTGCAGCTGAAAACCCCAGCCAACAGTGTCTGCGGTAAAAAATACACCTGAGACTATGGCGCCCAAAACGGTCACTGTAAGAGAACATCCTAAAACATATGCGACATCTTCGCCTAAACTTTTTGAACTAACACTTTTTGCCGTTTTTAAAGCAAGAACCGGCAAAACGCATGGCATAAAATTTAAAATTATTCCTGCCAAAATAGCGGTCAAAATTGATAAAAGAAATAGATTTTGGCTTTCAGTTACTGTATTAAGTTCTGGATAAATGTTCCAGTTTCCAACTTTGTAGTAGCTCTTTCTGCCATCCTTGTTAACGTAAAGCAGCCCCCTTAAATTGCTTAGGTTCGCTTCAACTACTACCTCGTTTTTACCGTTACTCTTGACATGATCTGGGGTTAAATCAAGCGGGAAAAAATACAGTTCAGCTTCTTTAGATGAAAAAACCGTGCGAGCTCCTTCTGAAACAATAACATGCTTTGGAAAACCATGGGGAAAATTTAATTGCTCAATTCGCTCAGGGTACGGAAAGACCCTAAGTTTTTCGATGTCAATTTCGTTTTTTATTGTCTCAGGGATACAGGTTTCTTCGCATATCAAATAATCTAATGCTAGAGACACTCGTTCGGGCATCTCATCAAAGTCGGCGCTGGCAACGGCTATGAATTCGTTTTTCAAAATATAATCAGTGGCGATCCCAGAGACTTTTATTTCAGGTGGACTTAGAAGAATTGGATAGACTTGTTTTGGTGGTCTATCAAAACCGATTGAAAAAGTAATAGGTTTTCCAGTATCCCCGGAATTCCACCAGTAAAGGTGATGGTTTGGCTTCGGATTAAAAACAAGCACAATTTTTAAATGTCGACCATCCTGAATCTTATACGGGGTTACGACAAGATTATCAGTTGTCAGGATCTGACCAAATAACTGCGCAAGTATAAACAGAAAAAACCTAACGTTTGACATTATTCGGACCGCTTGTTTTAATTATGCAGTAAGTTTATGCTTCAGGAAAGCGAAAACCCATCCGAGCTAACATGGAAAGATGTTTTAGGAGAGGAAAAAGAAAAAGAGTATTTTAAAAAAATATTGGACCGGGTTTATGAAGAAGAAACAAGAGGAATTATAGTCTATCCGCCTGCGAAAGACAGATTTAACGCTTTCAGGTTCACTCCTTTTGAAAAAGTAAAAGTGGTAATTTTGGGGCAAGACCCTTATGTAAATCCTGGGCAGGCGCATGGACTTTGTTTTTCTGTTCCGCAAGGAGCGCAACTACCTCCGTCACTTGTTAACATTTATAAAGAGATTGAAAGTGACCTAGGTGTTCGGATGGACTATTCGAATGGTTGTTTGATCTCTTGGGCTACTCAAGGAGTTTTACTGCTTAACGCAATTTTGACTGTTCGCAAAGGTCAGCCGCTTTCACACAAAGATCTAGGCTGGGAAACTTTTACTGATTTTGTGCTTTCAAAAATTTCTTCAATAAAAAAAGGTTGTGTTTTTCTCCTTTGGGGCGCTTTTGCTTGGAAAAAAGAAAGATTGATCAACAAATTCAAGCATTTAGTTTTGAAAGCCAGTCATCCAAGCCCTTTGTCAGCGAACAAGGGTTTTTTTGGTTGCAGGCATTTCTCCAAAACGAACGATTTTTTAGTGGCAAATTCTTTAACTCCTATTAGGTGGCAGAACACTGATTGATTCTAGATACCTCAAAAACACGTTTTCAAATCGCTTGGACCTTAATTAAGTATTTTTTTGCAGCGTTACAGCAAAGGCTATACTCTCTTTGATTTTTAGGGAGTGTTTCGAGACTTAGACCATGTTCCCGTAATTTTTAAATTTGAGGTATAATCTGAACGATGCGATACTTTTTCGGACTAGTAGCTACTTTTTTTTTAGGTTGTGATGACTCGTTTTTTTTCAGCTGGGACGGCAAGTGGCAGTTAGACACTGAAAAAGCGTCTTTTGATTTTGGTGAATGTCAGAATGATTGTTTAGATGCTGTAAGTAGAGTTCCGGTTTTTTTTCATGTTGATGTTGACTATAGTAGTATTTTTGAGGACTACGTTTTTTGCAGGATTGATTGTGGCAAGGAGTGTAGAAACATTTCAGGAGGCTTGGATGGTCGTTTTAACCGGGTAGATGAAAGGTCTGTTTTGAATCTTTCAGGAAACGTGAAGTTCCAATCTTCAAAATGCAATTTATTAATTTCAAACGCAAGACTGATACTAGGCAAATCAAGTTCAAAGCGAATTAGTGTTGAACTAACAGGCTCGGGACGAAACTCGCTGACTAAGAAAAGATGCAATGTAACAATTTTTGGTGAAGCAAGAAGAAGGTAACGAAAATAGAGTGATTTAAAGCATTAAGCTTTTTGCAAATTTATTTAACCGAGCTAAGAAATTAAAGTAGGCAGGTTCACATACCAATTTTTCCGAGTTTTGTGTTTCCAAAAGCATCATCGGGGATAAATAAAAATAATGTGTGAATGTCTAGGCTAAACTGTATTGTGGCGACCAGTTATTTTTTTGACGATTTTTGAACTATCTGATCGGATAAAGCCAACTATTGGTCTAACAGTTTAAACGCTTAAAAAATCCTCCACTTGCAAAATTACTATTTGACCTAAAGTTTACAATCCGTTTTGTCCGAGGGTAGCTCAAGGTTTAAATTTTAAATAAGCTACTGCTCTATAACTGCCTTTCAGTAGTCTCTGACAAAGAATGTTTTGTGTTTGATTAATTTCTAGACCGCAGTGTTTAAAAGCTACTGTTTAAAAGTTTTCAAGTGCTGTCAAGAACCATAATTATTTATTTCCAAGTAACATTTTGATCTCAAGCTCGTAGGCAGCAAAATCTGCCTTAAGGTACGGGTTCTGTTGATACCTGTCG
>JANWWW010000047.1 GCA_025055295.1 Deltaproteobacteria bacterium | reverse complement strand
AAATAAAAGCTTTTTTAAATTGGGTGTATTGATTCAGAGATACCTCTCCGTAATTAGTGTTCAACAACACACTTTCGTAGCTCAAGTAAAACACCAGGGGAGCCTAGACCCTAATCTTGCCAAAAGAGATTAATTTGACAGAGACTTGCTAAAAAACGCCTTATGCATACTAATCGGAAAACCAAAATATCATGGTGATCTTATTGACAAGTTAAAAAGCGTTAATTTTTTTAAGATCTCTCAGAAAGTTGGTTTACCGAAATTTTTGGAATTTTTTCATGAACTGGGGTTTGACCCGTGTACTATGAGTTTCGATTTAGGAAAAGTTTTTATAAAATTTTAGTTGCAAATTACGGGCCCATAGCTCAGTTGGGAGAGCGCAACATTCGCACTGTTGAGGTCAGCGGTTCGAATCCGCTTGGGTCCAAAAAACAGAGTTTTTTACCTTTGGTCTCCCGGAAAGTTTTAGCCATTTTTAGAAGCATTTAAAACGACCATGTTTATAGTTTTAGATTTCACGATTTTTGCGTAGTTGATAAACTCAGCCTTCCTGGTATTTTTGTCGTACATTCATATGACTACGCTAATTTAAATTAATAGAGGTAAACTTAGGCAAATGGGAGGCTGTTTGTAAAATAACTAAATTATTCTATCATGGGCCAGGGGCGGTTCTCTGGTACCGCAAGGTATGGTTATCCAACCAATTGCGTCGGGGAAATTTTTTTAGAGAACAAGTTCCTATGAGTCATCCCAAAACTTAAAGAAGCTCAGCCGTAAAACCACGGCTTTGTAGTTTTAAAAGACAAAATAAAATGGTGGGCGATAAAATTCGTATAAATACCAAAATAAATCTTAGTCACCAATTTTGACCTTAAATGATTTCGGCTAGCTTATTTTTTAAATACTTTTAGTAAAAGCTTAATTTCGCGTGCATTTCACATATAGCGCGGACAAACTGCTTGATTATCGACCTTTGATTATAATCTGGCGACATGGTTGAATTCGAAAACTCAAAGACAGCTTCAACTAGAACCTCAAGATCCTCTTTGTCAACTTTTGCAACATGTTTTCCAAGAAGTTTGCGTTTTAAAACATACTGTAGAAGCCCCAGTAATAGTGTTAACTCCTTTCTTGTTAACAATCTTCCAAGGCCGTCATTTGGGTTTTGTATTCGAAAATACTCGCCGGCAAAATGATTGTTATCCAGAGTTGGCAGTGGCAAAATAACTCCAATGCTTTTTTTCCTCTCCGTAACCATAGATATCGCTATGTGAGGACACCATTTTGGATATTTGCTAACACTTGTAATTCTAGCGCTTTTTAACATTTCTTTTGAGATTTCAAGGCTAACCTTTTTTTCGGGACTCTTGCCGTTTGCTAAATGCGCCATATCTAAAGAAAAATTTAAATCTTATTCAATTTTTAGTCAAAGATTATGTCTCACATTCAAGATCACTTTTATTAAACTCTAGACCTTACGATATCTTGTATTTATGTCGAGCGGACTTTCCATATATCAGAGCGAAGGGCCAACTGTGTCTTGGGAGCAACACAGTTGCATTTATGTTTGGCCCGGTTGCCTTTTTGAAAAATCGTTAGATTATTTAAGACATTTAATACAGATTTGTCGCTCTCTCTATATTTAAACAAGGTATTTATATTGAAAAACTAAATTTTTTCGATTGCCAACAAAGGCTTTACTCACGCTCAAAAACTGTGAATTTCTAGCACACATTCTCTAAACCGAATTCCTTTATTTCAGTACCACTATGTAAGTGCAAGTTCTAACGGCTAAAGGACTGTCAAAAAAAATACTCTGCCAATGTCGCTTACACCTGACGCGATTTAAGTCTTGTCAGAGCTGACCATCTTGTCCCTTTAAATAATCGTTGTTTTGCTTTTGTATCCACAACTCTTTAATTTCCCCGACAAAGTTTGAGACCTTATCTTGAGGACTTTCGCCAGAAAACTTGTTAACGACTTTGACTAGTGTTTCAATAGCCTCATATTCTGCATGACTAGGATGCTTGTCCTCTCTCGAAAAAGATTCAGTTTTGATCAGGCCTATGTGATACCTTTCGATTAAATTGAGTAATAGTTCTTTTAAAAATTCACATATGATCATGAACTCAAATTCAGAAAGCGGTCTTTTTATGGGGCTCCCTGAGACTCTTACGCAAAAATAATAATCAAAACCTAGTTGGATTTGAGTGTTGGGCAAAGGAAGAGTAATTACATGAAGTTGTTTACTGAGCGAAGGCAATCCAATGTTGATACACGCTCTCCAAAGCGGAAATTCTTCCACAGATAGGATACGAGCCCCTTTTAAATTTTTTTTCTCAATTGGTTTGATTTTGTCCCGACCAATTTCTATCCTCTTCTCCAACATAGTCACAATTTCTTTAAAAATTTCCTCAAAACTTGGGCATTTTGTGGCTCGCAGGTGCATATAAAGGCTGGTCAGCTCTCAAAGCCACTTATGCCAATATCATGATTACTATTTATTTTACAGCCATACGGCCTGATAGTCAAAACTAAGCCCGAGTTTGGTTGGCCCGCAACAAGCCCATGCTGTAGAGAAAAGTTTAAACACTGTTAACTCATTTGGGAAAGCCAGTATAATTAATATCAATATGAATTGTCCAAGATGTGGCGTTGATTTGGTACAAACTTCAAAAGGCGATGTAGTATTAGATGTTTGTCCGACTTGTAACGGTATTTGGCTTGACAGAGGCGAGCTGGGAAAAATTCTAAACGAGTTTAAAAGAGTTGATACCGCCTTGGACGAAGAGCTGTCCTATGCCAGAAAAGCTCGTTATTTCGATGACGATCATTATGAAAGGTATAAGCATAAAAAACATTCTTTTATGAAAAAGATTTTTGATATTTTTGACTAACAATTATTAACTTTAATTCTAAAATTCAAATTTTTCACTTTTAAAGTGGAGGGGTCAGAGGGCAGGGTGATTTAGCCAGAGTCAATATCTATTTTTAAGCCATGTGCAAATTACTTTTTTCCATAAGGTTATCACCCATTGCCCGCAGAAACCGTTATTCCTGACTTTTGATATCATGTCCATAAACGAGCCAAAACTATTCTTTGTTTCTGATTGAAAGAGGCACTTTATTGTGTAGTCATGTAAAGTTTAATGGTTTTCGTGTTGATTGTGTTAACAAAATTAGCAAGCTTGTCGAAAAACTCAACGCTCTTCCCAAAAATATGCCAACAGGCTTAAATTGCCTCTTCGAAGGGTTTGATTTTTGCCTCGATGTTTTAAAACACAATTTTCGGACACACCCATTTATTGATTTCTATTACGTAACTAATTTTACAACGAACCTTTCTCAAATGCTCAAACTTGGTCCTCGCATTTTATGAACTTTTCTGAATGATTGAGACTCAACCTTTTTGTGAAAAAAGTCATAGTACTGGTGTGTTGGAAGTTATAGCGCCCGAATAAGTGAAAAAGTATGAATTAGTTCAAAATTTTCTGAAAAGTCGAGCCAAAAAAGAATTAAAAGGTGAATTTAATAACAATTTAAACTTGCGACAAATGAATCCTTAAAACTTATTGGCTAACTAAGCAACCAGTTTAAGAAATTTTCCCTCACCCACCGTAGTGCTACATCCTAGTATTAAAGCGGTTGTCACGTTATGAAGTCAACTAAAATTTACACTTCCGGAATTTTTCTTGAGTAAACATTTTCCAACTTTGAATAGAAAGTTCTTCCCAATCTGCATAATGGATCGATTTTTTGGGGATCGATTTTCCCTTCCATAAAACAATCTTCGCTGATATGGATGCACTTAACTTTTCCGAAAACAACAGTGGCTCCGCTTTTTTTTGGATTGCCAAAGGTTATACTTGTCTCAAGAACACACTCAAAGCTAACCGCTGCGTCTTTAACTCTCGGTGGTTTGATTGATGCGCACGGTTCAAGATCTATATTAAGAATTTCTGCCTCATTTATTCCGAAATCATACTCTGCCGCAGAGTCAACAACTTTTTCAAAATGTTTAAAGGACGGAATATTAACGCAAAATTCCATAGTATCCAAAATGTTTGTCAAGGTATCTTTTAATCCTTTCTTTTGAGAACCTGTAAAACTGACCATCAGTAAAGGCGGATCTGAACATACAGCATTGAAATAACTGAACGGAGCTAAGTTACCGATACCCGAGATTGATACCGAAGAAATCCACGCTATCGGCCGAGGAATCACGGTTTGCGTCATGAGAAAATAAACCTCTTTAGGCTCGAGCTCCAAAGGATTAAAAGTTTTCACAAAGACTTTAAAAAAGAGAGAACTTCGAGTGCGTGCCCTTTTGTTTTCACGTTTTCGAATTTTTTGATCAAATTCCCTTGGCTATCAAGTATTACTGTAGACCTGACTATGCCCCAGTGCGATTTGCCCATGAAAGATTTTTTTCTATAAAACCCAAAATGTTTTGCAATTTTAAAGTTTTCGTCGGCCAATAGTTGAAATCGACACCCTGTTTTTTCCTCAAATTTCTTTTTGCTTTTTACCCTTAATCCGGAAATACCAAAGACTTTTGCGTTCAGGCCCTCAAACTCCCCTAAAAGTCGGTCGAACTCTGTAACTTCCACCGTACAACCCGGGGTATTGTCTTTAGGATAAAAAAATAAAACGGTGTATTTTGATAATGGGTAGGGTACAGTGACTAATTCACCGTTTTGATCATGTATTTTGAACTGCACTAGATGGTAGAGATAATAGCTTAATTGTGGAAAATTTCGCAATCTTCATTAAAAGAGCGATTAATATGGCACGAAAAGCTGCCGTGCTCGGTGAAATTCCAGTTGGAGCAGTTGTTGTCCGAAAGGGTAGGGAGGTTGGATGCGGTTTCAATACGGTCGAAAAAAAAGGGTGTCAACTATGGCATGCGGAAGCTATTGCAATAAAAAGTGCATGCCTAAAGCTTAAAAATTGGCGTCTTAACGAATGTGAGCTTTTTGTTACACTTGAGCCATGTCTAATGTGCGCGGGCCTCATTTTTAGCTCAAGGATAAAAACAATTTACTATATTCTCGATGAGCCTAATTTTGGTTTCAAGTCAAAGTGGGGGCTAAAACCGCCATGTGAACTTATAAAAATTCCTGATACCTATGATTACCAAAAAATCTTTAGAGAATTTTTCAGAGCGCTAAGAGAAAACAAATCCTCGCAACCCTAGGTATTCTAATTTTTTTATCTCCGTTTTACCGACGCAACCTTGCGTGTTTCAATAGATTGTAAAATTTCTTCTTATAACACCAATAATATTTAAACTAGTTTATAACCCATTCAGTTTTTCATTACGCCAACCAATTTTTATGATTAAAAACCGAGTCAGTTCTATTATAGAAACGATTACGTTCATGCAGAAGGGTCAGAAAAAACTTACTTGAGACTGAATATTTGAAAAGCAGCCTTTAATTCGTCAACAATTGCTTATTCTATTTAACAGACAAACATCATCCCGAACTACTTTAATGAAACAACGTACGCTCGGCAATCCGGCGGAAAGTCTTTTGTGTATACCAACAAATTGTTGGTTTGATATGCTTTAACCACATTGTCGTCAATAACTTGTCCGTGGAGATCCAAAATGTCAAAACCGGTTGCTGTTGGAACGAAAATCAAAGGTTCGCCTTCACAACCGACCCTCGGTAGAAATTTAATATCCTCTGGATACGGGCTTTGAACGGTTAAAGACGATAGATAAACTGGCCTCGAGATTTTGTATTTATGAAAATAACAAACTATTACTTCGTGTTTCTTAGTCCATAAGAGAGCGTAGATTTTTTCGTCCGTTTCAGTTACATCCTGAACAACAAAATCCCCATAGCTGACAGTTGGGGGTGAAAAACAGCCTTTTCGTTTCCTTACGATTACGCTTCTGATGGGTTTGCTAAGAGCCGAGTGATAAGTAAGTATGAAAAACACCATGTTCCTTGTGGCAAAAGAATAACACTTATCCGGTTCAAAGTTAATCTGGTCTGACACATAATCACACACATTGTCTTGAAATTCATGTTGGATTATCCATTTTTGTTCTTCCACCGGCTTGTAAAACACCATTATGTTTTCGTCATCCGCATCAATTAACCATGGAATGTGTTGATCATCATACTTGGTAATTTTTCGACAAAAAGTATTTGTGACAAGCAAAGCTTCAAACTCTTGCGGTGAATATTCATTTTGGCTAGGATTAAATGCAATAAAACCTCCGGTGTCAATCCTCTTTATCCCAAAAACCTCTTGAATTTCTTCGCATATGTTTCCAGTCCCCGTATTGTAACTAAAGAGGGATGGGAGCTTGTCTGGATGATAAACCACAAACCATAAGCAACCGTGCTGTAGGTGCAATATTTTGATGTCACAACCTGAAAAAATTGTCACTTGGCTCCCATCGGTTGCTAACAGCAAGCGGGTTTCGTTCCTGTCACGCGACACTCCAAAAATTGGAAAATCACTGAATTCTGTACAAAATTCACTTGGAATAAGGAGTTGCTCAAGGCATGAGACTGAGTTAGTCATTATGGTACCAAGCTGATTATTGCCACGCTGAATTTTGTAATTTGTTATTGTACCAACCTTTAATGGCTCTATAACAATGTCACTCAGCACAGTAGGGTAGCGAGTGTCAAAACCTTCACCTGCATATAAAAATGTGTAGAGATCATATTTATTAGAGGTTACACCAACAGGCTCGCTAACCCTACCTGTAGACGAGCCAAACTGAAACAAACCTGCACTTGACCTTACTAATACACCGGATGACAAGCATAATATTCTTCTTGGATTAACAATCGTTTGCAATCGCAACATAATCTTAAAACTAAACTATTTAAGGAGCTGCCTATACTGCTCTTCAGAGAGTAGTTCGTTTAACTGTTCCTTATTGGAGCACGATACTCTGACTAACCATCCCTTGTCGAATGGAGACTTGTTTAGGGTAGCCGGATCGGACTCGACTTCGGAGTTTACTTCGAGGACCACCATATCAAATGGCGCATAGACATCGCTTGCAGTTTTAGTCGATTCAACAACGCTAAATGTCTGTCCTTTTTTAAACTCAGCGTTTACCGGGGGCAAATCGATGAAAACAATGTCGCCTAATTCTCTGACGGCAAATTCTGTTATCCCCACTAAGAAACTTCCTTGATCTTCTTTTACCCATTCGTGATCTTTGGAAAAAAGCATACACTTATTTTACGAGAATTTTAAACGCAACAATAACAATTCGTGTTAAAATATTAGTTAGGAGGTTGATTTGGGAATGCAACTTGACACTTTTTTTTCAAGCAGACTTGCACGTGACATAGGAGCGGTGGTGCTGCAGCTTTGTGGTCATTCCCTTACTGAAGAAGAGAAATGGTTCTTGTCTAAGGGTAATTTTGAATCGGTAGAAGAACGAAAAGCATTAATTGCCCTGGGCAAGAGAGCTCTAAAGGGATCCGAAAACCCCGATCAAAAGTTTAGTGCGGCAAGTAAGCAAGAACTTACAAAGTTGGACAAACTTCTAAAACAATTAGAGGAACAAGATCGGGAAATGGAATTAAACAGACAATTGATTAATCGAACTGACGCATCCCATAGCGGCAGGGGCAACATTTTTGAAGCCAACCGAATCCGCGCGGCAAACTTTCTATTAGGCAACTAAAGTAGATGGCTTTTATGCTAGGAAAAAACAACGGAATAACAAATAAGTTTTCGCCTTGAACATGCGAAAATTTCCATATAAATTCAAGTAAAGGGCATTTAAGCTGGTTGATTGCTCATTACACGCTTTTATTTTTTGGGCTTATCGGGAAATCCGGTTTTTAAAACAATGTGCTAAAAAATTAACGTTTTTCCAACAGGTTATTTCCAGCCTTTTGCCAATTTTATGAAAAATTGACTTTTTTAACACTCCCAAAAGATGTAGGGTAACAAGAGCGAAAGCCTGTCCTTGAAGTTTTTTTAAACCCCTTAAAGAGGGGTTCCTCGGGAAATTATTTTAGGGAAGTTTATTGGATGCCAAAAATCTCGTGTAAAGTTGGGCTAAATGGTGCAACTTTCCATCTCAGCATTTACCAAAAAAAATTTTTTTAAAAACTAAAAAAAAGTTGAAGCAAACACCAGTTTCTTAAGATTATAATAAGTATTATGAAAAAAATAAAATATTTATTATTTATATTTGGGTTAATGAGTTTAAATGCTCTTTTAGCCATAGGCGATCAATGTAGATGGAATACATCCTACAGTCAGGAGAGCCGTCATTATGTTTTTGAGGTTAGATACTCCGGTAATTTTGTCCGGTTTGATATACCTACTACACTTTTCAGAGGTGATAATTTGAAAGGCTCTTTCAGTGTGTCTGCTGGGGTCCAGCGTGCCACCGCTTCAGTAGACCCATACACCGGCAGAGGTAGAGTCAATATTTTTTTAAACCCAAATTCCAATACAGAAAGGGTGGATGCAAGGTTTACAACAACGGAATTTTACGGCGTTCATCGGGATTGTACTTATGATGAACGGGACCTTGAAGCAATATACTTCGCGTTCGGTCTCGAGGTCGGCACACTTTGTCCAAATGGAAGAAGTCGTCATGTAGCAGATCTAAACGGCGACGGTCGAGTCGATGATGCTGACATTCTCTTTGTTTTATTAAATTGGGGTCAAAAAGCTTGTGTAGAAATTGATTTGCCTTTTCCAGTATCTCTATTTTTAAGAAGGCAATCCTCACCCACCTCAAGAACTAACGCAAGAAGAACTTAACGGTAAAATTTTCTAAAGCGGGTCGAAAACTGGACTATTTAAGGCAAAAGGTTTGAAGTTATCGGAAAAAATTCAAATAGTTTAAGTTCGAGTTTATGCAATCTTCTTTCGACCCGCTAACTTAAGTAGTATTGTTTGTACTTACACGGTTCATACGGACGTTTTGATATTATCATTCACCTAAAGTTTAAAGTTTTTGTATCACGTCCACTGTGTCATTTCTGCTAATTTTTAAAGAATTACTTTTTCTAACGAGCAGAAATACAACTAATAAACTTCTGGGTTCACTAAGCGTTCAGAAATTTAAATTTTAAGTGCAAGTTTACACTTGACGACAAATTATACTCATTGTGTTAAACAGATTTGCTCTAATCTAAAATTTTTTTGAAGCAATTTCCAAGAAAATCTCGATCTTATAGGTATGAGCAAGTTTTTTATAAGCACGCAAAAAGCTTTTGCATTCATAATGTTTATTTTTTTAACTGGACTTAACATAGATCTTTGGGGACAGGACCGTTGCATGTGGCAAACGCATTTTGGTGGATCTAGCTTTTATTTAGAGGAAAGACAATACAACTCAACGTCCGCTTCGGTTATTTTGTCTCCAACAATCTTCATGGGTAGCAACATTAGAGGAACGATATCAAAATCAGCCGGAATTGAAAAGGTTGAAATGCATGTAAGACCATACACAATGGGTGCCATAGGGTTGGATCTTGTTTTAACACCAAATGCTGGATTGGAGAGGGTCGACATATTCAACCTGAAAACCACAATCTACCGTGGAGTACCCTTCGATTGCACTTTTGGATCAGATGATCTCATGGAAGTACTTTACGCCATGGGTAGAGAACAGTATTGGAACACCTGCCCAACTGCTATGCGCCACTGGGCAGACATGAATGAAGATAGAATAATAGATGTTGACGACCTTTTACACGTTCTTTTTAACTGGGGTCTCCCATCCTGTGAGGAGATTGAGTTGCCTTTTAGGATAACTGTGCTTTTAACCAGAGGAAATAGATAAATATTTCTTGGATTGACAACTTAAAACATAAATGCTTTGAGTATTTTTTTTGAAAAGTCTCGTTAAAAGTCAAAAATTTTACTGTACTTCCTTCGTGCCGTTCTGTGAATTCCGTGGACAAAATCAGTAAATTTCACCACCCTTAAAAGTGACAAAAAAACGGTAAAGCGCAGGCCCTCGTGTTTAACAAAAGGCTTGTATCCATCTCACACATAAATAATATTTTGTGATGAATTATTGCAAAGGACATTCCTTATAACCTCACATGAATGATGAAATGCCCAATCTGCAAAAGGTTTTCAGTTATCAATCGTGGGTAAAATATCACATCAACAGTATGTTCTTAATGATACAACGACTTTCGCTTTCCTTTGACGAGAAAATCTTTGCAAACCTACGCGCTTTATCTTTTTTTACTGCAGCATTTTAGAATAATTTATTTCTAAAAGCTTCAAAAACCACTCCTTCAAATTAGTATGTATTTTACCTGTTTTGATTTTCCTAATTATAAAGTTCAAGTCATTCTAAAAGCTCGGAAACGATAGCTCTTACAAAATGAGAACCACGCGCTCTTGGTCATATTAATAAAATGAAGACAGTTATTGCTTTATGACAAACAGTATAAATTGGTGTTGTGTTAAATATCGTTGTGTATTCCCAAATCAAGAAAAAAACGGTTAAGATTAATTGAATACCAATACATTTAAAGCAAAATCTTACCTATACTTCCCCAAAATGAAACCAGGCATTCGTTATTCTGTGTTAAAGACTGGCGATATCTGCCGAAAACCGCCTCCAGTTGTATTTTCAAATTATCAAAAACCTGTCGCAATAAGGTCATTGTTGAAAAACCACAAACTTTTTGTCTTAAGTTTTCTGTCGCAAAAGCATTAAAAAGTTGTTCGCTATTTTTTATCTCGAAGGTATTCTTCAGCCTCGAGTCATAATCGCCTGTCTTTTCAAGCTCACTATCATCTAACTCAAACGGATCTCCAAAAGCTTTGCCTAAATGAGAAAAATCTATTCCAAGGACAAATACAGTTTGACGCAGTTTATCCGAAAGATACTCGGACAAAGCACGAGTAAACAACAAAAATTCTGAATTAACCTTTAACTCATCATAGTCTCTCATTTGCTCAACAGGGCCAACAATAATTGGAATCGTCTTTATATCATTGTGCCAGACAGGTTCCAAAAACGGCATTGTGATTTCCAGCGAGTGTTCTGAAATATGATTTATCATATCATCAAAAATCCAGTCTCCAACCGTTTTTTCCAAATACTTTATGCCTTCCGTATCAAGTGCCATCGAAAAGCCTGCAATATGATAAGGTTTGTTACAAATACTTAGTAACCGGCTTCCAGCTTTGTGATCAGTCCCAATAAAAACAGCAAACCTTTTTTTATCCAAGACTCTCATGTTTTTCAAAGTCTCAGCGTAGACTTGCCAGCCTCTTTGGTAATCGATGTGCGGCAAAATAATTACATCAGGTTGAATCTGTGAATGCTCGTCTATTTGATTTAACCATGTTTTAACTAAATTTCTTCTTGACTCAGGATCTTGCGGAAATGACTTTCCCTCCAAAAATGGCTCTCGCACAGGGCTTTTTTTAAAATCATTCTTAAGTTTCTGAAGCGCATCTTCCCATTGATCGTTTTGAAGCAGGCATTGATCTTCGAGCATTCTGACAAAATCGTTAATTTCATCCAAGCTGAATTTGGTTGCTAATTGAGCTTTAAAATCAAGCTCAGAGACGCCATGAAGCAGTCCCAAAAGAACATCTACCAGACTGCTATGAATAAGGATGGGATTTTTTAAGGTTTTTAGCTGACAATCTATTATGAAGTATTTTTGCCCTTCATGAATTATCCAATTAAAGTTTAGATAAGGCCTAAAGCGAAGAACTCTTTCCACGTAATTAGTCTAACATGCGAGCCTGATGGTTATACTAGAGTGAACAAAGCCTGTTATATTCAGGAAATTTTTCGTTACAACGTTCAAACTAATAAATAATTTTCAGTTTTTCTGTTCAAAAAAAGCATGTTGGGAAAACTTTAATCAAAAAGTTTCCTGGATTAGTAAAATATATCAAGCCAACTTAACGGTGAAACTGCTTTTTGTAACTACAAATCGGGGGAAATATTTAGTAGGGCGGAAAATCCTAGCTGAATATGGTATTAAACTTAGTCAAACAGTCTTAAGCATTCCAGAAATTCAGGGAGATGTCCGAGAAATCGCGCAGTACAAGGCTAGGGAAGCATTCAAGCAGTTACAGGCCCCGTTACTTGTTTTGGATGCTGGATTTTGCATTCCTTCACTGAGAGGTTTCCCCGGGGCTTATGCGAGTTACTCATTAAAAACAATCGGCGTCACAGGTTTATTATCGCTTGTTGGGACAAAAGGATCTATTTGTTACTTTCATGAAGTCCTTTGTTACTGCTCGAGCAGTGTAACAAAGACTTTCGAAGCCAAACTATGGGGCAGACTTTCGCGTGAACCTCGAGGAGAGATGAAAGCGTATCACTGGTCAGAGCTTGCTATGGTTTTTGTTCCCAGAGGACATTCAAAAACGTTAGCCGAGCTTAACCGCCATGTATATGAAAAAACATTAGACAAGTTACAGAGATACTGGCGCCAGCTTGGACGATATCTGAAAAAAACAGGGCAGTAATCTTGTTTTATTTGAAAACATAACAACCTAAATCTAGAATAATAGTTTGAAGGAGAGGTGGCCGAGTGGTTGAAGGCGCACGCTTGGAAAGCGTGTATACGGCTAAAAACCGTATCGAGGGTTCGAATCCCTCTCTCTCCGTTTAATTGTAAAAACCGCGAAAATTCAGCTAAGCGAGCAACTGAAGATTTGTCCGAAGTGCGGTTCTTTGCTCTAATTAAGGTATCCGTAAACCTTTTCAGTTATCAGTGTTACCGTTTTGAGTTTTTTTTAATGTGATCAAATTAGGCTGGAACTCTATTCCTTAGTTGTTAAAAGAAAAGATTGTAGCAAGTCTCATAGTTTTAGTTTCAGCAAGCTGTCGACTTGGCACTGAAGCTCTTGCGTATT
>JANWWW010000046.1 GCA_025055295.1 Deltaproteobacteria bacterium | reverse complement strand
CCTCGATTGTCCTCAAATCATCTAAAAAGTTAAACGGTAATTCACGTGACAGTGTCTGGCAAATCTGGTCAGTGAGTTCTTGTAAATTCATCCTCGCGTACCTAATAATAAATGGGTACCAAACAAATGTAATAAATATCCCGATCCCGCAGAGAACAGTAAAAACAGCCATTAGAGAATAAAAACCCTTCATGGTTGTGGTGATACCACCCATGGCTCAACTAGCATGCTCGGGCGAGAGACTATAACGCTAACTTCGTTTTGACCGGTTTGAGTGAAATTCCTTACGGTTGGAATCATTCCTTGGCCAAAAACCCTTAAAACAGAGTTAAAAAGACCACTAAAGAGCCCAAAATTCTGAAAAACGCATCTCAAAACAAAACTCTCAGGAGAAATTTCACCGGTTGATCGACAGCCCGGTATAGGGCTCACAAAGCATGTGAAACAAGTTTGACCAGAGCCGGGATTAGTACATGGGTATTCAACAGTAGCCGGTCCAAGAGATCGACTTATAAAAGTGTTAGCAAACGCAATAGCTAAAACATGGGGAACTGATATCGTGATATAGACATTTTGTGGTTGATCCGGGTTTACAGTTTCCTTGATGGCATTGTTGTAAGCTAGAGCGGCTAAGCCAATTTTTTGAGGATCACTAAAAATTGCTCTCGTCAATTGATTCGACTCTTGAAGGTCATTAGAAAAAAGTCGTGAATTGGGTTGAGTAGAAAGGAGACCTGATGCCAGCGAAAAAATTCTGCTTTGGTCGCTCGGGTCTAGCCAAACTACTCCGTATCGGCCTCTTGTGACTGACAGCCGACCGGCTAAATTAACCGAGTCCCATACCAAGATTGCGTAATTTAGTGCGACCCCCGCTTGGTAAAAAAGACCAATGAAAAACGCAAAAGCGAACAAACTTAAAATTAACTTGAAAAACTCCAACCCTTTTTTAAGTAATTTTACCGGGTATTGACTAAGAGTCGCTATAAAAAATGTCTTAAATAGTTTTCTATTTACACCAAGACAAAAGAACACCGTCTTAGGTTTTTTTGGAGTAATAAGCACCAAAGTTTTGCATTAAAACCGTTCAACTATGGATCATACTGATTGAGTTGCCGATAATCGTTATTTGCTGGGCATTTATTCCTAAGTCTCAAATCAACAGCAAATACCCTGCGTGTATTAATTTTACTTACTTGGTTTTCATCAAGATATTTAAAAATTTAGATCAGCAAATGCGTGAGGAAGAAACATGTCTTTACCTAAAAGATCTTGGGTTAAATTTTTTAATGCTTCATCTTATATGGAATTTTAATGGAGAAGGTTCATGTGATTTTTAAAGCGGTTTGAGTGTTTGATGGCAGGCAGGTAGCCATAAAGAGGGAGAAAAACCCAAAGGCAACCCGTTATTTTGTTACGAAGAGAACGTCCTCTAAGAGCCGTTTCGGCCCAAAGGTTGACAAAAGTCCAGCAATGGTTTAGACTAGAATTGATTAATTTGTGGAATGAGTGTGTCAAACACGGTTCGAACGAGAAAAAAAAATTTCATTAATTTGAGGGACAAAAAGAAAGTAGAGGTAACGAGTAAAAGTAAAGGGCGGACAAATTCAAGGAAAGAAGAGCCTAAAAGGTTAGAAAAAGGTAGTTCGGTCGGTAGAACAAGAGGCGGTCCCCAGGGTGTTTTTTCAACAGGTATCAGTTTGAAGGACCAAAGAAAGCAGGCAAAAAAAGATCAGGTGGCTCTGGAAAGCAAAGTGAAGATTGAGGTGATAAAAGAAGCATCCCAGCCTAAGGCTTTTGTCTTAAGAAAGGGAGACAAGATTGTTTATCCGGGACATGGTGTCGGTGTAGTTGAAGATATCGTTATAAAGAGTTTAGGTGATGAAGAGGTGAAGTTTTATGTGGTTAAGCTTGAAAATACTGGAATGAAGCTTTTTATCCCTATCGAACAGGCTCATTCGAAAGCAATAAGGAGAATAATCAAACCCGAGGAAGTCAATCGAATCCTGAGTTCAATAAAAAATTCCCGAAAAAGAGTGAAGGATCTTGAATCGTGGAATAGAAGAGTACGAGAGTATTCGGAGATCGTAAAAAACTGCGAAGCGCACGAACTGGCGGACTTAATCTCGCAGTTTAAGTCATTAAATAAAGTTAAAAATCTCTCGTTTGGGGAGAAGAAAATTCTTGAAACCGCAAAACAGCTTTTAGCCTCCGAGCTTTCCTTGGCTAAAGGCACTCCGGTTGAGCAAATCAGTCAAGAGCTAGATAAAATAATTGGGTTAAGCTAAAACCAAGTCATACTTGAATAAATGTTTGTAAAAAAGGACAGTTCGGCCATAAGATTGACTGAGTTGCTATCGTGGAGAAATCCATAGGCGATACCAGGAAACTGATATAGTTTTAAGTACGACTTAAAATCCCATCGAAAAATTAGCTTTATAAAACTATTTCAGCCTACCGAATAAATGCTTCTCTGACTTTTTTAAGTGCTTTTTGTAGTCCTGGTTTTATTGGGATTAGCCACTAGGGTACTAATGTAAGTTTTGTTATTCCGGAAAGCGAAAATAATGCGCTAAACGCACCAAAAAGGCAGATGAATAAAAATATCATTTTAAGATCGTGATTCGTCCTGCCATACTGGACTCTAAGCAACGTCGCAAATCTTAGCATTACAAATTTTCTCTAAGCTTTAAAATCTTTTTCCCAGGAGCAAATAGCGACCGTCTAGGGAGATTTTTTTCCCAATGTTAATTTTAGAGTCTATTTAAAACTTCCACCAAATTTAACTCGTAGTATTTGTCATCGTGACTGATAAAAACGTGTTTCTCTGATACACATACTTTCAAATATGTCTCAAGGGTTTCGTCGCTATTCAATATCTTGAAATTTTTGTCGCATACAAAAATCAAAAGCTTTTCATTCAACCTTGAATTCATCAATTGAAGCTTCTCGAGAGTCTTTTTTTCTACTACTCCTCTTACCTTGTTATCATAGAGAACAAGCAGCAATTCAAAATCCGATCCCAATACTTCCGATACTTTTTGGCACCATTGGAATACCGCTACAGGCCTATAAAATTCTCTTAAGGCGCGAAGAGGCAATTTTAATTTTTCCTCATCAACATCAAAAAACCCATGTTTGAGCATCCAATCATCTGTCGCAAATTTTGATAAATAATTTCTGATGCCATCAGGAAACATTACAACACAGTTTTGATTTTTCTTGAGTTTACTCAAGTGTTTCAAAGCAGCAAACATATTTGCGCCACAGCTTCCGCCAACTAATAACCCCTCAAGACGAATAATTTTTCTCGCTGTCAAAAAGCTGTCCCTGTCTGAAACTTTAACCCAATAGTCCACCACTGAATTATCAAAAACATGCGGAAAAAAATCGTAACCTATTCCTTCAACGAGGTAAGGTTTTATTTCGTTCCCGCCTCCAAGGATTGAACCAATCGGGTCAGCACCTACTATGATACAGTTTGGATTTACTTCCTTGAGTTTTCGCGCGACTCCCGTCAAAGTTCCTCCTGTTCCAGGACTTGCAACAAACATGTCAATTTGTCCATCAAGGTCTTGCAAAATTTCTTCGGCGGTTTTCGTGTAGTGTACAAGAGGATTTGCTTCGTTAGAGTATTGATCCAGAATGTGCGTTGATGGTTGTGAGGCGGATATTGTCTTTGCCACGCCTATGTGGCTGTTTGGGCTTTCACTGGGCTCTTCCGTAGGGGTACGTATAATATCTGCGCCAAGGCACCGTAAAACAACCTCTTTTTCAAGGCTCATTTTTTCAGGCATAGTAATGATGACCTTGTAACCTTTTAAAGCGGAAACTAATGCTAATCCAATTCCAGTGTTGCCAGATGTGGGCTCAATAAGGGTATCTCCGGGCTTGATTTTTCCACACTTTTCCGCCTCCTCAATCATGCTTTTGGCAATCCTGTCTTTAACTGACCCGCCTGGGTTAAAAAATTCGCACTTTGCCCAGACGTTACATTCAAAACCAGAGACGATTTTATGCAATTTCACCAAAGGAGTGTTTCCAATTAAATCGAGCACGCTTTCAAATTTCATAACCTTAGGATAAACATTTTTTTATAATTAAGAGAATGTCTAAAAAGTACAGATTTGAAACACTGGCCATCCATGAAGGCTTTGGAGATTTTACTTTTAATCCTGTTATGCCACCTATTTACGTTTCAACTACTTATAAGCAACCCGAGCCCGGCGTATTTGTCGGAAGATACGATTACGGAAGAACAGCAAACCCAACCCGTGATCTTTTAGAGAAAACATTGACGGCTTTGGAAAATGGTAAATTTGGTTTGGCCTTTAGCTCGGGCTGTTCTGCCATAACGACATTGCTGCACCTTTTTGGCTCAGGAGACAGAATCATTTTAGGTCATGACCTTTACGCCGGAACATATCGTCTGTTTCGAAGCGTTTTTTTAAAATTTAACCTCGAGTACAAACTGGTAAAATTTTCGAACCCCGAGAACCTTGCAAAAGAAATTACGGATAACACCAAAATGGTTTTTTTTGAAACTCCAACAAATCCTTTGTTAGACATAATTGATATTGAGGCTGTGGCTCAGATTTGCAAAAATCGGGGAGTTCTTGTCTGTGTAGACAACACTTTTGCAACACCGTACCTTCAAAATCCTTTGGATTTAGGGGCTGACTTGGTCGTGCATTCGTCAACTAAATATCTTGGCGGTCACAGCGATGTTATAGGAGGCGCCATCATTACAAACGACCAAGAAATATTCACAAAACTACAGTTTCTACAAAACGCGATCGGTGCGGTCCCAAGCCCATTCGATTGCTTTTTGCTCCTAAGAAGCCTGAAAACACTTTCAATTAGAATGGAACGCCATTCTGAGAACGCAAGAAAAATTGCTGATTTTCTCGTATCACATCCGAAAGTCAAGCAAGTACGATACCCGGGCTTGCCTAGTCATCCTGGTCATTCGATTGCCAAAAAACAGATGAGAGATTTTGGAGGGATGATGTCTTTTGAAATCGATGCGAATCTGGATCAGATCAAACATTTTTTGGCTCATCTGAAATTGTTCTTTATTGCAGAAAGTCTTGGTGGGGTAGAGTCTTTAATTGAAGTGCCCGCCTTAATGACTCATGCTTATTTGTCGCCTGAAGAGCGAGCTGCAGTGGGCATAACGGACGGACTTGTTAGGTTGAGTGTTGGCATAGAAAGTTACCTAGATTTAATTGAAGATTTGCAGAATTCGTTAGACAAGATAAGCTGATAAAGATAGTCAAATGAGAATATTCCGGTTGAGTGGTTATCGCTAAAGAGAATTTGCACACCGTAATTTCCGATCTTTTTGATGGAGGCTATTTGAGCATCTTCGTCTAAAACTTTTAAGCTCTTCGCTTTTTGACGGGCAGGTTGGTGTCGGCATAAAGAACACGGGCATGCTTTTCTGAGAAATTCAGCTGGTACCATAAGTTCTCTGCCGTCATTTAAATAAAGGCACAAGTAATTTTTTGTGTGAAAAATTTTTTTTATGAACGACATATAATAAAAAGGCTAACACAGTTTGATGCGAGAATCGATTGGAAGGTACAAGCTTGACTCAATTGTCGGAAGGGGAGCAATGGGGCTTGTCTATAAAGCCAAGGACCCCGATATTGATAGGTTCGTTGCGATTAAAGTGCTAAATCTTAACTCTAAATCCATCAAATTTACTCGGGATGCAGCTCTTGATGCGTTCAAAAAGGAGGCAAAAGCAGCGGGAGCGCTAAATCATCCGAACATTGTGACCGTTTATGAGGTTAATTTTGAAAGCAACCCGCCTTACATAGTCATGCAGTACATTGAAGGCGTTTCTGTCTCGAAACTAATCGTTCAAAACAAACTGCGAGATATTCAGGAAGTGGTCTTTATTTTGACTCAAGTCGCGGACGCTTTGGACTATGCGCACAAACACAATGTTTTTCATCGAGATATAAAGCCGTCTAATTTACTTTATACTCAGGACAGAAAAGCTTACATTTTGGATTTTGGAGTTGCGGCAGTAGGCAGTCTAGGCTCTTCTAAATATATTGTCGGCACAATTGGGTATATGTCCCCTGAACAAATGATGAATCTGCGTATCGGTCCTCAATCTGATCAATTCAGTTTTGCTGTGACGGCTTACGAGCTTATCTCAGGACAGAGACCGTTCAAAGGACAGGAAATAAAAGATGTTTTAAGAGAAGTATCCGAGCTAGGCCCAGAATCTTTACCCGAAATAAAAAAGAACTTTCCGGCCGGACTGCAATCGGTCTTCCTAAAAGCCTTTAGTTATGAACCTGAATCGAGGTTTCAGAACTGTTCAGCTCTTGTTAACGCAATTACAGCGGAACTTAATTCCAGCAGGGTTTATGTTTTTTCAGAAAAAACTGAATCAAACTTGAACATAGCTAAGATATTAGAAGAAGAGAGAAAAGCTTTGTTAAGGGAACTGGGTTTAGAGGAAGTTGTTGAAAAAACAGGGATCAAGAAAAGCATATTGTACTCATCGGTATTGGTCTTGGCGATCCTTTGTGGTATCGGCCTATGGCTTGGCTTAAAACTGCTTTTTGTTTCACCTTCGCCGGTTTTCCCGACCCCCTATGTTGATCTCGATCTATACATGAAAACCGCGGACGAGGTTGTAAGGTCGATAGCGGACCCTAATTTGAGGGCTGAAGACATTATTGTGGCAATAAAAGAAGGGGTATTGAGAAATCCGGCAAATTTGCTCGAAGCTTTAACAGTGGCAAGCGTTCACCCTAATAAAGAGGTCAGGCTTGCGGTATTAGACGCCTTGGAAGTGCTCAAAAACCCTCAATCAGTTGATTTGTTAATCTACAAACTTACAGATCCGGATCCGGAGGTTCGTTTGAAAACAATTCATGTTTTAAGGAATTTCAAAGAAAAGAGAATAGTTGGATATCTCAATCATATTTGGTTGACGGATATCGATCCTCGGGTTAAACTTGAATCAAAAAAGCTGCTTGACGAAATAAAATCCGAGTTTTAGTCCGCGAATTTGTATGTAATTTTCTCTTTTGCTAAATTATTTGTGTGACTTTTGTTGTTACGAGTAAATGTCTGGGAGTAAAAGACAGAAGTTGTGTCGAGGTTTGCCCAGTTGATTGTTTTTACGATTTGCGTAAGCCATCCTTAAATAAAAGGTTTAACATCAATCCGAAAAAGTTAAACTGGCATGATGATATTCCAATTCTGGAGGAAGGCGAATTTGATACCTCCCTTGACTGGGGCATGCTCGTTATAAATCCTGACGAATGCATTAACTGTGGAGCCTGTGTGGTTGAGTGTCCTGTAGACGCTATTTTCGAGGATATTGAAGTGCCGGACACAGAAAAAGAGTTTGTCGAAATCAACGCGCAAATTACTCAATATTCAGATGAGACCTTAAACAAACTGAGAGTTTTGAAGAAACCAGAAAGTTCAAGTTAGTTAAAGTAAAAAATAACGTTTTTTCATTGTAATAAAAATGAATAAATATTCAATTAGCAACCTTCGCCACTTAAGTTCAACTGACTTGAAGTTTTTTGAAGCATTAAGTGCTTGCAAAAACTTAGTTTGTAACGGTGTTTTTACTTTTGACAATTTTTCTAATTGATTGATCATTTCTAACAGAGTTAATCTTTAGCCCATCTTCAAAACCACTTATGAGGATTGTCAAGGGAAAAGCAAGAGTGGGATCTAAGGCGGAGAAAGCTTTTTTAGTGTATTTTTTGGAGAAAGTTCGTCTTGAGTACGTAAACTTTGTTTCGCGTTTTCGTGATAAGGGTCTCGAAGAAGTTAGTTTATGCTGTTCTAAAATTTTTTTTTCGAGGAGACCGAGAAGATCGCTTAAGTCGATTCATCAGTCAGTTGGACAGTGGACGTTTAACTTTAGGTCAATTTTTTATAGCCAGTTTGGTTTAAATCGATTTTTTTAAAAGGGGGCAGTATGGATCAGAGAGGTTGGTTTAGTGAATTAGGGGAAGTAAAAAAGCGGAATTTGTTAGAGAAAAGGGTTGAGTTAAAGCCGTATGAGTATCCTGAATTGCTTAAATTCAGGGATGCTATTAGGCACAGCTATTGGCTCCACACAGAGTTTACTTTAACAGGAGATATTCAGGATTGGTTTACAAAAACATCCGAGGTCGAAAGAACCATTCTTAAAAGAACAATGTTGGCGATCTCTCAAATTGAGGTGTCAGTCAAGACTTTCTGGGCGAGAATATACGATAGGTTGCCAAAACCTGAGGTTGCTGAAGTGGGCATGACTTTTGCCGAAAGTGAAGTGCGCCATGCTAATGCCTATTCTTTTTTATTGGATACATTAAGACTAGACAGGGACTTTAGGTCCCTTAAAGAAATTCGAGCAATAAACTCCAGAATTGAGTATTTAACTGAAGCGCAAAGAGGAATGGCTCAGCTTGATCCGAGGGAGTTTGCTTTAACCTTGCTACTTTTTTCTTCATTTGTCGAACACATAAGTTTGTTCTCTCAATTTTTGATTATTATGTCGTTTAATCGCTATAAAGGGATTTTCAAAGCAATATCAAACATTGTCGAAGCCACAAGCAAAGAGGAACAGATACATGGAATGTTTGGTCAGGAACTTGTCAGAATTCTTAGGGAGGAAAATCCTGGTTGGTTTGATGGATCTTTTGAGGAGAGAGTGTTTGAAGCAGTTGATAAAGCTTTTAAGTCGGAATTGGAGATAGTTCAATGGATTTACGAAAGGGGGGAGGTAGAGTTTTTGCCTATGACGCACACCATCGAGTTTCTGAAAGCAAGATTTAATGCGTCTCTTGAAGGTTTAGGATATCAGAAATTGTTTGACCTTGACACAATTATTCTAAAAAAGCTCCAGTGGTTTGACGAAGAGCTTGTCGCAAAAAAGGAGAACGATTTCTTTAACAAACGAAGTGTCGATTATTCCAAGAAAATGCAGCAATTTACTGAAGAATCAATTTTTTAAGCTATGCATGGAGTAATTGATAGGTATTCGGAACCGTTTTACTGGTTAAACGAAGATAGTATAACGTTTTTATCGCGAGACTATTTACTTCCGGGGGTCACACCCAAAGAACGGATCAAGCAAATTGCGGACAAAGCCGAGAGCATATTGGGAAAGCCTGGTTTCGCGGAAAAGTTTTATTCGTATATGGCAAGAGGTTGGTATTCGTTAGCGACCCCGGTTTGGACGAATTTTGGTTTAAAAAGAGGTTTGCCAATCTCTTGCTACGGCAGTTTCATTGATGACGACTCTAGCTCAATTCTTTTTACCACGGGTGAAATTGGCATGATGACTAAGCTTGGGGGTGGAACATCCGCTTACTTTGGAAAAATTAGGCCAAGAGGCTCTCCTATCACTGATAATGGATACAGTAATGGCAGTTTTTCGTTCGCTCGCTTGTTTGATGTAATTATTGATGTTTTTTCTCAAGGAAGCACTAGAAGAGGGTATTGCACGGCTTACATTGACATTGAACACAAGGACATTGAAGAGTGGTTGACAATTCAAAGGGAGGGATCTCCGATACAGATCCTTTATTGGGGCGTGTGTGTTGGAGATGAGTGGCTTAAAGATATGATTGAAGGGGATCAGGAAAAGAGAAGAATATGGGCTAAAGTTCTTCAATCAAGAGCCGAAGTGGGAGTACCTTACATTTTCTTTAGGGATAACGCTAACAGAGGCGCGCCAGATATTTACCGGAAACTTGGCAAGAAAATTTATGCTTCCAACTTATGCACTGAAATTATGTTGCCTTCGTCAAATGAAGAGAGTTTTGTATGTTGTCTCTCTTCTCTCAACCTTTTGCACTATGACGAGTGGAAAAACACAGATGCAGTTGAAACCATGGTGTTTTTCCTCGACGCCGTTATGGAGGATTTTATTCAAAGATCCGGGGATATTCCGTTTCTTAGGCGGGCTCATACGTTTGCGAAAAAGCACCGCGCCCTTGGCATGGGTGTGTTGGGTTGGCACTCTTTTTTGCAGTCAAAACGTGTGCCAATAGAGAGTAAGGATGCGTTTGAATTGAATGAAGAAATTTTCAGGTTAATCCGGGACAGAGCGTACTCAGCGTCAAGTGAGCTTGCTGGTTTGTTCGGAGAGCCAGAATATCTGGTGGGCTCGGGCTTGAGGAATGCCACTTTGATGGCAATAGCTCCCACTAAATCTTCATCTTTTATTTTAGGTCAAGTATCGCCATCTATAGAGCCATTGACAAGCAACTACTTTGTTAAAGATTTAGCTAAAGTCAAAACTAGTTTCAGAAACACTTGGCTTGCGAAAGTTCTCAAGGACTATGGAAAGGATACAGAGTCGGTATGGGAGAGTATAAAAAACAATAATGGCAGTGTTCAGCATCTTGAATTCCTGAGTGATAACGACAAAAAAGTTTTTAAGACATGGTCCGAAATTGATCAGAAGGTATTGCTAGAACAGGCAGCTCAAAGGCAGAAGTATATTGATCAGGGTCAGTCGTTAAACCTTACAATTCATCCTTCTTTGCCTGCTAAAGAAGTTAATCAAATTGTGTTATACGCATGGGAACTTGGTATAAAATCTCTATATTACCAGCATAGTTTCAACGCGGCACAGGAGTTTAATCGAGATTTAATAAAAACTTGTAGAATGTGCGAGGCTTAAGGGGGCGGTTGTTCCTTAAAATTTGATGCAGGTTTAGAATTGGCTTTGTAGTTGTGGTTAATCGATCAAGTGAAATTAAGTATTGAAAAAAGGCGGAGCTAACAAAAAAACTCATTCTCTATTCGTTTTTTAAAGCTGGCAGTTACAGACTAAAAAGTAGGTTGGGTAGATGTATGTGGCTGTATATGTTGACAATTTGACGCGACACGAACATTATGATTATGTAATTTTACTTAGGTTTCGTTAAAAATTTTGCATTTAGTTGTGAGAATTTAGATCGAAAAGTTAGCTTACGGATACATCGGGGGCTACAAAGATATATCTGATGGCTAAATTAAGAATATAGGAATGGACTGCATAAATTACCGGAAGGATTCAGGGTTAATTCGAATGTTAAAGCCAATATTATGGGACAATGAATTTATTTGGCATTCATAAAAAATTAGGTCATTATTTTTTCTGTTTTCGCTATTTCGTGCCTCAATTTAAGCCATAAAAGTGCTGATTATGTATCTTCATTCGTGGATTAGTTTTAAAAAGCGCAAATGGTCTTGTTCTAGAGGTAGGCTTAATATGCTACCAGAATTTTGATTTTGGCGAGAAGGTCTGGTTTAAACATAACCTACTCGGTGTCGATAAACACTTGCCAACTACTTAACAAAGTATTTCATTATTTAGAACAATTCTTAATAGAATATTTCAGCCTACTACAAAATAGTTAAGTTTAGCCGTTTAATAAAATAATTTCATATCATATATAATGTAGGTTTTAAAGATGTTTGAGCCAGAACTACGAAATGATGTTATCCGAAGGATTAGAGCAGAAAATCGCGAAACGATAGTGAAATTTGCAGAGGCTTTGAGACGGGTGCAGACGGATCCCCAGTCGTTGTCATTTGATTTTCTTTCAGATCTAGTTGACACAGGTAGAGGTATTTGTAAGCCATTGTCCGAACAACTGGCATCTTTGTATAGGACACCAGACATATTTCAGCTCGATCAACCATTAACCCCCTTGCACGACGTGGCAAGAAGATTGGTTCTTTGTCAAACGGCGTTTGCTTGCGCCTGTGGGTTAGTAACTTACATTAATGAAACTTTCATGCAACAAAGAAATCGGGGATACCTGATTGTGAGATGCTTAATGTCCTATGCTCGTTTGTATTGTTTACATCTAAAAGATTTTTTAGATATGCCGGATGATTACGAACTTGGGGAAGAACAAATTGAGGACGGTTCGTTTTCTCAATCAGATACTATCGGTTCTGCCTTATTGTATAATTTGGACAGCATTCGTAAAGTCTATAGTACCTTAAAAGACTTTGAGTCATTCGATGAAAATTATTTAACAAGGCGGTTAACTGACTTATTAGCTTTGACCCATACCATAGTTGACGCTTTATCTAGTAAGTTAGAGGAGAAGTATTTAGGCAAGGACATTTTTGATCCAGACTTAAGATTTCCAAAATCACATGACTTGGCAAGGCGACTTTTGATAACTGGTCAGGTTTTTCTTATGTCATCTTTATTGTATCGCGATCCACGTGTGATAGAGTTTGCGAACAACAATCGTAATTTCTTTTCCCTTTATACCCACTTTTATGATTTGGTGATTTCCGGATACCTCCTCGCTCTTGGAGACATTTTAGCTTGTCAGGAATTGCCAAACTGAGGTGGGCAGACGCAGCCAGAATTCATTTAAACTTTCATGATGTAGTAGCTCTATGCCTGAGTGATAAAAGAATTAACCAAAAAACGATCACATTCGTTTGTTTTTTCTTTAGCCAAGCTTAAAATTTCCATGGGAACAGTAAAGATTTTAATCAAGTTGGTAAGACAAAGCCTGATAGCGTATTGATAATGTTTGATTATACTTTTTTGGACGATAATATTGGATACCTCAGCTTGAAAGGTCCTATTGAAAGGATCAATTTCTTATAAACTCCGTAAAAATGCCCGAAATAACCGACTGGAAAAACTTTAAATTTTTATGCCTTAATTCAAATTCGAATGTTTTAACCCGCCTGATAAGAATTTTAAGATTTGGTTTACCAAATCCGTAGTAATTTAAAGAGCTTATTTTTACCTTCAATTTTGGTGCTTGAGAACCTACAAGATAGTCAAAGCACGCAAACCAATAAAATTTTCTTCTTTGTGCCACTACCCGACAAACTTGTCAAGCTCTGGCGATGGGTTTTATTTAGACAAAGGAAAAATAAGTGCCTAAGGTTTATAAAACAAGTATTTATCATAAATTTAATCTAAAATACTCCAACAAGAAAAAATAAAAAAAACCTAAAACATTTTTTAGATTTTCCGATTATCTATCTAAACGAGGTTGTTGCGGTGAAAATAGGAAGCTTGACATTTC
>JANWWW010000045.1 GCA_025055295.1 Deltaproteobacteria bacterium | reverse complement strand
AAGTTGACTCGGCATGACTGAAATCCGTGAGTAGTTACCGGTTCATAAGCAATTACGATGGCAAATATCTGCTTCGAATTAATCGAATGACTGTTTACAGTTAGAGATAAAAATTAAATAGCAAGTCACTGTAGTGTTGCGAATTTTTATTTAAGTTAGCGATAAGAATACGAGTTGCGGGCGAGCATTTTATGTTACTATGAAACAGTTTTTTACAAGAAACAGCTCTTAAGCTTTTTAAATAAAACCCTAACAAAATAAAAAACTAGCAAAGACATTTCAAACAAATTACCGAGTGTATTGGATTATGAAAAATACTGTATAGAACTCACGAAGAGTCCTTAAATTTACGGCGCTTAGTGATAAAAATTTGCGAAAAGACCTGCTATTCCACTTTGAGAAACACGGACCAGCATTGTTAGGTTCACACAATCCAAACTGAAAAAACGGCTGATTTTTCCCAAAACAGGGTTATAGGCTTAACTTGATGTACCCCCACAATTTCCAGATGGAAATTTCGTGCGCTCATTATAAAACTGTATTTTTTCAGGAAATAAGCCAAGAAGCCTCAAGTAATCGATTAAAAGAACGTTGAAATTTTAGCACACGGTTTTGAAACCAAATTCTTCGACACGTTTAACTGCCTAAACTTACCACAAAGCAGTCATCATCGTCGACAGAGCTCAAAGGGAGAGGTGTTCGATCCTAATAATTGTCTCACTAGTAGTAAAATAAAGCTAAAATTGATTAAACAGTTATTTAGTTGTAATATTTTTGTAGCATGTATCCTGAATTCCAGCATGATATCAAAAGGCAAAGATTAAGCGAGCAATTCAGGCAAATTATATCAGGTTTGAGTGATTTAGACGAAAATAGTAGGCATCTTGCATTGGCTAGATCTGAAGAATTTGCAAACCTCCTAGCTGGTTTTGGATCGGCAGTGTCCCCCAATTTTTTTGTAGAGGAAATTTCGGAAGAAGAGTTTAGACGCCTGTTTTTGACTGAAGCTTTTGAAACAACATATCAATTTTTAACTCTTCTTAAACAATCCTTCAGTCCTGATCGCAAATTAGATTACGAGTTGCAGTATTGGATCCTAGTGAGTAAAGATGATCAAGAGTTTTATTTGTCAAATCTCGAAAAGGTATTTTCAGTTTTACCTGAAAAGTCCCACTCAAATGGTGTCACCCTAATAGCTATAACACTATGTGGACTGGAGGCTCATCGGTTAAACCGTGAGCTAGTCGAGCAGATCTTCGCATTTTTGAGGGATAACCCTGAGCTAGCCCCTGTCATAAGCGAAGCGGTTGCCTTCTCTTATTATGATGTAGTTAACCCAAGATTAGCAGCACCAAGATCATTATACCTAGGATACTTGTCCTTTGTGTTCAACCTCATTCTTGATCTTTCTTCCAAAGCCATAGATAGTCGCCTTTTGGAAGCCCTAATTCATTCTCAAGATTACTGGTCGCTTTTGGATAAAGTTATCGTCCCAGAGAGTAAGAGTGAACAAGAACTAATGCGACAAACACTAGCCGAAATCTTATTAACGCATGAAAGTATTTTTACATCAACACCCGAATTAGTCGAACTTTTTCC
The DNA here is from genome assembly GCA_025055295.1 of Deltaproteobacteria bacterium. Classification (GTDB taxonomy): domain Bacteria; phylum Bdellovibrionota_C; class UBA2361; order JANWWW01; family JANWWW01; genus JANWWW01. The sequence goes on along the minus strand of JANWWW010000045.1, from coordinate 11,515 downwards.
TGATTTTTTGGCCTCATTAATCCTTAATCCGCTGTTTGTTGCAAAGCCTGAGTGTGTTAAAGATATACTAAACAAAGCCGTAGAAATATTAGTTCTGGGTTATCAATGGAAGAATTAGCACACTTCTTATTGTCATTGGCAGTTTGCGACGTAGGATCTGGCAGTGAGTGGGTGTTGGATAAGGTATATTGGCCGGTTCGAAAGGAGTTTCTCAATGCTCTGGTTCATCGATGTCGTAAGAGGAAATTTAATTCTTCTTGTTACAAAATTTTCAACACGTTCTTTTATCATGTTTCTTATTGTCCAACGTGGAGAGAGGATCCTTGGAGCTTGCTGAAACTTACCGAATCTTACTTACGATTAGCATTTTTGGAAATATGCGAAGAATTAGCAATTTATGTTTCAAATAAGCCTTGGAACAGTACCATATCCTCCGACGTTGAGTTGCAAAAGATCGTCTCGGTAGCTCTGAATTCACTTAAAAAATTTGATCGCAATGATCAATATGGCCCCTCTCAGGCTTTATTTCGTTACTTAGCGAGTATAGTTAACACGCTCCAGACGTTGAGACTTAAAAATTTTTCAAAGACCGAAATTGCTTGCTCTATTAGTGTTTTATTCCTTAAGTCTGATTTAGGTAGGGGCTTATCCTTGACAACCGTATCAATAAATATTGTGGGAGAATTTATCAGACAACTGTTACAAGAAATCCCTGAAATAGCCACGGCCATCTTGACGGATAAGTACAATCTGTCACAACTGTTAAATTTAGCCCTATACGCTATTTTTGGACCTTTTCTTGATGAACTCTCGCGTAATGATGCAGAAAACGGGCATAGTGAAGATGAAATTTTTGAGGAGTGTAAGAGACAACTTAGTAACTGCGGTTTTTTTGAATGCCTTAAAAAGGTAGTTTTGTCGATTGATGCATTCTCGAGTGAAGTACATAAAGGCAGTAATTCGGGAGACAACAGTGTTGATGCGTGCACATTAATCGAGAGAAAATTAATCAATCTGCTGAAAGGGTTTATGCTAGCCACCGAGTGTAAGAGCTCACAGGATCAGCATCAAGTTTTAAGGCGGGCTTTTGTGTCTGAATTTTATTTACAATACTTAAGTCACAATGACTGTCCTTACTCGGAGTACAGTATTCTTTGGCCTAATGTCGTGGGCTTGGGATGTCAACTAACATCGATTGTGTCTAGAGATGACGATTTTAAATCTAACTTTGAAAAAATAGTTGAATGTCTTGAAAAGTTTTTGGGCACAGCTTTTGAGCAAACACTCGGCCGTGATCAAGTAGAATTAACCTTGGACTGGATACTGCAGTACCTAAATCTCGTGATAACACCTGAAAGGTTAGAACTTGGTTCGACAGTTAACGTTGAAGAGATCGTAAACGAATTAAGCAAGTTTATTAAAGCTCGCTTTGAACCCGGAACATTTTCGTTAACCCCTAAAGACATCAACCCTCCTCAGGTTTATCTTGCTGCCATTAACTGCGGAGCAAGATTTAGTTCATATTTTGACTCTAGAAAGCTTTATTCTTTGGTTGAAGTATATCCCCCGTATGGTCTTGAGTCGGTGTTCTCCGAAGAGGAAACTTTTGAGTGTTTTATTTTAGGGCAAGACAGTAACGCCAGAATAGTCAATTTAGGCTCACATGATCTAAGCGAAATAGAAAAATATCTAAACCCCGGCGGTTTTGAAAAAGCTAACAAAAGATATGAGGACTGGATACGAGGAATGCCTGAAAACGCAACCTTCCTTGAGATCTTTGACAGATTAATCAGACATGTTTCGTTTAAGCAAGGAACACAAATAACTGCTGAACATATATCCCACCAGAAACCAGAGCAAAATTTGGCAGATGAGCAAACACGGATTATTACAGCCGCTTTGTTACGTTATTTTAATGACAGACTGCCTCACTTGGTTACTGGTATCTGCCATGACCGAAGTCCTGAAGCGCAACAGGAAATTTACTCATACCTGTCCTCGGCAGAACAAGTGGTAAGTCATTCTCTAGAACAACTTGAACAAAACAGACACTTAATCCCTAAAGATCTACAGCCTTCATTTGAAACTGTGGTTGATACTTTAAATTCCTTGGCAGATCACATACAAGAACAGTTAAGAAAGTGTAAAACTGAGGCAAGTTGTACTTCGAAGGCTAGATTTCGTTTAGTTCCAAGAAAAGACCCTATCGACTGTTGGTATGGTTTTCTGGGAGATTGTTGTATTACGGACGTTTATGGGAACGAGCTTTCTAGGTCTGATTTTCAACCAATTAGGATAATGGACGATCGTGGGTACATAGTAGGGTATGTGTATGTTGTAATAGCTGAGGTTGAGGGGAGGTTGTCTTTTGTGGTAGCTGGGATTGAGCCAAATTATCTTATCAAGACTAGGATAGACTATGGTTCATTTGTGGAGGGGTTGTTGGGAGGTTTGGTGAGGTTAAGCAAGAGGGTGAAGGTTGATGGCAGAGCGGTTGAGGGTGTGTATGTTAATGCTGGGTATAAGGGAGAGAGGGACGACGGTCGGATATCGCAACTTTCGCAGGTAAGGGATGCTATTCGAAAACTTGGAAAAGAGTATTTGAGAGAACTGGATCGTCCCGTTCAATTTCCTTACACATATTCTAAACCGATAAGTTACGTGTATGATATTTCAAGTGTGGGTATTATTGCTAACTTGGCTAATTCCGTTGAGTGAAAAGTTGAAACACACAGTAATCAAAGCTTTTTGTTTGTGAAATATTTTCTTAGACTGACTTTCTGAGTATAAATCATTTTTTCGCAATGTTAGCAGTATTGCTAACCTGCTCAGCTGGACTATTCAGGGGTTCTGTATCTGTTATTTACTGGTTCAAATAAAAGTCTTTTTTAAGCCCCGTTTTTTAAAACAAAAACTATCACTGAGTTTTGTTAGCTGTGAGGCTAGGCAAAGTATATTGCCCAATTTTAAGTTTAGACTTAAATGTATTCTAAAAATAGAAATGTCTCTTCTCAAGGTTTAAATTTCCAAACTGATTTCTGTCAAACCTGAAAAAACTTTAATATTGTATCCAGGTCCGATAACCGTTTTAGTTTGATTTTCAACGTAAGTCCCGAAAGAGAAACTCGAAGACCGAGTTTATTACTTATTTTACCTAAAGTTTCCTGTAGTACGGGATCAATCTTTACAGTATTTCGCTTTAGCAAAACACCCTTCTCAATTGCAGCCAATTCTTTTACTCGCTCTTCAAGCGCTCTGACCGACAAGTTTTCCGTTACCACCTTTTTTGCCAAACTTCTCTGGGCAACGGAGCTTAAAGAGGCTAAAACTTTGGCATGGCCAACAGAGATGACTCCTTTGTTGACCATTTCCAAAACTGAACTGTCGAGCGCAAGCAACCTAAGCATATTTGTGACATGTGCTCGGGATTTTCCAACGCTGCTTGCAATTTGCTCATGGGACAGGGCATGCGTTTCAATCAACTTTTGATAAGCTCTGGCCTCCTCTATTGGTGAGAGATCAACCCTTTGAAGATTCTCGATAAGTTGTATCAAAACTTTATCTCTATCGGTTTTGTTCTCCAAAACAATAACCGGAACCTCTTTTAACCCCAACATCTTGGCAGCCCTAAGTCTTCTCTCCCCTGAAACTAGTCTAAAATCACTTCCCTCAGAAACAACCAGTAACGGTTGCAAAATACCATGATGTTTTATGGACTCAGCCAACTCAGCCAGAGCCTCTTCATCAAAATTTTTTCTTGTTTGTTCTAGAACCGTAATTCTTGAGACATCAAGGTTTAAAGGACCAAAAACCTTCTGATCTGAGATTGTATCTTGAGAAAGCAGGCTAGCTAACCCTCGCGCAAGTCCCCTTTTCACTATCAAAAAATTTTAATATAAAACGCGTTCCCCGACTACTTAAAAATTAATCAAATAGGATTGTTTCCAAAGCCGTTTGCAGGCAAACAAGATCCCTCTTGGTGAGTTTAATTCTTTTTCTTTTATCTTCAGTTTTACCCGTAACCAAGCGCAACCAACACTCATCTACATTCTTCTGTTTATCCCGGTAGAGTCTGACAATTATTTCTTCTTCCGAACTGAGATTCTTAGCATACGTGAAGTCAGGGGTTTCAAAACCTGAGAGGAAACACCTACAAACGACAAGAAACTCTCCAAGATATGCTTTTTCAATTTTTATCAGGCAGTAATTAGGGTCCGACGAGTCTTTTTCCTCCCCATCAACAATCGGAATAAACTCCAGTAGAAGGCCTTCCTTGTCTTTATACAAACAAACCTTACCAAACGACTTTTGAATAAAAAAAACAACTTTGTCCATTAACCTACCGAACTTTCTAAATGATTATAAGTTTTTTGATTAAAGTCAACTCTTGCCCAAAACTTTTATACGGTCGAAAAACCTGATTCTAATTCTGGCTAAATCCACATCTCTCACCCACGCCTCTTTCCATCTCCTCTCCTCAACTATCCTCTGAAACTGTGTTTCATCAACGGGAGGCGGAAGTGCGTCTATTGTCTGATACGGCAGGTTACGGAAAACATAACCAAGATCTATGACGATTGCTCCAAAAAGACTCGAAAATTCATACCATCTTTCAGAACTTTTCTTAAAATCGAAAACAAAAGATTGACCAACCTTTGCCTCGAACGGATTAACCAAGCCTTCAACTATGTAGGGCGAATTATAAACAGTCGGATCGATCGCCATACGAGCAAGCTCTTTTTTTTGAGGCCCTTTAGGCGTCCCTACCCTTAGCGATAACACGTACTGAAAATCAGTTAAGGCATACTCAACCGCTATGCTTGCTAGCTCTGGATTTTTGGCGCTGATCAAGACGGCAATGCCGTCTCCAAAAAAGACCGGAAGGTCCCTAGGTATGGTAAATTTGATACTGGGATTGAGTCTTTGCGCCCTCTGACCATGAGACTCAACAAGCGGCGCCATTAAGATCTCTCCGAAACTCAGTTTTTTTATCAATTCGGAGGAATGAAACGTCATGCTTCTGGAATTTTTCGCAAACCGGTAAAACAGAAGCCAACTTTTTTCCCAACCAAAATTTTGAAGAAGAATTTCGTAGATAAAACGAGCGCTTCCACTTTTCCTTGGGTCGGCAATAGCGACTTTAAGAAAAAAAAACTCTTTTGCAAGGTCTTCCCAGCTCGGTTGATTGTTCGGAAAAAGGTTGGAAATGTTGTTATTGTAAGCTATGCCAAATCCACTTAGATTTGTCGAGAACCAAAATCCGTCTCTGTCATGAAGCTCAAATACACCTAATTTAAAGGGTACCCTACTTAGCATCTCATTGCGTAGCTTTGGTTTTAAAAGCAACCCTTCTTTTTTTAACTCCTCAAATGGATCCGTCCCACCTCCAAAAAAAATGTCAATTCCGCTTTTATGCCTTGTGCGAAGAATGTAACGCAATATATCGTTGGTTCCGCCAATCTCAAACCATCTTATCTTCGTTTGTTTTCCAGTCTTCTCAAGAAGAAATTTTTTTAAACCAATTTCAAATTCTTTTTTAAGAAAATCAGGATGAGGGCTTGCTATCACCAATTCCTGTTCACAAAAACCCAACGACAAAAACAAAAAGTTCAAAAATGCTAACCGAATTAAAACCATCTATGATCCGCTGACTTGTAAAGAATGATTGCACTAAAGTATGACAAAAGCAGAACCATTGAAAGTATCGCGCATGTTGGAAAAAAATTTTCCGGCTCGGAGTAATGATGATAAACCAATTTTGACAGTGGAAACCATTTTTCCTCAATTGGGATTATTAAGCTAGTGCTGGTTTCAAAAAGACTCAAAGTAAAAAAATTAACGAACAATCTCAAAAAAATCTGAAATAAAGCCGGTATGTAAATTCTAGTAACGATCTTTACTGAAGATATTCCAAAATTTCTTCCCGCATCCTCAAGTTCGGAGCCCAGCTGCTTTAACAAACCTGAAAAAACTCTAGTACCCTGAGGAAGTTTTCTTAATGTGTAAACGATGAATAGAAGAAGTAAGGGCACTTTTGTGTTGTCAAGCGGAGTGCCCTTGTAAGCCAAAACCATTATAAACGCCAAAAGAACAGCGGGAAATACTATTGGAATAAAACTGAAAAAATCCAAAAGTCGGACGCAAACCGACTTTGACGTCTTCTTGTTTTTCCAAGCCACAAAAAAGCTTAAAGCTAGAGCTGACACGGTCGAGAGAAGCGCTAAACCCGTGCTAATCACAAACGACCTTCCAAAAGAAGGATTTTGAACTGCCTCGAGATAATTATTAAAAGTAATTTCGCCACTAAATGTCGTAAAAGACATCAAGATGACATAAAGTTGTGGTACATAAGAAAGAATCAAGATTATTGTGAAGATAACAAACAGTAAGCTTTTTAGAAAAACTCCAAAACTGAGACGCGCTTCTCGGTAGCCTGATGAGACAGTCTCTGTAAAAATTGATCCCATGTATTTACGGAGCCATACAAAAGCCAATCCAAACATCAAAAGATACATAAAAACAAGATACATCCCCGTGCCAAAAGGATCTTTGTCAGTGATCAAATTAAATATAATAAGACTTAAAAATCTTCTTTCCTCGAAAATGAGCGGAGATCCAATATCGGCTAAGGAGCTGGCGATGCAAAAAAACAAAATGTTCACAAGAGCGGGTCCAATAAGCGGTAGCACGATACGAGAAAATGTTCGCAACTTTGTTAAACCATAAAGCTTGGCCGACTGGATTAAAGTGTCATCAATGTTCCGAACCGCGCTTTCAAGCAAAATTCCAACTATTGGAAAAAGATTTAATGACTGAACAAACGCAATTCCTAAGCTTGTCCAATCGTCTATATTAAGTCCTACCGCAATCATTCGGTACCCGATAGCGCCGACAAACGGGGGTGACAGCACACTAAGAACTAGAACAAGCCCCAGTGGGCGCGAAACACGATCGGGAAGAGACAAAAGAACAAGCGCTGAAGCTGAGCCTAAGACAAGCGACAGCAAAACACTAAAAAGAATTGTGCGAAAAGTAAAAATAATACCTTCCAGATAATATGGATCGCGAAAGGTGTAAAAAGCTGTTTCAGTGGAAAATTCCAAAAAAAACTTAACAAGGTAAACAAAGACGGGAAATATCAGACCTATTACGAAAATTACCCAGCTAAAAAGTATCACACCAAACTAGTTCTTGAAAAAATAAGATCGTCTCTAACGCTAAGGCTGACTTTTGTGCCTTCCGCAAGCCATTCGGGGATAGCCGAGGTCTCGATAGTTGTTCTTACCTGATCTTTTGAGGCTTTGATAATGTAATTGCTTTTTCTTCTTGTTATTGATTCGACCGTGTAGTCAGTTCCGAGTTGAATTGTTATAAACTCGGGTCGTGTTCCAATTATCTCTTTTGCAGTTTTTATGAATGTTATTTGTCCAAAAATTGAAGCTATATCCATAGAGGGAGGCCGAAAATAAAACTCGTCGAATGATTGAGGTCCATAAAATTTTCCACCATGAAGCACGGCAAAAGAGTCAGAAAACTCCAAGACATCATCTATATTGTGTGTGACCATAATTGAGCCAATTTTCAGTTTTTCAAGAAGCGTCTTTAAATCTGTCACAGCAGTGCGTCTTAATTGAGGATCGAGATTAGCCAACGGTTCATCGAACAATATAAAATCAGGTTCAAAAGCTATGGCTCTAGCCAAGGCAACCCTTTGTTGCTGACCACCTGATATTTGGCTCGGGTATTTGTGTTCCAAGTGAGAAATTTGGAGAAGGCTCAACGAGGCTCGGGCTTTGGAAAGCGCATGTTCCTTCCTAAGGCCCTTGTTGGTTAAAGGAAGCATCAAGTTTTCAATAACTGTGAGATGAGGCCACAGCGCGTAATTTTGAAAAACCAAGATTATTTTTCCCGGAATTTGGCTGACCGGGTTATTATCAAGGAGAACTATTCCGGAGTCAGGTGTCTCAATTCCCGCCACGATTTTTAACAGAGTTGTTTTACCGCTACCTGACAGCCCCACTATAGTAAGGAATTCTCCTTTTTTTAAAGAAAACGAGACATCTTTAAAAACAGGTGCGTCAAAACTTTTTGTAATGTTGACAATCTGTAAAAGCACTGTTAAAAATCAATCATGGAAGATTTTGACCCTGACTTATATCATGAAATAAAAGACGTAATTTTACAATGTCAAGAGTTGCTGGAGTTTCTTTGACAAGGATAAACTTCAGAAAGAGCTCGACCAAATACTAGGAGATTTGTCGAAGGAGGAGATTTGGCAGGATCCGGACAAATCAAAGGATCTACTTCGGCGAAAGTCTGATCTAGAAGGAGACTTGACCCTAATTAGAGAATTAGAGGACTTGAAATCTGACTTAGAGGTTGGACTCGAACTTCTAGAATTCGACAGAAGTGTCTATGGGGAGCTAACGTCCAAGACACATCGTTTAAAAGAAATCTTGAATAAAGAGAAACTCAAGATGATGTTTAACCATAAATATGACCCAAATAACGCTATAGTTGAGATTAACGCGGGCTCAGGAGGCACAGAAGCAATGGATTGGGCTGAGATGCTTTTTCGGATGTATACCAGATGGGGTGAAAGGAAAGGATTTGAAGTAGAGTTAGTCGATCTTCGTAGAGGTGAGCAGGCTGGCATCAAATCAGTTACATTCATCGTTCGTGGCAAATTGGCATATGGCTATCTTCGCAATGAACGAGGGGTTCATAGATTAGTCCGGGTTTCACCATTTGACGCAAATAACAGACGGCATACCAGCTTTGCTTCGGTAAGCGTTTTGCCAGAGTTGGACCAGGATGTTCAGATCGAAATTAAGCCTGATGATCTGGAAATTGAAACGTTCAGAGCTGGAGGAGCAGGAGGTCAGTATGTGAACAAGACCGACTCGGCAGTAAGAATTCGACACAAGCCTTCTGGTATTGTCGTGTCAATTCAGTCAGAGCGGAGTCAACTGAAAAACAAGGAATTAGCCTTAAAAATTCTTAGGGGCAAGTTAATACAGCTCGAAGAGCAAAAACGCAAAGCGGAGCTCAAAAGCCTTGAAGGGAACAAGATGGAAATCGATTTTGGAAGCCAGATCCGTAATTATGTTCTTTATCCTTACAAACTTGTGAAAGATCTGAGAAGTGGATTTGAAAGCTCAAACCCAGATGAGATTCTCGATGGTAACCTTGATGAGTTAATCGAGAGTTTATTAACAATGCCTCTAAAGCAGCCATCCCCAACAACATGAATTTTTGCTTTTGAACTAAATTAAAGAATCAAACGCTTTATTTTAAAGTTACATGAGATAAGATCTTATTTAGCTTAAGTGAAACCTTTTTTTAATATTTTTTATAACGACATACTCGTCATTTTAGAGCTACAAATGCATTACCTCGTCAGTGGAGTTCTTCATTTATTCCGCAAGAGATAGATTACGGTATCCAACAAGCACTTCTCGTTAAAAATTAGATTGTAGTTAACCCCTACCCTTATCGGGAAAAAAATCTACGGAGACCACAAAGATATATTTTCTCATGAAATTACAAAAAATACGACCCTAAGATATAAAGAAAAACACTCTAATTGTTCTACAGTCTATTTCAGAAGAGAATTTTCAGACAAGCCTTTTCTACTGATTTGTGAAGCAATTGGTTAATTTTGGGCAAAAAACCGAGTTTCCGGTGCCATGATAATGTAAATCATCCTATACATCCGCGTAAACCAGAACACTAAAAGGCTTAAATTCATAAACCTCCAAAGAATGCTGGTTAAACCAATTTTAAAAAATGATGAACACTTTTTATCGAGGGCGCATAACAAATGTTGCAAATGAAAAAACCTCGAATGGAAAACGGATTAGTGGAGCAAGAATTAGCGGAGTTAATGCGTGCCGTGATCTTAAAAGCCATAGACGATCTGAGAAATGGAGGAGAATACGCGGAAGATGCTAAAATGTTTTTTCTAGAATATCATCTAGATGACCCTTACAGTCACCCTTTTAGTTTTACCTCTATTTGCACATACCTTGGCTTAAATGCGGAAATGCTTAGAGCAAGGATCTTTCAACATCTTGAAAATAATCACAGAGTGAGCACCCGCCGTAGACACACAGATCAGTGAATAGCCAGTTAAAATTAAAGGACTGGCAGTGAGAAAAAATGTTTGTAGAGGTTATACAGCTATAAGAGGGTGCTCATTAAAAGAAACTTTAACTACCTGGACTAAACTTCAAACTTGGGTATTAGCAATTTTAAGAAGCAAGAAATCAGTGACCATAATGGGTCTGCGTGGATATTAAATTGCCCAAATCATGAGACGTAACTAAAATTTTCTTAGTCAAAGAGATGAAAAATCTAAGACAAAAATGACTAATAAGGAGCTTGATGTAAAGCAGAACCTTCGAACATTTTATTGAAGTAAATTCATAGGGTACCCTTTAGAAGGGGATATTTTCGTCAATAAAATAATAGTAACATTGATAGTAGACCCATGATCAATCAGATTTTGGAAAAACATTTTGCAAGTACCGCAAATAATCCCTCTGTTTAAAAGATGAAATAACGAGCTATAATGTTTTAGTACTAAACCCCCTCAAATATCGAATGATGGACACAAGGGGTATAATCAACGTTTAAACAGGCTTTAGAAATTTTCTATAAAACTAGTTGGAAAAAACCACACTCGGCCGTTGCGAGAAATGTGCTACCATACAAAGAAAAAGCGTTTATAATCCAAATGATATTGTCAATCCACCTGACCGGCTCCCTGACAAATTGAGCTGCCAGACGACCTTGTGCACATTTTTCCATTAACTGGTTACCTTTCCTTTTCTTTTGAAAAGTCTCACTTTAAAATGGCTCGAGAGTAAAGAAAAAAAACTTTAATTTCTACAAAACTCGCTTTGATCAAATGTTCCACGTGGAACATTCAAACAATTCCAGTAGAAATTTGGTGAACAAAATTGTAGAATAATCGATGTACCTTGATAATCATTGCTGTAATTAACCAGAAGGGTGGCGTTGGTAAAACGACATCAGTAATAAATTTAGGCTACTCTTTTCATCTCTTGGGGTTTAAAACATTATTAGTTGACTTAGATCCTCAAGCTAATTTGACAAGCGGCCTGGGTCAGTCAAAAACTCACGCGGAAAATGTTGAAAATTTTCTCCGAAGTGAAACAATCACACCGCTTCAGATATATGACCAACTATTTTTGATACCGGGATGCGAAGAGCTAATTTCCTTTGAAAGGGAAGTATTAACAAAAGAGCAGAGAGAATATTATCTCAAAAATGCATTAGCAGGACAACAAGAATTCCAGCTTGTCTTAATCGATACCCCTCCCGCGCTAGGAATATTGGCAATAAATGCTCTAGTTGCATCGAATTTGGTTCTAATACCTGTACAGGCAGAATATTACGCATTGGAAGGGCTTACATCTTTATTAAAAACGATCGACTTTGTGAAGCAAAATTGTAATCAAACGTTAACTTGTTTAGGCATATTTTTAAC
>JANWWW010000044.1 GCA_025055295.1 Deltaproteobacteria bacterium | reverse complement strand
TTTGGTCCTAAAAACTGATCAGCATCACATTATCAACAGAATTATGGTAAATTTCTTAGGAGTACTCAGGATCATGGCTTTATCTTTTTTCTACGTTGAGCCGCGGAAATGTTACCGAACCGATTTCGAGAAAATGTTCTTAGCAAAACATATCGGAGTTCACGCGTTATTTATGGTTAAACCTTGTATATCGATTGAATAAAAATTTTTAAGTCTCGCTTCTTTGTAACTGTGATATAATTTAATAAAGTGAGAGTAAATCTTACTCTAGGTCAGTTAATTGAGAGCCTGTGTGTAGTTGCAGGTGTAAGGAATAACAAGGGTAAGCTCGGCCGAGTAGCCCAGTGCCTTTCCAGTATTTTTTCGAGGCTCTCAAGGTCGGAAAAGAAAAGAGTTAAACACATTCTAGCTAAACTTTCCTCGTAGTCGTTATCATTCGAGTGTCGTACGTGACATTTTTTGTCCTTTAAAAGTTTTGATACTTAAAATATCTACAATGACAAAGAATTTTGTTTCTTTCAACAATAATTTTAGCTCGAGAACCTGGGATGAAAATTATAACCAACAGGTAGAACCTTGCTAAGGTTATAGTAAGCTTTGTTATCAGATAGATTTGGCATTAATGACTGAGCGAAGCAATTAGTTCCAAGCATATCTAGGTGCTCTAATGTTGTTTGGGCTTCTAGTTTGTTAGTAAACTTTTGTTAGATACAGGGGTAAAAAGCACAGAATCTCGCAGAAAATAAACACGTGTAAACTTAAAACAATGGTTATTAAACCGAAACAATCTAACAGATTTATCGTTAGTTTTTAAGCCGTTTGTTTTTTAACTATTAGCCAAAGCTAAAATATTGACAAATATGTTATTATTGTGCTACTAACGCTAATTTACAAACTCTAATACATTGATTATAATATAAAAAACAGAGATGCAAAATCAACATCTGACTGTAAACGAAGAGGTTCCACGAAGTCAGCCTCTGGGTGACCTTTTTGAAGATAGACTTAAGGATTTAATCGAAGCAAGAGGTTATTCGAATGTTAATCGTGTCAGGGTAAATCCCCTTACGGGAAGTCTTGTATTTTCAGCTGTAGATAGGGATGGGTTGCCGGTTGTTATTAAAGTTTTGAACTTTCTTATAAGTGACAGATTTACCTTAAACTCGCTTGAACAAAGATACAATACAGAGGTTCGTTTACTTTTGGAATTTAAATCACGTTCGGAAAACATCTCCGGTGACACAGCATTCCCAGAATTGATTGACAACTTTGAGATAAACGACAATAAGATCGGTCAAGCGTATTTCATAGTAACTAGACGGGTTCCAGCAGAACCGTTAAGCGAACTTACAAATCTTACCAGCGCTGACGTTATTAAAATTTTGATCGGAGCCATAAAGGCGTTACACCAGCTGCACCAGAGGAATTTCATACATGGTGATCTCAGGCCAGAAAACATACTATATGATAGAAGCACAGGTAGAGTGTGGCTAATAGACTTTGATCTATCGCGGAGTAGCCAAGTAACAACTTTAACTTTCGCCTCCCAAGGCTTGTTTTATCCTATTGATGCAAGTAGCCCAAAGCCTCAACCTAGTGTCGATCTTGTCGCTCTGGCAAGAGTTGTGTTACGGACACTTGTTGGAGATGAATATGACAGGTATCTAATGACTGGTGATGCGTCTGAAATAACTAAACTCATAGAAGGGCTGCCATATTCTCTTGAAGTAAAAAATTTAATGCGTATTCTATCTGAAGAAAACCCCGATAAGAGGTTGTTTACTAACGCCCAAGATGCATTAACTTACCTAGAAAACCCAAATAAATACCTTGCTGAAAAACAGCGTGCCTTGGCCACTAGAAGTTTACCACAAAAGTTGGCTTTTAAAGTCACAAGCATGAGGATCGAAAGAGAGTTAACCGGTTTAGTGAGATTGTTTAACAGGACTTTGCTGATCCAAAATCATGATCCCAATTCACAGGAAATTCGAGCATGGCTAGAAAATGTTGGTGGTGCATTATATCGAAGATATCCTGATGAAGTATTCCGTTTTTTTTATGAAATGTGCAATTTGCGTCGGGCGCTGAACGTCCAAATGGCAAGATATTCAGCTGAAGAATTAATGAGGGAGGGGTCAGAAAATCAGTTTTTACAAAGATCATGGGAGATTGCAAGCGGTAGTTTTTTTGGTTTGCTTGGAATTGGTTTGACAGTAGGAGCCACTGCCTTAGGATTTAATGTCGACATTTTATTCATGACCATTTTCAGTGGGCTTATGGCTGTGGTAATGGGGAAAATTCTTGGGCATCATCTTGCTACGCTTCAAGAAATAAGGGAAGAGACCGCTTCAATAAGGAGTTATCGTAGGGAACGCAAGGCTCGTTTGAAAAAGGTTGCAGAGGAGTTAGCGAATCGACACTTTCTGAATTGAGCCAAAAAAATCCATGTGGCAGATCCAGCTCTCCGCGCTTGCCTAGCAGGGGAAAATTTAACCTTAAAAAACTGTTGAAAAATGCGAGAAGACAAAATTTGTATCCGAACAGTTTGTAAGGTATCCACAAAAAAACTCTAGGCTTTCAACAAAATTACTACACTATTCTAAAATCCAGTCCCCATCAATATAAAAGTGTGCGACAAAAAATAAATTTTCTTGAATATTTACTAACCCGACATGATGTCCTTACATTTAAAACCCTTTTCGAAGATCCCTTTTAACTTCAGGACCCATGACAAAAAACTCATAGTGCTAAAAACTCACAAATTGTCCTTCAATCCCCTCTACTGTTGGTTCAAGTTTTTGACTTATTTTCTGTTTTAAATGAATGCTCACTAAAACCAAAGTTAATCAGTTGGCCTACGATCCTTTCTCTCACCTCATGACTGCATTCTTTCAACCTTTCTTTTATCAATTCCTCGACATCCGGGTCGCAAAATTTAAAAACTTTCTTATCTAACAGCTTATACTCAAGCAGCAAATAAAGAGCCGTCATAAAGTTCGAAAAGTCCTGGTGAGGATCTTCGGTGTCATAAAGAATTAGTAAAGCACCCTTAAAAAGCTTATGACTTACCGAAGAGTGCAATTTGCCTTCATTTACTAGGGGATGAATGTTTTTAACGAACGTAATGTATTCTTCCAAAATCTTTATAAAAATTATCCCATGACCTCGCTTTGGTCTCTTGGTTTGAATAAGCCCTGCCAACGGATGAAAAATCCTTTGAAAAACTCCTCCAAAAACTCCCTCGGGTTGATCAAAGCCCTCTACTTCAAAACAGCTTTCTAATGGCGCAAAAATCATTTCAGCTTTGCTAATAAACGTATCCGTCAAAGCATCAGACGCAGAACATACTTCAATAACACAATTTTGTGTTTGAGGATTAAGCGTTTCCAATGCAGTTCTCAGATTATGGGATGTTTCTCGAGCGTTAGTTCTAGGCGAGAGACAATCTTTCAAACATTTAAGGAAATCGTCAATACCTCTTAAGTGGGTACTCCGAAAACTTTTTCTTAAAGACTCTGTGATACTGCCAATCACGTATTCTGCGAATTGATCGTTTATATGTTCAAACCAAGATTTATCAGGCTCAGCAACTGAAAATTGTGTGGATCTACCCCCATAAATGTTTCTAAATTCGTTTAACAATTGATCAAGCCTAGAGTCATTAGTTACTGTTTTTGATCTAAACTGGGCTCCACTGCCTACTCTACACCTGAGTTCAGTGTCGTAATTCCGCCTCTTCGCGGGGTCGCTTAGCACTTCGTAAGCTTGATTTACTATCTTTAATGCTTCTGTTGCGCGGTTTTGTTCGTCATCACGCTGAAATAAATCTGGATGAACCAAACGTACTAATTGTCGGTATCTGTTCTTGATTTCCTCAGGTGAGGCGTCTTGACTAACGTCAAGACACTCATAGTAATTGGAAGCATTTAAAATTCTCTCAACTTCTTGAGAGCGTTGTGCGCTTGTATTGCTTGTAACGTTGTGACTAACCATTGTTTATTCCGCAGGATATACATGTTATATAAAACTAAAATGATTTTGTGCTATTTTTTCAAAAGTTTATTCGTTCTTAATTGATTGCAGTCGTCTGCTCTGCTAAATGAACCTAAATTTTGAGGGTAGCCAACGACAACAAGGAACCTGTGTGCTACCTTATAGTATTAAGGGGTCAAAAAGCCTTTTAAATACTAGTATCTTTCCGCCTGTACTCTCTTAAACCAGTTCATTTTAAAAACCCCGTCAAATTTAGATTTTTGAGACTATCGTGTTTCGGTACCGGTATTCAGGCAAGTTTCGGCAAGACCTGCCAGTAGTCAAGCAAGTGGTTAAAACATCTTTTGTTTCCTACTCCACTGTCGGGTTAATTCAACTCCGGCTTGAATTGCTTTTGTTGTTTCCCGTAAATCTAAAACTTGTTAAGACGTAGATCAGTTGAATTGAGATATACTGTCAAAGATTATTTTTTCTTATACAAAAAATTAGCGATAAATTCTTTCAATTGATTTACATAGTATTTGTTATCCCATTTTCTTGCGCCTTGAACAATCTTTGTGGTTTTAAGGTTTGCCGGATCAGGAAACGGAATTTTTTTGAGATTTTGATTCACAAGAATTGTGGCTGGCACACGAAGCACGCCAAATTTACCCATTTCAAAACCTAAAGGATCCATGAGCGATTGAAAATCGTAATATTCAAGAACTTTTTTGACTCTTTTTATTTCGTCACTTACCGCTACCAACAAAATTTTAAAGTCGCCTGTGCTGTTTGCCATCATTTGCCTGAATTGCAGAAAACTCGGCAATTCCTCCATGCACGAAGCACACCAGCTTGCCCAAAAATGAATTAGATATAATTGTTCCTGATTTATCCTTCCCAATACGACTTTGTTGCCATCTATGTCTCTGAAAATAGCAACCTTTGGTTTAATTTCAAAAAAATCACACCCTAACAAAAAAAGAATTGATAAAATTACGACACGCAAAATTTGCTTACTTTTTATAACCGTACTTTCTTTTGAATTTATCGACTCGTCCCTCTACGTCAATTATTTTTTCCTCACCAGTGAAAAAAGGGTGACAGTTTCTACAAACCCCCACACGGATTTCAGGAACGCTTCCACCCGTGACATAGACTGCTCCACATCCTGAACAAACGACCTTGGCATCAGGATAAAAAGTTGGATGTACCCCCTCTTTCATTGGTTACCGTTAAAGTCATATGGATTATAATATAATTCTGACAATATGCAAATATGGCTTGGCAAATCGGCTTTTGTGCTCATGGCGTTGTTTCAGTTTATGGTAGCAAGAAGCGACGGATATAAAGATAACCTGGAAAACGTTCAAACAGAATTTTGCGCGCAAGTAATAACCTGTGGCAAGGACGGAAAATACTATCCTGACCCCTGTCAAGCACAAAAATATGGTGGTGGTGTTGATGAAACAGAATCTGCTTGTAAAAAAAACGACGGGAAAATCTTTCATAACAAAACCTTGCCAGACAAATGAAAATAGGCCTATTTACCCAGGAAAATGTTGATTTCGAGAGCCTTGAAGAGGAGTTCCCTTGTGTTGAGGTTTTTACATCATTGGGAGACTCCGAACTTCCTCATTATGAGTTATGTGAGCCAAACTCATTTGACGCAATTATTGTCGCATTCGACAATAACCTAAAGGCGCTAGAATTTTTAAAAACGAAAGCTTTCAAAAATCATGTTGCCGTAGTCTCGAGTGGCACGTCTCCGGAGGTTTTTAGTCCCTTTGACTCAGACGAGGAAAAGTCTCGCAAGACCTCTCAAAAACAAAGTTTTTTGTATGACTTTCACGGACTTTATTTGCGGGCTATCGAGAGTCTTTTAGGATCAAAGCCAATTGGAAATGTTTTCTTAGAGTCTGCGATAATGGAAAGTAAGGAAGACGTAGGGACTTTACTAAATCAAACGAGCAGCCTGCTCAATAATTCTCAGCGGGAAGACTCGGTTCAGCTTGCTTTTAATATCTTGTCCAAGGAATCGAAACCACTTATCTGCAGATTATTCGTGCCGATAGTTAGCGGAGTTTTGGCTTTGCATAACTTGACTCCTAGCGACTTTTTAGCTGCGCGCCTAAAAGAGTACTCAAAAAAATCTTTTAGCTTGGTTGATCAAAATAATCATGAATTCCCAACCATAGCTTTTTGGCATGATTTTGGCGATTATTTTCTTGTTGCTTCAACTTGCGACCCGGTTACTTTCTATACTGGTTATCTAAAAATTTTCCTATCTACCTTTATCCAGACAAAAAAACAGGAGCAAGTGGCCGTTAGTTAAAGTCGATACAGTAAACGTTCATTACGAGTTATCCGAGTAAAACTGCTTTTTTATTTGCTCGTTTTATTAACAATTTTTTTAAAAATAAAATTAAAACGTAGTACCAAGGTTCGGTTTTCTATCGTTTATATTTTCTTGAATCATTAGGCTTCAGAGCAATTTGCAAGGGTATGCCAGCAAAGGGGAATCTAGATCTAAATTTTTTTTCGTAGAGCCTTAACAAATTCTTTTCAATGAGTTGGGGAAACCTAAATTTTAACAAAATTTTGTACCGTGGGGTTGTTAAAAAATCAACTTGTTGAAGAATATTAGGTTTATTACCACTGAATGGGGCAGGAATTTGCCTACTTAATTCATAAAACGCTCTTTTAACTTCATCGGCCGGCGGTGGATTCCGATACCGTTCAACAATCTCTTCGGCGATGTCAAGTATCTTTGAAACTCTTATTTTTTGCAAAGCGCTTACAAAAACGATTGGTAAGTAAGATGGCAATGAACTTGTGAAATCTTTTTCAATACTGTTTCGTCTAGAGCCGGGCCTTAAATCGATTTTGTTAACTACCACAAAACTCGGCAATCCTCTTTTTAAAACTCTGGTAATGAGGCGCTTATCAAAATTCGTAATTCCATCTTCAAAAGAGCAAATAAAGGCGCAAATATCACTTAAAATAATTGCCTTATCTATCCGTTCGGTAATATATGCTTCTAGTTTGCTTGAAGGAAGACCCTTTTTAAATCCTGCGCAATCCAGTATCTTTACCAATTTTTTATGGTGCAAAACATAAGCTTCAAGGAAGTCACGCGTTGTATGAGGGGTCGAGCTGATTTTCGCCATGTCCTCCCCCGCAATACTGTTGAAAATAGAACTTTTTCCGACGTTCGTTCTACCAACAAGCGAAAGAGTAAACTTAACAGCAGTTTTAATAGGACGCGTTTGCTCACTCAGTCTTTTAATTATGCTTTCTTTGAGCAAAGTAACATTCTTGCCGGACTTTGCACTAACGAAGAGTTCATCTTTACTGTTGGCATATTCCGGAGGTTCTTGAACTAGGTCAACTTTATTAAAAACCGTAAAGAATGGAAACCCAAGCTTTCGAATAACATTTTGCATGCCCTTTTCAACGGGAAGAAGGCCATGCGACGCGTCTACGACGAGCACTACCAAATCCGGAGAAACTCTGTGCAGGATTTCTTCGCATTGTTTCTCCACCAAAACTCCAATGGTATCAATTAAATGAATGGATCCAATTTCGCTTTCCCAAAGTCGGTAGACAATATCTACCGTTGTTCCCGCTACATTTGAGACAATTTGAACTTTATGACCAAATACGCGGTTTAGTAGCGAAGATTTACCTACGTTCGGTCTTCCAATGAAAACGACTTTTGGCGCATTCACGAAGAACTGGTTGACGGCTTGTATAAATTTAAGTCTAAAAATTTGATTGCCTCGAAGGCTGCATTTTTTTCAGCAACGCTTTTTGAAGGACCTTTGCCTTCAAATTCTTCGCCCGTAGGTAACCTGAGGTTTACGATGAAAGTGGTGTTGTGTACTGGTCCTTCTTGGGATACTACTTCATACACTGGCAAACCAATTCCTTTTTGCTGACACCACTCCTGCAAGACTGATTTTGGATTTGCTTCCAAAATTTCGGCGTAAGACGGGAACCTCTGGGTATAAAATTTCTTGATTAGCTGGTATACGGTCTCAAAACTGCTATCCAAAAAGCATGCTCCAATTATCGCCTCAAACACATCACACAAGGTTTTTTGAGTGATTTTGTCATAATCGCGATTTGCCCAACTCACTAGCTCAAATAAGCCAATATCCTGAACAATTCGTTCGAGAAACCCTTTGCTAACTAAATAGCCTTTGTATCTTGTAAGTATTCCTTCGTCGCTTGTTTGAACCTTGTTAAACACAAGAAAGGCAACGCAACAGTTTAGGACGCTATCTCCAAGAAATTCTAGAGGCTCAAAATTCCTCGAAGGATTCGTTACTGGGTGCGTTAAGGCCTGAATTAAAAGCTCTCTGTTTAAAAATACATAATCAAGTTTTTTCTCGAGATTCGAAACCAGCTTTTGAAACGTCTCGTCTTGAACCATACGTTAGCTTATTTGCCTAATTTCCCCTCCACCTAGAATAATCTCATCATTTTCATCATAAAGTACGCCTGCTTGACCCGGTGTTATGATATGTATTGCATCATCCAATAGAGTAATTCTTACCGTTTTTGAGTCAACCTTTTGGGCAAGGCAACTTGCTCCGGAATGCCTGTTCCTGACCTGAATAAAACCAGTGGTGGTTTCAAAATCTTCATACCAAACCCAATCTGTGACAAAGAAAGTTTTTACTTTCAGATACTCACGTTCGCCCACTATAACTTCACGTGTTTCAGGCGAAATTTTTAAAACAAAAAGGGGTTTTGACCAACTAACTTTTAAACCTTTTCTTTGACCGACGGTAAAAGAAAAAACATTTTCAGCAATTCCAAGGGCTCGTCCACTGATGTGGCGTATCACACCTGAGACCGGCGTACTGTTACTTGAAAGAAAATCTGATACTGAACTTCCAATAAAACAAAGGTCCTGACTATCTTTCTTTTTTGCTGTTACTAAGCCATGATTTTCCGCTATCTGCCTTACATAGGACTTCGTAAGGCAGCCCAAGGGAAAAAGAGCTGAAGAAAGAGTTCGACGTCCAAGACCATATAAAAAATAACTTTGATCCTTGTCTCGATCAACAGCTCTCGCAAGAAACAAATCGCCTTTACGAGAAAGAATTCGGGCGTAATGACCGGTAGCAACCCGCGGGTATCCCAAGGCGGTCGCTTTGTTCAAAAGCTCTCCAAATTTCACAAAAACATTACAATCTATACAGGGACTAGGTGTTAGGCCGTTTTGGTAGTAGTTTTTGAATTTTGATATGACACGAGCTTCAAACTCGTCTTCTACATCGAAAACATAAAACGGAATTCCAAGCTTGGTTGCAACAAGTCTGGCATCCTGAAAATCGCGTGGGCTACAACAGGTTTTTAACGCCCCGACTTTACAACTTTTTGAATAATCCCAGACTTGCAGAGAGACTCCCACTATTTTCCAGCCATTTTGCCTTAGAATCAAAGCACAAGTTGAACTGTCTACACCCCCGCTCATTGCAACTACAGCCTTACGATCTTGTAGACCTTGACTTATATGTAAATCAACCATTACCCCTTTACTTAATTATTATGCACTAGTAATTCACAACTTCAGAAATTTTTTCAGCAGCATATTCTAAGTCATCCTGGGAAATGTCAAGCCGAAAGCTTAATCGCAACACTGTTTTCGATATCTCAGGTGGCATCAAAAAACCCTCAAGACTTGGTGGTAAGGGTTTTCCGGAGTAACAACTGCTGCCCGCAGAACAGCAAATCCCCTTTAAATCCAACGCAACAAGTAAATCTGACGATTTGTGACCTGGAAAACTCACGTGCAAAGTGTTGGGCACAGTTGAAAATTTTTCAAAATAAAAAATTGCTTTTTCCCCCAGTCTGTTAATCAGGGCGTTTTTAAGGTATTCCTTTTTGGACTTAAAAATTACTTCATAACCGTTGCAGTTTTGCCAGAATTCTAAAGCTTTTTTGAGTGAAAAAATGGCTTGATAACTCTCTGTCCCAGCTCTCATGTATTTTTCCTGACTTCCTCCGACTATCATTGGAAACAAAGGAAAATCGGGCTTTGTCACCAAAACACCTACTCCTGGAAGCGCTCCGATTTTGTGTCCACTGATGAAAAAAGCGTCAAACAGGTCGGGTTGGAAATTTTCGACCTTGCAGATCGACTGAACTGCGTCGCAAACAAGTCTGATAGATGGATTTGCTTTTTTTATAGCATCCGTGTATTCTTTCAACGGAAAAATAACCCCCGTTTCATTGTGGGAGTGCATCCATACAAGAAAACCAAATTCCTGAATGTTAACCGGTAGGCGATTTTTGAAATCCTCAAAAAGAGAGTCACATGAATAATTTACGGGAATTTCAATCAGATTGCATCGTTCAATCCACAGTCTAAGCGACTCTATGACACAAGCGTGTTCGACCTTTGATGTTAAGACTTTCTTTCCCGACTTGGACATGGAATAGCTTAGCCAATTTGCAGCTTCGGTCGCGCCAGAGCAAAAATATATGTTATATTCGACAGGAAGCCGGAAAAATTTCCTTACAGTTTCTCTGGTTTCCTCAATTAGAGCCTTTAGAGTTTGTCCATAAAAATGGAGACTGTTTGGGTTCCCCAAATCAGGGCAGTCTTTGATTGCTTCCCGAACTGAGGGCAAGAGACCGTAATTTGAATTCGCATCAAGGTAAACTTTTCTCATAAAAATTTTCAAACTCTAATATTTTAACCAACTTAAGCGATATTAAAACTTTAAATGGTAAAGCCATTCAGCGCTGTAAGTCTTGCAGGCACGATATCGCAACCTAATCCACTGGTCGTTGGAATAGCTGGCCACATAGCCAGAAGAGAGATCAAAGATGAAAAATCAAAAGCCGCTGAAGGCACGCTTGAAAATGGTTTTAGATCTTTGCTGGAAAGAAAAGCGGAAGAAATTAAAAATTGTCCCACCATCGATTTCTATGATCTGCTCGCAACTCTTAAAACCAATCCTCAGCAGGTTGCGGTTTTAAACCTCAAATTTATTGACAGGTATGTTGAGTTGCCCATTATAGCTGAAAGGATTATTACAGTAGACTAAATTAAACTATACACGCAACTTTTCGATAAGCGTATTATGAGACAAGACTTTTTGTGGCAACTTGTTGCCGTGTCGCTCGGTTGCTTGTTGACTTGGTGGGAATTAGTTTTTCGCAACTTCAATGAACCGGCAATTATATTGATACGGCAAGATGAAACCTTGAATTTCGGTGATTACCTTTATGTAACAATACCGTCACTTGCCCAGATCGGTAATTTGGACAGATTTGGAGAGGCGCTTACCGAAAAAATCCTGGATCATGACATTCGGGTCAAAGAGGATTTAAAAAACATCGATGGAATTGGCAAAAAGCGCTATGAGATTTTGGACAAACTACTTTTTTTAAAGTAACTTTCATAACCGTTTCTCGATAAAAAGCATGGATGAGGAAGGGATTTACTCTTTTAGAGTTATTAGTTTCGATGACCATAATATCTGTTCTTCTAACGCTTGTTTTACCTGACATGGCTAAGTTAAGAAAGCGGAGTCTGGACGTTTCAGCTCAAAACTTTGCTCGTTCTGTTGCCTTAAAACTTGAAGATTATTTTGTCGAAAATTTGTCATATTTTTCCTGCACTAACTCGTCCTGTAACAGCTATATTTCTCCTATGCAAGTTCCTCAGGACATTGAGGTTAAGGTTGAAGCAAGAGAGACGTCGTACGTAATACGAACCAAACACAGAAGAGGCACAGGCAAGGAATTTGTTTTTGACAGCGAACAGGGGGGATTTATCAGGTAAAAAATAAGACAGAGATTGTGCGCCGTTTACTGGAAAGGACTTTTCTTGGAAATCTTCATTAACACCATGCCAAATGCAAACTAGCTTGGCGAATAATCTAATTTTTCAACTTTTACCAAAAACAGAAACTGGTCTTTTGAATAAAATTTTAGCTTTCACTGTTGTTATGTGAATGACGGTTTTGCAAAGGCTATTAAAAGTTATGCTCTAAAAAGCCTTAGGTTGCACATAATTTACAGCGCTAATTTGGCTGTTATTGATCTTTTTGCATAGTAAACAAGAAAATAGTTTTAAAACTTTGAAATTAAGGCTATTTGAAAAAAATGTCTCATTAGTTGGGTAAATCTTAGTTTGGTATATGAATTTAGAGAGCATGAAGAAATGACTAAAAAGAATTCATGGAAGCCATGAAAGACTTCTTGTAAAAAAGCACTTGCGGGAAATATAAAAGGAGTACTAAGCTAAGGAAACACTATGGGGGTATAAGAGTCGTAAAACCAAATTCAGGAGACAATAAAGTTGGAATGCCTCGAGACAGAAACGGCGAGTATAAACCAGTGTAATAAAGAAGTTTTATTGATGGGTTAGAGGAAAGTATTTTTTGACCTACAGCAAGGGTTTATCGGTAAGAATCAGGAGGTTCTGAGCAAGTTATATGGGACGAAGATATCAAAGACGACGGTATCTGTGTTAACGGAGAGGGTGTTTTAGGATGTTAAGAAGTGGCAGAACAGGCGGTTAAATGAGAGGTAAAGGATTAAATGGTTAGACTGTATATATGTTTCAACCAAGGTTGAGGATGAAGGCTATGCCAAGTGTGTGCTGTATGTGATAGTTGGACTGCATGAAGAAGGGAAGAAAGACATACTGGGGCTGTGGCTGTTAAGGAGTGAGACTGTGAGGGAATGGGTAAGGATACGGAATGATCTTAAGGCAAGGGGTGTAAGGGAAGGTGAACATAATCATAACGGACAACTTGGCAGGGATAAAGGAAGGTGTTAGTCGTGTATTTGTTGAAGCGGATCACTAGTTATGTGTAGCACATAAGACGAGAGTATGAAGAAAGTGTCAGCGAAGGACGAGGTTTCGAAAGACCTTAAGCTAATTTACAGAGCTACGACAGTTGGTGATGTTGACGCAGGATTGAAGGAGTTTAAGGCAAAGTGGAATGGAAAGTATCCTTATGTGGTTCGAATGTTGGAGAAGGACCTTGAGTGTGTAACATCCTTTTTTAAGTATCCGTTTGAGCTTAGGAGACTGATAACTAACACGAATGTTCCAGAGTGTAAACAGTAAGTTAAGGAAGGTGTTATACGCTGAGAGGTCGGATCCGTCGGAAAGAGCCCTTCTTAGGCTGTGTTATAGTGTTTACTTAGACCTTTACAAGAGGTGGTTGAGGCATAGTATTCCTAACTGGTATATTATAAACAAACAACTTGAAATTTTGTTTGACAAACATGAGTGAGTATGTTAGAATTTACACAATAGAAAGGACAGTTGTGCCTTAAACTTAATT
>JANWWW010000043.1 GCA_025055295.1 Deltaproteobacteria bacterium | reverse complement strand
TATCGAACCCTAATGGAATTTAAATCGTGTTTTTGCGGGGAGAAAAAACACCAACATCAAGGTAATTATCGAACCCTAATGGAATTTAAATATGCTTACCGACATTGTTAAAAGCTTAACAACTGAGTAATTATCGAACCCTAATGGAATTTAAATCGTGATTGGGCACGTTTTGTGCGAAGATGGCAACTGTAATTATCGAACCCTAATGGAATTTAAATGGACGCGACGGATGAGTGCGATGGCTTTTTTGACGCAAGTAATTATCGAACCCTAATGGAATTTAAATGCCTGGAGCCATCCCCGTATCCACTCGTCCCACTCAGTAATTATCGAACCCTAATGGAATTTAAATAAACTTCCCCACCAAAAATTCCGTTCGCCACCACCAGTAATTATCGAACCCTAATGGAATTTAAATTTTTGCGAAAGTGTCGGGCGACCTCGTGTGTTCCAGTAATTATCGAACCCTAATGGAATTTAAATCGAATCACGGGAACGGCCTTTTGTCACCGTAACTATACGGGAAAAGGGCGCTTCGCTCCCCACAAGACACCGTAACTATACGGGAAAAGGGCGCATCACCTTCCAGGCCTCACCGTAACTATACGGGAAAAGGGCATCTTCACCGTAACTTTTCACCGTAACTATACGGGAAAAGGGCAGTCATCGGGAAAATCCACACCGTAACTATACGGGAAAAGGGCCGACGTGGTGGTTCCTCGCACCGTAACTATACGGGAAAAGGGCTTTCAACATTGCGTTTTCCACCGTAACTATACGGGAAAAGGGCAAAGTTCTTTTAGCGTTTCACCGTAACTATACGGGAAAAGGGCTTTGGCAAAACTGCATTGCACCGTAACTATACGGGAAAAGGGCGGATGCACCTTTTGAGTTCACCGTAACTATACGGGAAAAGGGCCGAGAAGATCCCTCTCTTCACCGTAACTATACGGGAAAAGGGCAGTTGACGGTTTGACCTTCACCGTAACTATACGGGAAAAGGGCTTTCACCGCCTGGTAGGTCACCGTAACTATACGGGAAAAGGGCTTCGTCAAAACGACCCTCACCGTAACTATACGGGAAAAGGGGCAGATTCCACGGCGAAGATCACAATAAAATCATAGGACTGCGGCTTCTTTTGCTTTCATTCCGAACAGAGCCGAGCAATACTCTTTAAAACATCAAAACCGTAACAGGACTGTCGGAAAAAAATAAACCGAATCTAGAACGTGGCTGACTTGGGTTTAACTCAAGCAGCGTTAGGGGTCGAGTTTTTTATAACAGTGGATTTTATTCTTGCATCGATTTCCGCGAGCAACTCTTCAGATTTAGGAACTTTTTTTATCCTCTTTAGCAAAGATTCCAACTCTTCCCGCGTATCCCCTCTATGCGTTTTGATAATATCCCACAAAAGCTTTTGACAATACTCAAGGGCTTTTGCTAATGACTCCAGTTTTTCGTGATTTACGGTTCGGTTCTCAAGAGGTTTGTTGCGTTCGACCTGCATATCAAAAACCCGCTTAATGATAGAAAAAACCGAACTTAATTCTTCCAACTCAACCTTAGTAAGGGGACTAGACAAGCTGCTGGGGTCTAAGAATGGAATAAAAAATCTAAAAAGCTCCACCCCTTACTATTAGTTTACTAAATTCGTAGAATTTGACAAGTGAACATTTTTGACGCTTTGCCTTACCTTATTTGGTCTCTTCCCCTTGTGCTATCACTACTCGCTTTCATCTCAAGCGTTTTTTCCGTGCAGGCAGATAAAAATCTGAAACTAATCAACTCAAAGAACCTCGCATTCGCTTTGACTGCTTTCTGCTTTTGCTATCTGTTGGATCTCTATATCTCACCATTCCTAGAACCCTATCTGATTAAATTGCACCCAGCATTGCCTGTAACGGTAAAAATTTTGTACATAATACCCTCGTTCGTACTGGCTCACTTTTTGTCGCGAGCGATCGGATGGCTTTTGTCTGCGGTATAGACGAGGCAGGTAGAGGAGCTTTATTTGGACCATTGGTGGTTGCTGGATGTGTTGTGAGGTCCAATTTTTATCTGGAAGGTCTTAATGACTCCAAAGTTTTGTCGCCCCAAAAACGGTTGCAGCTTTTCCATCAAATCTTGCTTACTTCCGAAGATTATTACTGGATATTCATAGGACCAAGAAGAGTTGAAAAATTCAACATACTGAATTGTTCAATACACGGTTTCAGAATTTGTATCAAGAAATTGCTGGCAGAAACATATATTGTAGATGGGCCATATAAGCCCGAAGGATTGAAACAAAATATCTTCGCCACGCCTAAGGCAGATCGCATATACCCCGCAGTAATGTGCGCCTCCATTATCGCCAAAGTTGTCCGGGATAGTATCATTAGCTGGCTCTCTGAACGCTACCCGGTGTATTGTCTTGAAGAAAACAAAGGATATCCAACCGAGACACATCGTTTAGCGCTTTTAAAACATGGCAGATCGGCTCTGCATCGAAAAAATTTTTCTTTTTCAAAAGAACGCAAAAAAACCTTGTTCGATAAATTAGAAAGTGAATATAAAGGCGAACTTCTTTTATAAAAACCTCCTGTCAATTCTATCGGAAGCCATAGCCATAATTTTTTTAACTCTAAAAGGTCACATAATTATTGGTTGGCGAAAAAAGTCCTTAAAAGGCGATATAGACATTGTTTGCGCAGACGGTAAAGAAATGATTTTTGTTGAAGTTAAAGCGACGACGGCTGAAAAACAAATCTTTGAACTTTTGAGACAAAAACAACTTAAACTTCTCAAGAAAAGAGCTCGCTCAGTCATGTTAGATCATTTACTTTTTCCCGAGCATGGAAGACTTGACATTATTGTGGTGCAGTGGAAGTATTTCTTTCCAAAAGTTGAATGGATAAAAGGGCTGGAAACTTTTCCTTTGTTCCCCGTCTTAAGGCAAAATATTTGAGTTTAAAAAAGCTTGAAAAAATTAATCCCCCCAATAATCCCTGGGAATTTTTCGAGAAGCTTTTTAAAAAAGCGCTTAAAAGAGAACCAGAACCCAATGCAAGTGTTCTTTGTACAGCTGGTCCTAATGGCAGAGTCGTTTTAATAAAAAAGTTTGATCCCGAATTTTGGTTTTTCACAAGTGCCTTTTCTAAAAAAGTCAGAGAAATAAAAAGAAATCCAAGGGGCGCTCTGGTTTTTTATTGGCCGAGCCTTTGCTGCCAAATAAGAGTAGCCGGGAAAATCAAAAAGCTCAAAAAAGAAATTTGTGTATCTTACTTCAACATACGACCTGTCGATGCTAAGGTAGCAGTAACGATAAGTCGACAGTCTCATATCCTTAAAAATTGGACACTTCTCATGAAAAACTTTCTGAAAATTCTCGCGAGTGACCCTGTGATTGAATGCCCAAAACACTGGATCGGATACTCTCTGTGCCCCACATCTTTTGAATTTTGGTTCGGGAGTTCGTCAAGACTTCATAGAAGGTTTCACTACTCGTATCGAAACCATAAATGGACACTTAAGGAACTTTGCCCGTAAGGCAAAATCACTCTACGGACGATAGTCTAAAAGCTTGCTGATTACTATCTATAAGGATCCTTAACAAAGTACGAAAACCAGTAATCCCAAATTTAAATTAAAATCAACCCAAGCGTTTAAAATTTGAATCCGTTTGCATGCACTACCATTCTGCAAGCGTTCCCCAAAATCCGAAAAAGCACATAACGTTAGTAAAAGCCAAACCTGCCCCAGTAGACCTAAACCTTGTCCTACCAAGTTTTCAATTCACACACATCCATGCGGTACGTACGAAAACACCCAAAAAATTTACACCAAGCTGACCCACGACTACACAAAGACCTAGAAATCACCCCATCACCGTACCAAAGATACAGCCTGTGTATAATTCAAAACGAAAATGAACTAACGAGCCCACACTCTCTTAGCATAACTTTCCCGAACTTACACCTTAATAAACCACACTTGCCCGCAGTTTCTATTGTAAAACGAGTTATGCCTTAAATTAAATATTTTATAACGTTTGTCTGAGCGATATTTGCGAATTTTCGATCTATCTTGACTCCGCAAAAAACCATAAAATTTCTCGAGTAGCCGAAAAAGCATCAAAAAATTAAAAATACCCTGAAGCCAAAGAGTGTGATATCTTTAATGCAAAAGGCAAAAATGTTTGGATTGATCGCCCTTTTAGCTCTTTTTTGTTTGAGTGGAGAAGCGGTAATATTCAAAATTTTCAACCCAGACGGGTCAATTACATTCACTACATCAAAACCAAAAAAAAATGTAAAGTACTCGATTTTCACAGGGTCAGGTAAATTTTCTGTAATTAAAGTTCCGAAATCATCTTCTTTCCCGGCCAAGACCGTTATGTCCTCTGACATACTTCACCTAATACGAACATACGCAAAGGTCCATAACCTTGACCCTAACCTTGTAAAAGCAATAATAAAAGCGGAATCCAACTTCAATCCAATGGCGATATCCCACAAAGGTGCCATGGGCTTGATGCAACTGATGCCTGAAACGGCTGATTTTTTGAACATAAAAAATGCCTTCGATTTAAGAAGCAACATTTATGGAGGCACAAAATACCTAAGATACTTGCTTGACCGATTCGAAAACGATGTTATTCATGCCCTTGCCGCTTACAATGCTGGACCCGAGAATGTGGTTAAGTATAATGGCGTTCCCCCGTTTCCTGAAACCCGAAGGTTCATCAGGGCTGTAATGCATTATTGGAGAAATTTAACATAGATTATTTACAGAAAGATTTTCCGAAAGTTCGTTCATTCCTGTACCAAAACAATATAAACTACTAATCGATGAACTTGCAAAAGTTGCCCAACTACCTGAGTTACAGCAGAATTGTGATCACTTTTGCGATTCTTGTTCTACTTACAGAACCCACATTTCTGTCCAGAATAGTCGCATTTACTTTATTCCTTTTAGCTGCCGCAAGCGATTTCTTGGACGGTTTCATCGCAAGACGATACAACCTAGTTTCGGAGGAGGGCAAGCTCATTGACCCTCTTACAGACAAAATTTTGGTGGTAAGCGTTCTTATAATGCTTGTTGAGTTGAAACGAACGGAAAGCGGAGTTTTAACAGACCAATCATATCTTCCAGCTTGGCTTGTTGCATTATTTGTCATCCGCGAAATCTGGGTTCTCGGGTTGCGATCAGTTCATGCTTTAAGAAACAAAGCTTTGCAGGCTTCTCAAACCGCAAAGTGGAAAACTCTCCTTCAGATGCTTGCCATATCGTTCTTGATATTAGGAAACATACCCTTGTGGAAGATATCAGGATATATTGTCACAACTTACATAGTCGGATACTACATTCTGATTGTGTCGCTTATTTTTAGCATCATAAGCGCTGTTGCCTACACAGTAGAAGTTTTTAAAGAATATAATTCGTAGCCATATTGTAATCTTTGAATTAAAATATCGGGAGTGAAACTTAAAAGGTTATCATTATTAGGTTTTAAAAGCTTTTTTAAAAGCGACAATATAGTATTTGACCCTCGCTTTAACTGTATAATTGGCTCAAATGGGTGCGGAAAATCAAACCTGATAGACGCTCTGCGATGGGTATGTGGCGAAACCCGTCCTTCCATTTTGAGAGTGAATGAGTCAAAAGATTTAATTTTTTTAGGTTCAAAAAAGTCAAAGCCTTTGGGAATGGCTCAGGTGTCCCTTTTAATTGGTTTCGATACTGTGTTTAGAGATGAAATTAAACTCATAAATTCTGATACGGAGTTAGCATCGACAAAGTTTGCCGGTCTTTCGCAGTGCTCCGAAATAGAGATTACGCGGCGTATTTACGCAGACGGAGAGCAGGAATTTCTTATAAACAATGTTCCTGTGAGACTTAAAGACATAAAAGACCTTACGCGGACACTAGGGTTAACGTTTAGGTCATGCTCAACAATAGGGCAGGGGGAAATAGACAAAATAGTTGAACTCAAGCCAGAAGATCTGAAGACTTACATTGAAGACAGTTGTGGTTTGACGGAAATAGTAGAAAAATTAAAAGATACAAAGACAAAACTGTCTAACACCGAAACCAACCTTAAAAAGCTCGTGGAGGAAAGTGAGGGTTTAGCCGAAAGGGTTGCGTATTTAACTCGTATCATGGGCAAATTTGAAAAAGCGAAAAAATCAAGAGAAGAGTTACTTACACTGCTGGCGTTAAAAAGGGAAATCATATCATGTGAGAACAGCAAGAATTTAGGTCTTTTAGACAATGAGATCAAAGATCTTGCGGCTCAAAAAAAAGACTTGGAGGAGCAGGTCAAAAGCTTGGAAGAAAAACATAAAAGCCTTCTGATTAGGCTTCAGGACCTGAAAAGCAACGAATTAAAAACCAGCGTTGGGGATTTACATCAGTACGAAAATGAGGTTGACCTTAGGGCTTCTCTCGATAAGCTTATGGAAAGGTTCTACCATTTATCGGTTGAGACGTATGCCAAGGAAACAGAACTTTCTACTTTAAAAGAAAAACTAGATAACTTGGAAAAGGATCTTAAAAATTCTTTGGATAAAAAACAGAAGCTGGTAAAAACAGATAGAAATCTCAAAAGACAGCTTAGAATTTGTGAGTTAAAAATCAAAAAAACCGAAAAATTCTTAGAACAACTAGAGAAAAACTTAGAACAAGGCAAAGTCCGGCTGGATAAACTCGTCAAATCAAGACTAACTATGGAATATGAACTAAAAAAGTTCTCAAACGGATTGAATTTTCTACGAACTGTTAACCTTGGCGACGAAGCTTTGCGCATCTTGTCTCTCTTCTTTCCCGGATTTATTGATATTAAACGCTTCAGCGACGAATTAGATGAGAACGTTTTATATCTCAAAGACGACACCAAGGAAATAAAGGAAGCCGTAGACAGCTTCATTTCCAATTTGTTCAGACTTTCAAAGAATTCCGCTGTGCATTTCGATCCCGAAAATTTTTCGTATAGTCTTTTTGATTTTGTCTACAGGCCAAGCCCTAAATCTCTGAACCCTTGGCATTACGTCAAAACCAGGGAGTCCTTATTGGAGAAACTTAATTTTGTCAACCTTGAAGTGAATAAAATTAACATTGAAATATTCGATTTGGAGAGCAAAATTGATTTTTTGAAAGCCAATCTTGAAGACCTCAAATTTGAAAAATTAAGAATTCTCGAGCTTGCCGAAAGCGTAAACAACAAGATCCAGAAATTGGAAACCGATGGATTATTAGCTGATTTTAAAAAGTTAAATGAGCGAATTGAGTCAGCGGAAAAAGCCTGCACAATAGCAAAACTCGAAAAGGACAATATGGCAAAAGAAATAGAGAGAATAAAAGAGAAATTATCCTTGCAAACCAACTCAACATCTTTTGAGCAAATAAAAGCAATACAGGAACAAAAAGACTCAATACAGCAGGACATCAATGAATGCCTAAGCGAAATAATTCGAATAAGAAACTTGATTCAGGAATTGGAACTCAAGATATCGACGCTAGAACGCCAAAAGTGGGCTATTGAATACGAAGCTGAGGTGCAATTCTCTAGCCTTCTTTCGAAGTACTCCGTTTCTGAGAATGAACTGCCCTCTGTAAGTGTTTCTACAGATATTCAGGATTTGGACTTTAAAATTGAAAGGAAAGGAAAAGAGGCCTTAACCCTTTTAACATTTGACGAAAATCTGCTTTTAGAGCATGATGAGCTAACGGATAAATTCAACAGGCTTAAGTTAGCCATAGAAGACATAACCATGGCGAAAGAGGAGCTGTTAAAAAACTGCAGAAATTATGAATCCGAATATGAGTCAATCTTTTACGATTATTTTTCGCGAGTCAGGAACAGATTTAACGATCTTATTTCCCGTTTATTCTCGGGGGCAAGCGGCGTTCTTCGGTTGGACGAAAGCGGAGTTCACCTTGAAATAAATTTTAAAAACAAAAAAGGAGCATCTTTAAATCAACTCTCAGGGGGAGAGAAGAGTCTTCTTAGTCTTAGTTTTCTGTGCGCCCTGGCTTTTGAAGCAAAGTCTCCGGTGCTAATTTTTGACGAAGTGGACGCCCCTCTTGACGATTTTAACGCGGCAAAATTGGTGGAATTAGTAAAGGACTTAAAAGAAACCTGTCAAATAATTTGTGTTACGCACAACAAGATCACAATGCTTGCGAGTGACCGATTAATAGGGGTGACTCTTCATCTTGATGGATACAGCGAGGTTCTCAGCCTTACGCTTGAGGATATGCCGCTCGAAGCTGCTGGTGTGGTGCGGTGACTAGTAAATCAATCAGCTTTCAATCCGTCCAACGTTGATAAAAACCAAATGGCAGTAACAGGTCGTAGACTTTAAGAGCTCCCTTATTTTAGTCTCTCAAGCCAACTTAGTTTATAGCCTTTGGCTTTTTGCTACTAACACAATTTAATTGCCAAGGCTTTATATAACCGAATACCGAAAACCCACTCGGAGATGCAGCTTAAATGGCATTAATTACTCTAACCCAATAACTTGCGTTAACCGGAACGCTATGTTTTAAACTGACTAAAAACTTGGTTCACTGCATTACATTCTAACTTTGACACCTGACCATGAGTTAAATTTTGAACCAAAACAAGTAACACCAAAATCTAGCCTAACTTTTGGCGAAGCTAGATCTTAATGCCTTTAGATTAACTAACCCAAGCTCAACTCCCTAAATTTAAAACAATTACCATGTGCTTTAAAATAATTTCGGTTTTTTTTGATCACCTACCCGTAACACAAATCCTTCGACTTACTATTATCCTTGAGCCAAAATAGGGCAAATATACACAACTA
Organism: Deltaproteobacteria bacterium; assembly: GCA_025055295.1. GTDB lineage: Bacteria > Bdellovibrionota_C > UBA2361 > JANWWW01 > JANWWW01 > JANWWW01. The sequence continues at coordinate 4,676 of JANWWW010000043.1, read as the reverse complement.
AGATAAAAGTCATCCAAAATTTTGTTTGACCCGATTAGAGTAAATTTGGTTTCTTCGATATGTCGACCAAAATTAAATAATAGCTCTAAAAGCTCTGCATCGTCTATTAAGTTATTACCATCAATATCCGTTAAGAAACGTCTATGCTCTCTAACAATGAACCATCTACCAACCGATTGACCAACCCTGCATCTAAAATTAGTCGCCCTTAACGACATCTTAGTCATTTGCCGAAACAATTCCTCAGAACCTTTGCAAAGTTCATCAGCGAAAACTCCCCTAAATATTACCAATACACCCATCAACGACAAAAGCTTTAACACCTTATTCATATGCGCCTCCTTTATAGTTTTGATATCATATAGCGAAGTTATCCCTTAGTCAAGAGCGTGTGACCAGAACATTTAACCCTCTCATCAGCCGAGTTTCCGGGTGCCGCACATAAATTACCTTTACCACGAAAGATTAATCCTAACTAAACATATACCTATATGGGCTAAACCTTTTATTTTGCGCATACAAAGCGCATTTTCCCGCATGATATGTCATAGATTTTCTTCTACAAAGTATAAGCTAAAGGGATTTCGCCGATGCTACAAATCAAGTCTCAACCCCAATTCTTTCAGCCTTTCCGCGTCTACGTCCGACGGCGCATTCATTAAAAGATCCTGTCCGTTTTGCGTTAAGGGAAACGGTATGACTTCTCTGACATTCGGTTCGTCAAACAACACCATCAAAAATCTTTCGATACCCGGAGCCATGCCACCATGAGGCGGTGGACCGTAACGCAAAGCTGTTGTAATACCTGGAAAAGTCTCAAGAGTTTTCTCTCTTGAATAACCTATTATTTCAAAAGCTTTTAAAAGGGTTTCGAGTTCATGGTTTCTGACAGCTCCACTGCTCAATTCATAACCGTTAAGCGCAAGGTCAAACTGGAAAGCTTTAATTTTAAGGGGATCACATGACATAAGAGCCTCAATGCCACCCTGAGGCATTGAAAAAGGGTTGTGGCAAAACTGGATCCTGCCATCGTCGTCTAACTCAAAAAAAGGAAAATCCGTGATCCAGCAAAACGAGATTTCCTTTTCATTGAATTTGCCAAACAATTTAGCAACCTCTACCCGAAACTGCTCCGCTTGAGGCTGTAGGTTCTTTTTTCTTTTAAGGAAGATCAGGACGGCCTTTTGTTGAGGCTCCAACAAAAACTTTTCTTTGATTTTGACCAAAACACTCGCGTCTAAAAATTTTGCAAGTGTGCCTTTTGTATCGTTGCCTAAAAAAACGTAAAAAACATTTGTGTTTAAAAGCTCGTTTCCCAACTCCCGCACAGTATCAAAAATTTTACGGGAGGGGGAATCCTCGACCGGGATACTCAAACATGCAAGAAACTCGTCATCTTGAAGAGCTAAATCACTGACAGGTATTGCGTCGGAAAAGCAAGTTATGTCTTCAAAAAAAATCTTAGCGCGGGTATCTGGCTTGTCGGATCCTGTTTTGATAAGGCTCTCGTCAAAACTCATTCGGTAAAAAGGCTTGGAAACTGGTCTGTCAATTTCTATTCTTTCGAGCAATTCAATAAAAATAGACTCAAACTCAGCAATTATATCCTCCTGAGTTACAAAAGCCATTTCAGCATCCAACTGATAGAATTCTCCAGCATGGCGATCAGCTCGGGGGTCTTCGTCGCGAAAACACGGAGCTATTTGAAAATATCTGTCAAAACCTGACATCATTAAAAGCTGCTTAAACTGTTGAGGGGCTTGAGGAAGAGCGTAAAACTTGCCTTTAAACCTTCTAGAAGGGACCAAAAAGTCTCTGGCCCCCTCCGGGCTGGTTCCGGTAAGAATTGGTGTGTGGATTTCCAAAAAATTTCTGCTAGCCATGACCTGCCTGATTAGGTTGATTACTTGAACTCGTTTAGTTACAAGGTAATGCGCCCGTTCCCTTCTTAAATGAAGAAACCGATACTGATGCTTTAAAGTTTCTCCAATTTCAGTTTCCTGATTAACAGGGAATGGAAGTTCCTGCGAGGATGACAACAGACTAAATTTTTCCACCCTGACTTCAATGCCGCTTTCGTCCAATTTTTTTTGCACATTTCCAAAAACCTGAATGGTAGACTCTTTGGGAATTTTCCTCAATTCTTTAGCAAGTTCACCCTCTGAAACAAGTTGTACAGTCCCATAATGGTCTCTTAAATCGATAAAAACCAGCTTTCCAATGTCGCGAATATTGTGAACCCATCCACAAAGAACAACATTTTGTCCGACAGACTCGGAGCTTACAGCTCCGCAGGTAACAGTTCTTAAACTTGTTTTCATTAGTACACCTTATCCCCTGGACTACATTTAAAGAAGGGTTCTAATACATAGGCCGAACCATTGCTTTCAACCGCTAAAAGCATCCCCTCGCTGACCTGTCCCGCTATTTTCGCCGGCTCAATATTTTCAACTACAACAATCTTTTTGCCCTCCAATTCTTTTTGGTCGTAAAAGCCCTTGAGGCCCGCTAAAATTTGCCTTTTACCGTAAGAACCCAAGTCAACTTGCATTCTGTAGAGTTTGTTGGAGTTCGGAACCTCTTCGCAAGTTATAATTTTTCCAACAACAAGGTTGACTTTTTTGAATACTTCTATAGAAATTTTTTCCATTTAGGCAATTTTACCAGCTTAGAACGAAAAATGTTATGCCTGCTAGTGTTTACGCTCGTTGATATCGCAAATAAACTTAAGCCGCGAAAGAAAACTGTCTAAAATTATGTTCCTTTTTAAAAAATAGTTTTCTCGGAAAAACCTATACATAATTTGCCAAGCCAGAAAATTTAAAACGGATTTTATGAAAATTTTTACGGACTCTGCTCTTATGAATTTGTAATCAATGATTTCAAACTGTTTTGCGGAGTCTCTTAGGTACATTTGGTGCTCGGTACATTTTTTTAAATTTTCTTCCAGCCAATCACAAAGTTTGTCTTGAGAATTGTTAGGCATCATCCAATTTTATGCCTAAACATTTCCAAATACGCAAGCTTGTAAAAACTGTTTCTTGGAGCGATATATCCGGACTCCAAATCGCACACAGCAGAAAATATTATTGAAACGGTCACAAATAAATTGTCAGGATTAATATTTCCGAAGTAGCAAGTAGATTTAGCTACGTAAAAAACTGCTCCCCGCTTAAAAGCTGTCGTGTTCTGTAACTTGTCTTTTGCAACCCGCATCAAAAAGTCCGCTGGCGACATATTCGTGTTAACAATTGCAACGTCGGGATTTAGATAATCTGCAGCATCAACAAAAGGCGTGAGTGTTTTTTCGAAGAAATATCTGCTCGAACACATTCTCAAGATATCCGTCAAGTAACCGCCTACCGCATAGGTTTGGTCGTCGCTGTCCAAAATGAGAACTTTTTTGTATCTCAATCTATCCGACAAATTCACTATCCAAGTCTTAATTTGACTTAAAAATTTATCAGAAATATTTTTTCCAAGACTTGATTTTCCCAAAAGCGCCGAGACATTAACATAAAAATCCAGCACTCCTTTGAGCGTTTCTATAGAGCAGATTAATGACAAGGGGTGATCCGTTGAGAAAATTTTTTCATTTTCCCGGGAATGAAATACGGAGATTACCACCTCGCCATTATGCTCAACAATATCATTTTGATTTTTAAGATCATCCGAGAACCAGTTTTTGAAACTTGTTGTTAACACTTCAAGCTCGCACTTTCTTGCAAAAAAGTTATATACCTCGAGAGCGTTTCTGTCGGTAACCGTAACCACTTTAAAAAAATTATCGTCTTGTCGAACATTTTTATGAAGGTGTTTACTGCTCTAGCACTGGCTCTTCTAGCTGTCTTCTTGAGTTGCGGGCCGAAATTAAACTCAAAAGCCGAGTCGACAGAATTAAACAGAATTCTTGAAATAGAACTTTTTGATTTAAATTCTCCAGAACTTCGTATTTTCAAGGAGAGCTTGCTACAGCTGAAGGTCTCTCACATTAGCCTTTATGGTAATACGGTCCGCGCCTATGACACAAGAAAACAGGTATTTTACGACATTCGGGTCGAAAACGACTTAGTGTATATTTCTCCACCTCGACCTTTTGAGAGAAATCACTACATGTTCTTTTTCGGCTTTCAAACCCCAACACCAACTTTTACCGTAACCCCTTTGCCTCAAAAGAGGCTTACTACGAGAAAAGAGATCAGAAAAAAATTCACGCATGTCCCATCGTTAGCTACCCCGAAAGTTGAGCCAACAACACCTAGCCCCACTCCAACCAAAATAAACTGGACGAAAGATAGAATTGCGATGGAAATTTTGAGAGGCAACAGTCCGCGTGATGAAAATGGAAATTTAATACATACGGCAAGCGGGCAAGAAACATTGGCTGAAATAGTTGAGTGGTATGTTGGCGACCTCAGTAAGCTTGAAGACGTAGCCAGCGAGAACAATCAAATACCTTCAGATGCCCCTATAGTTCAAGGCGTCAGAATTAAGATACCAGAGCACCTTGTAAAAAACCCAAAAAGATTCAAAAAGAGGGTGAAAAATTAGTACATCGCGAGAAAAAAGGTGGTATGGCTCAAGAGGGCCTCTAGGTTGAAAATCAGGACACTAGTTGCTAAATTTAAATTAATAAAAAGTTTTTACTTAGGCGGAAGTAGCTCAGTTGGTAGAGC
>JANWWW010000042.1 GCA_025055295.1 Deltaproteobacteria bacterium | reverse complement strand
CTTATACCCCTATGATGACTTAACAAATCCTCCATCTCCCTCATACTCCTATTGGTCATAAACATTACCACTAACACACTCGCTACCTGTTCCAATGAATACCCAGCTCTACCCTTGTCGCTCCATATTCCCTTCAACACCTTAACCATCTCCGGCATTACCCCCCATACAACCTTCCTTAACATTTCATACCTATTCATGTTCTTTGGTTGTCTTAACATGTCAAAACCTTCAAATCTTCTTTGCGGATCATATTTTCTAATTGCCATATTACTTGAGATTATCTCCAAACTGTAGTTCCTTGTGACCCTTTTTTCCGTGAAATTTCTCTACTTAACTCAATCCCCTAATCATTTTTCAACACGCCCTTATTTTAATTTTTAGAGATTCTTCAAACTTGCGCCTCCTGCGTTAGCATTTCGCAGAGTGGGCTTACCAGTGGGTTAGAAAGCTAGTATTCACACACGGCACTTAATGCTTTAAGACCAAGCTAGTGAAAAAGTTAAACATCGTTCGCTGGAGAGCAGTCAATACCTTACTAGCAAAACTCCTGCGAATAACTTAAAGCGCGACTGTAATGAACTTGATGTAAAAATTTAGTTTTTTCGATAATGGAGAAGAGATTTCTTAATGATACAATTTGATTTGCTTGAGGGCTTAAAGATCAATTCTTACTCTGACAACGCTGCTCAATTTACTAGTTATGAACTTCGTAAAGTAGTTAACGACTGGACTTTGGAACTCCTAGGTAAGTTACCGCAACTCATCATGGTTGATCACGCTTTAAGAGAATTTCGAGATCCCTTATTAATTGAGCTGATTCGGAATGCAGATGTTGAAGTTCGAGACTCCCCAGAAGCGAACGCTTTCGTAAAGTCAAGTGAGTCAAAAATATTTATCAACGCGGGACTACTCAAGCGTATTTCTGAAACTTATCCTAGCCGATCCAAAGAAGTTTTCTTGTGGATTTTGAGTCACGAGCTCGGACATATAATTTATGCACGAAAAAGGAATACAGATGAGTGTTTGACATTACCCGGAGCCGTTGAGCGATTCTGTGATGCATTCGCCACATATGTTTTGACAAGATTAGGTTACGATGTAACTGGTATGAGCTTGACACATTTGTTTTTTGAACGCGCAGGCTCACAAAAAGCTTTACTTCTGAGCACTCATCCCGGAAATTGGTCAAGAGATTTGAAGATATACCAAGTGGCAGAGACAACGGAACCGCGTTTTAGGCAGCCTGTATCAAGAGCTGAAAAATTACCGCCCGTTAGTTTTGAAGGATTACGATTTTCCAGGTTACAGGATGTTTTTTTGCAGCACTTCGTGCGACCTATCCTTGCTTTCATGTTCTCGGATCGCGGAGACATGGCAACCTCTTTAAGTCTATTTCTAGGAGGTAATTTGCAAGCCACTCCATTTGACTTTTTTGTCGGTGAGGATTGGAAAAACTTTGATTGGACTGTGGTATTAAGACTTGGTCTTGCTGAGGAATACCAAAGGTTCAAATCAGCGAACTCATCTGAATTATCTGAACACTATCAAACACACCTGGCTCGTTTAGGTCTTGAAGATACTCAGGATTTGTTCGAAAAATTCTGCGCGTCTGTTTTTGTGCGTTTTGTGCAAAATAATCTGCCTGGAGCTTTTGAGATGTTTAAAAGGTACATTCGAGGGGATAGCTTTTTGTTGAGGTTTACGAGCCTTGCTGGAGCTTCAAACAGAGCTCGACAGATACTTGACGATTTCATAACAAAACTTCGAGATGAGGGTTTTGAGTCGTTAGCTGAAATTGTAACCGCTGGTTTTCTTCGCCACCAATTGCCATGGTTTTTTGACCTTCCCTCAATTCCGGATCCCCTTTGGTTTGCGTATGATGAAAATATCTTACGTGTTTGCTATCCTCTGGTAGAGGGTTTTTTTGACTGTGTTGTCGGCCCTTTATACTGCTCTGTTCTTCGAAACCCAATCGTCAAAATAGATGCAATCGTAGAACAGCTTTATCAAATTTATGAACGATTTGACCTTCCTCGAACTAGGATTGATTTTATCGAAATTCCTCGGTTGGAGGAACTCGTCAGATATTGTTATGAGAATAATTTAATATTACCTATGCAAATTTTGGGTAAGCTTTTTGCCCAGTCTGCTCTTGAGAAATACCTCGAACAACTTCCCGGCAACCTTAGAGTATTTTTTTTCGAGCGAGTAATACAAGGTGTGAGTTTATTTGAATGTAGCCTTGATATATCGAGACTGCTTTCAGTGACAGTACCTGATTTTGACTCATTTCTAGAAAGTTTAGACTATAGATATGAATTTACGCCACTTTTGCTAGAGAGAGTAATAGACGTCATTCAGATTGAAGACTTGGCCAAAATGACCTCTGACCAAGTCGAAAAAATTCGCCGGATTTTTGCCGAAGATGCTCTTAGAGAGCTTTTAAATAGGACTAGCCTTGGCTTACCTATCCTGTCTGAAAAGCAAGTCAATTGGGATTTGGTTAAAGATAATCTAAATTTTTTAAAAAAAACATTCAATCTTTACTACGTTCTGACCGGTGACAGCAGATACTTTTACTGTCGTCTTGCAATAGAGGAATTAGTATCTTTTGTTGACAATCCCGATCCAAACCTTACGTTTGAGAATTTTTTGGTACTGAAAGAGACGGTTGGTGATGAAAGTTTCCTAAAACGCGAAATCGCTATGCTAGTTCAAAAAAGATTTTTCGAGGATGCTCTCACCGAGCCAGTCGCGGTGATTATTCCAGATTTGATTGCAAGAGAGCAAGAAGCACTGCTTAGATTAAGCCACGCTTCGCTATCTGACGATGCCATTAGGCTTGCTATGTTTTTTTCGCTTAACACCTTCGCATCCTTTATTGCGTTACAACAGTTTATCCAAAAACATCGAGAATCAGCTTCGCCTCTAGAAGAAATTCATAACATGTCTGTTTTTGGCTCTCCATTTTTTATTGTTCAGGATGACGTCTCACTGGGAAGAAGAGTTGTATCGTTGACTGCGAAGGATTTATTTCTTTACTGGCTACTAGAGAAACATCAACCCCTACTAAAGTTAGAGTTTTTAAACTTGACCCCGAGTGAATTCTTGCAAAGGCTAAACGAGTTTGGGCTCATTAAATCTAATTACGGTGATCTTTTAATTCTCGAGTATTTGGAGCAGAACTTTGAAATCGTCAAATTTGTTGATCTCAAAACTTTGCTTGATTCGATGCGATCAAAATTCAGAGCTCTCAAATTGGTGGGAATGTATCTTGAGAGAAGAATGGAAGACTTGACTGTATCAAACGAGACTGTCTTGGAGGAGATAGAACAGCTTCTAGGAACACCGTCGTTGGATAGAGATGTGTTTCTTGAAAAGGTGGCCCTAACTAGAAAATTGTCCAAAGAAGATTGTGTGCGGATTTATAAGTTAATGACTCAGCCAATCAGTTTTGAACAGCATGAATCGACAACCAAACAAGATGCGTTCATTTTTGATTTTCTAAGACAAACTTCCGCAGACGACAAAGCCAACTTGCTTGGGTGGATGGTAGATTTAAATGATGCCCCCGAAGTTTTTATCACTTGGTGTAGAAGATTTGGATTGGACCATGAGGAGATAAAAGAAGGATTCTATGCCTCAAGATGTTTCAGGCATGGAGTTTTGGAGTCATTATTTTTTGGCGAGTCAGGACTCCTTGCAAGTCACAATTTACAGAGGTTACAAAGAATACTCAGTGAATTTTTAAGTACTCTCGAATCTGATAAAACAACGCTTCCTGGAATTGTGAGAAAAATTTTAGAAATCTTTGTAAACCATCAAGACCACTTAACGAAGTTTAGGGTTATTCAATCTTTATTCGACCAGTTAGCAATTGATAATATCTCTTCGGTCGAAGACTTCATTGCAGCTTTTCTAGGTGCTTTTGGAACGTTGGGGGTTAAAGCAGCTCAGGCAATTGCTCAAATTCCTTACATCATGGATACTTATCCCTCTCTTGCGTCAAAGCTAGGAGAAGCCAAATCTAGGGCCGGCTTTTCTATGCTGGATACAATTAGAACCTTAGTTGAAACTGGTGAGATTAAAAAAGTTGACTGTATAGATAAAGTTGTCGGTTCGGCTTCTATTAAGGTTGTCTTATTAATAAGGGGTTCAGTTGGGAGAACCAAAATTCTCAAGGTTAAAAGACCCGCAAAGTTTGAAAGAACCCAGAGGGCGTTTTTGCAATCGCTATTTCAGGCAATTAACGAATTAGATGAGCTGAAATCGAGAGGATTGCAGATACCGGCTAAATTTGTCGATTTCTTGTACGAACTTGTCGAAGAGGAGAGAAATTTTACCATAGAAAAGGAAAATGAAAGGTTGAGAGAACCTTTTGGCTTCTATGTGCCTAGGATATATCGTGTATCAGATAGTGTTATTGAAGAGGAGCATATTGAATCCGAGCCGGTGGGAGAAGACAGTGATCGGTCTGTTCGACAAGCTCTTCAAGAGTATGTGCTTGGTCAATTAACACGCAATCAGCCGTTTCATGGTGATCTTCACGCGGGTAATGTTGGAAGGCCTCGGAACTCTCGAGGTATAAAATTTAAGTTTACCAAATACATACTTTATGACGTTGGAAATATGATTTGGCCTACTTCTAAGCTACGTGATTTCGTTAGAAGAATAATTTTGGCAGTTCAGGGTAAGCTTGAGGCAGTTGGGGATATTAGATCAGATCTGACACAGGAAGAGCTTGAGGATACTCACAGGGTTTTGACTGGGAAAGAAATCCAAGCTGGAGAAAAAATAAAAAAACTCATTAACTGTTACATTTTAGCGATGATGCGAGGTTATGAGATTGATTTTCAAATGCAGAAAATAATTTTTGGTTTAAGCAAGTTTCTTTGGTTTTTGGGAGAGGTTTTTCCGGAAAATCAACATCTGTATGTTAAATTATTGGCGCTTACAACTCAAAGCCGTTTGGACGATCTAGTTCTCAGAATACCCGGTATTAGTCGTTTAGCGAATCTGGTCATTTTGTGCTTTTCAAAGTTAAGAAACAGAAATAACTCTTAGTCCTTAAGCCTCAAAAATCGCCTGAAATAAATCTAATGTAAAGTTTATTAACTGGTGCCATAATAATTTTTTTGTTGATCTTGATTAGTTTTTAAAAATTGGTCCTCTGGCTTAAACTTCTGTCGTCGGCGTGAAAAAATCCCTTTGATTAATTATTGATATCTTTTAATTCGACTAAATCCTGAAGGCTCTATGCTTTATTGGTTTAGAGTTTGATAAAGCATCGCCGTCAAAAACATTTACTAAGTATTCTTCTTTTTTCGCAATCTAAAGATAGTTTCGTATAAATTTATGTACCCCCGCTTATCCGTGCAAAAACAATTTAACTATCGAAACATAAATTAAAAATGGTGAACTTATCGAGCAAGCTCACGGAGCATTTTTACTGAGTGATGTACGATAAAAATACCAGACCCTAAGAGGAATGCATAGAAGAAGTAACTTAGCTGCCCTTGTAGAGCTGGATTGAGTAAACCCATGGTGGCACCACTAACAAAACTAGCAGCCCCAACCAAACCAGAAATGCCGGCTACTACATCACCCACAGACGGTTTCGGATTAAGTGTAGAACTAGAAGCAAAGTTTTTTCTTGTTCCACTTGCGCTGGTTTCTCTGGGTTCTCTTTGTTCCCTTGGCGAATTTGAGTTAGCCAGTTTAAGTGGCCTCGTTTTGAGCGGATTTTCACCCAATCTGATGAGACGTGAATAATTTGGAAGAGCTTCTACGAATTTTCGCAATCTACTAAAAAAGCCTTCCGTTTTCTTTGGCTCAAAATTTGGATTAGGCATAACTACCTCCTAAATACAATTATTTCGCAGTTTTAGTTTTTAGTCAACTTTAGCTACGAGTTTCTCGAACTGGACGCTGAGCGCTATTTTCTAAGCTTGAATTAATCCAGTACTAAACAAGGTTCGCTTAATTACGAGGTTCCCACTACCAGTGCCCTCGGGGCCTGGTGAACAAGTTTCTGAAATAAGTTTTCGTGTTTATAATTGTATTAATTGAGCCGGTTAAAAGTGGACAGCCTCAGATATGGTTTCTCGGTTTCGCCCTTAACCGCTACGAAGAGGTAAAATTGTCACGGTATTCATTTAATTACGCACGAGCCGAAAGGTGTAAATTCAAGATCCATGATCACTTCGTTTGATTATTTCGCTTGGAGGAACTGGTGTTGAAATTAGGCAATTTCCCGGGTTTGTCACGATCCCATTTTTTTGGTCGAGAACTCAACTCTCTAGGCGTGTAAGCACAAAAGTCGATTTTGTGTCGAGGTGAAATTGGTGTGGCTCAAGAGGCTGAAATTTTGAAGGTAGCAATTTAGTTCGTCAAGGCAGTCAACCGACTACGACTTATTATTTTCAGAGATTGTCACGTTGCTAAATTGTTACGTTGCTGAACTGTCGAGATATTAGGATTTCAACCGTATAAAAAATTCAACACGTTTGTATAGATACATGAATTTCCTTGAAGTTAACTAACACTAGTATTTACAAATGTTAATCTTAAAACGGAAAATTTTAACTTCCCGATGACTAAAATGCTAAATTGGAGGATAATTGAAGATGGATATTTTGAGCACATAGTATGTTTGGTTTAACGAGAACGAAGAAGTCTGAAAATTTTATCAGAAATTTGGCGGAAAAATGTAACAGGGCGAATGAAGCTTTGCAACAGTTTCGGGAAGAAATTGACTTATCGAAAACCACTGCTCAATCGCGAGGCAAACCACTTGACCCAGTGAATTTTTTGAAAGCAATGAGAAGAGCAATTCATATAAGAAACTGTTTACGGTTATTAGATGTAGCAACAAGGGAGTTAGTGAGACCGGGTCGTCTAAAAGAAACGTCTCGCGTAATGGAACTTTATGAAGCATCAAAATGTCTCTGTGAAACTTTGTCGCACATTGTAGGCAAGCGGACGGATGTTTTGAGGGTCCAAATTAGGTTGGGATTTTTTCGAAACTTTATGGGATTAGTAGTGGATGCGGCAGACATTATTAATAAAACTCATGTTTGTTTATGGTTCGATAACGATGAAGCTCTGGAACAGTGTGATATCTGTCTTAAATTTTTAAACATATACACAAACAAAACCGCAGGATTGCTCAAAACGGTTAGCTCGGTAATTTGGACTGATTCAGGACCTCTGTGGTATTGTTTCGATGTGCTTTGTCGTTTCCAGAGATTTTTCAAGTCTCTTGAAGCATTTCTGCAGTACTATGAGTTTCAATTACGGTGTGTTTTGACTAATCAAAGTTTGGATGAAACAAGCATACAATTCATGGCCAACAGAGTGATCCAAAAACTTGGAGCTCTAAATCAAGTTTTAAAAGACCTAGGTGTTGGCGAAATCCCGTGCGAACAGGCGTTCACTCAAGAATTGTCAGATGCGGGTAAAATTTTGCGTTTGAAGTGGGAAGCTCTTTTGTCAAACGAGTAAATTCACCAAGTATTTGTAATAGAAGAGTTTCTCGTGCGAGACTTTTATAAATGGAAAAGCTTTTGAAAATTAGTGTAAGACTAACCGTCTCTATTTAAGGTAAAAAACACTTGCCCAGTTTTAGAGGGAAGTACTTGAGAAACAACTCAGACTAGTCATTTCCTCTGGAATACAATATCTTTAAAGCCCGAACAAATTCTTGCCATCTAAGTGTTCTGTTTTAACCGACCGGTAAAAGTTTTTAATAGCATTCGTTACTCAACTAGGCAATTCCATTCACATAAAAGAATTCAATTTAATCAATTTTCTTGATCTGCGTTCCATAGATTGACGTTTGATGTCTATGTAATCCTTTGATTGCCCGTTCTTGTAGCCCCTTTCAATAAAAGACTACGTACCCGCGAAACGAATTTCTTTGCTAAATAATCCCAGATTTTAACAAAAATAAGTTTTTGGGTAATTTATTGAGACCTTATACCTAATGTTATCGTACGGAAGATTGTCTAGTTGATACGAGTGTTGCTCTGAGGTTTTGACAAAAATACCTCACGCAAGGCATGGTGTTTGCCTTGACTCGAAACACTCGAAAAGTGCGTCTTAAACAAGAGCTTTGTCTGTCTTTTTCATGTCGTCTAACTGGCACTCGCAATACACGAATTGGGTGAAAGCACTAGATTTTGAACGTTTCGCTCAATCTGAGTACTTAAGTTATATACCAAACACTTGATAAAGTCGGAGAATTGCCTAACCTACAACTAGTTTTTGTGTCTTGGAATGTTTACAGAGTGGATTTATAACGTAAGTCCGAGTACCTCTTTAGTAGGTCGTTAAGTTCAGGATTTCGGTGTCCGTGTATTGCACTCTCTAGACACTCATCGAAAGCACGTTGGGATTTATGATCACCGAGTAGTATTTGTTCCTCAACCATCACCTCGAGCAGGAATATCAATATTTGACGTTCGGTACCTTCACCTGAGGTCGAGTGACTAAAAAAGCCGGCGGCTCGATCTGGATTTGATCTCAAAAACTTCAAGAAATCTTTGCCAATTTCAACTCGTGTAGCTCTAGTAAGGTAGGTGTCCTTGTCGTGTTTGAACCCCCAACAAAAAAGCGCGAAAAGCTTCTCACTTAAACGAATTTCCGGATCACGCTCCGTAAACCACCTAAAAAATATTTCCTTCTTTTCTTGATCGAGGAAGCGGAAAAAACCCTTAGGGTCCTCATCGTTTTCCAACATCTCTAAAAAGGCCAGATGACACCTAGTATGGGATCTAATTTCATCAAAGAATTTTTGAAATCTTGAAACGTCTAGAGAGGCAATTAATTTTAAACATTGTGAGATCAAATCTAAGCTACGCCCATTTCTGTCCCTTGCTCTCCTGCGATAACCCTGCTGATCGCGCCCTTCTCGTGCAAGTGAGAATTCTAGGGTATCACCCACAATCTCTGAGGCTAGGATAATATAGTCTCCGGGTGTTTTCCTAAAATAATAGTAATTAAGCTCTTGTAACACCTGCTCACAAATTTCAAACATAGAACGTAAACCACGCTCAAAAAGTGTGCTATCTTCGATCTTAAGTGGGGACCGTCTTATGCCTTTATTTCGCTCCGATATTATGTCTTTGCACACGTGTTGTCGCGCATTCGCTGAAAAATGATCACAATAGTAGAGATTTCTGGGCAGTTCTAATGAGTACCCTTCAAGATATTTAAATATCTCTACCGCAAGTTTTGCAAACTCTTCATCCAGCTCCTTGCTGATTATTTTATAAATTTCAAAGATAAATTTACGCGTATCTTCTGATGAGGGAGATGTTAGCCTAAGTAACTCCCTGACAAACCTAATACAAACAGGTTTAATTTGATCCCTTTTTGAAACGTCTTCTAATTTTTCAACAAAAAATGAGGTCAGAGTTTCCAAAACAGTAATGCGTTGACCCAAAGATAGTTGCTTGACCAGTTTAGCAACTAATTCAGGATTTTTTTGCGTTATAGATAATAGACAGGTCTCATTTAGAAGGACAGTCTCCCAAATTATCTCCGACTCAATGTCTATTTCTTTTTCGCTTGCAAGTCTTTCGATATGTTTTGTGACTTCCTCAACAGGGTGTTCAGTTAAAAGGCCTACTAACATTAAGTTCTGCAGATGTCGAGTTTTTATATGTTTATTGAGAAGCTGACCAATGACCCAATTCATTCCTCTTACAGGAATTTGTGTTATCAGATACTCGATTTCGAGGTCAGGATCTCGCTGAGAAACTACACTAAGAAAACGATTGATTTCGGTAGTTTGAGGTTCTGGACTGATTATGTAGGTTCTTATGAGTCCATTTGCTATTAAAACATGTTTATCATGATTGACATCCTGTGAGTTTACGAGGGAGAAAAATAGATTTCTAGTCTCACGAACACCGAGAGCTTTGATTAACATAGCAGTCAAAAATACAACGTCACTTCGATTTATAGGTTTATTTAGTATCTGATCCAAAAAAACCGACGCGCGCTCTGAGCTATTTAATGATCTAAACAACCTATACAAAGCGTTTTCAAACCTCAAGAAGGGATTATGTACACCACTACCCTCATCTTCGTCTCGAATTAAGCATTGATCAAACAGTACAGCTCCAATCTTCATCAAGATGCCGCTTTTGTGCTCGAGCGATTCACTTGAATGAAGATTAATCGCATCGATCATAGCACAAAATGCATCGTCGTCTAACTCTTCTGGCAAAATACCATGGCTCAAACACACGTCCGTTAACTCGCAAATGGCTCTCACCTTTTGTAAAAAGACATGTTGAACTTGGTCTGATTCGCGCACATCTCTTAAGTTTCGAATTAGTAGGTTTTTTGCCAAGTCACCAAGGCTCTGTCGAAATCGCGGAATTCGCATTCCTAACCTAATTAATTCCATCCATTCGCTGCTAAATGGGAGATTGTCAAAAATGAGATTGATCAAATCTCTTAATTTTTCTCCTGTTAGTTGATCTAACACGGAAACATTTCCGGTAGATGAAAAAGATGGTGAAGCAAATTCAGACCCGTCCAGTTCAGCAATCGCCTTCAAGCGCGATTTGACCCATTCGACCAAGAATTCAATTCGTTTGAGATCATCACCATTTTTGCCTTCCTTCTGGAGTAGCTCCATAAGATCATCAACTTCACTGTTTCGCTCTCTCCGTGAAATCCGAAAGTCTTGAATTTTTTGTAATAACCCTGGCCGTTTTCCAGTTTGTAAATAACGTAAGGCTTCCTGATAGTTACGAAAGTGTCCTCTGGATTTTGGATCCCTTAATGCCTTTAAAGTTTTAACAAGTCTCTTAGCTCTTTCTCTTGCTAAACTTTTGATGGTTCGTGAACGATCGTTTTTACTTTGCAACTCGACTTCATATCTCTGAACTAACCGTTGATAAATATGTCTCAAAGTTTCTCGACTAAAGCAGTAATCCGAGCCCTGTAGATCGACTAGACTGGGTTCATCTTGTTCAGTAATTAATCTCGCCATGATTAAAGCCAATGAGTAACCATCTGGAAGCTTATGATCCTTAAATAGAGTTCCGTCGTAATAAATGCCCCAGTATTGGGATTCTGTTCTTAAAGCAGGTGTAGCCCATCGGTCCTCACTGGCGGGTTTATAGCAATCTAGGTCCAAGCAATATAGCTTGATTTCCTTCAATCCTCCGAACTTGAACCGAACTTGTATGAGTATGTTAGCCGGTGTGAAGTCACGATGTACAACTCCATGTTCTTCTAACACGGATAAAAAAATTAAAAATTTAGAAAATATTTCTTCAATCTCTACGGCAGTAAACGCTGCTTGATTTTTGCTAGAGGTTTCTAAAAACTCGCTCAAGGGTTGGGCTTCATCGATAAATTCTTGCAAGAGCCAGCCACCAAGATCCGACCCTCGTGGAGTCAATCCAAAGCCATAAACTTTTGGCATACTGATTGAGACCGTTTGGTCAGTTCTTTGGGCGGTAATAAGTTTCTGGTTGATTGACTCAGTTAGTTCCGCCAATCTTTGAAGTTCCTCTTTGGACTTATTCACGTAGATCTTCAAATGAAAGTCTTTTATTCTTGAACCATCCTTTACAACAAGCTGGTAATGGACTGACTCATTCTTCCTTTCTAGCTGGAATGCCGTGATTGAAAGGTCAGCGATACAGATACTTAGATAACCATCGGGAGAGACTTCAAAACTGATTGGCTGGGATGATAACCCCTCAACATTTTGGCAACCAAATGCGGTAAGAAGCGATCGTAAAAAGTCTTTATCCGAGAAAAGGGCGACTATCGTGGAATTCAACTGACTTGATAAATCTCTCTTTTCTAGTTGGAGTTCACGGTTCATGCCCCTTCGATGCTTGTACCTTATCTGTATCGCAATGAAATTAATTTTGCATCAGGGAATAATGAATATCAGCTCGTTTGATGTATCAAATGCTTCATATCTTTTAAAACAGGCATTTGCCGTATGACATTGGGGGACAAAAACCTATTGGGCTCCCTTTACTTGTTTTAGCCAATACATACTTTGGAATTGATGTCTTTTTTGCAAACAGCCTATTTTCTTCAGCGAATGTGCTGCAACCCAATCAGAATTAACAAGAGTTAATTCCCTTTAACCGCAACGGAGATTAAACAACAACCAGCTAAGTTTTAAGGAGAAAACCAGGATCGGGCTTTACGAATTGTTTACACCCTTTAATCTGCCGTTTTTTCAGCATTTAAAGAAACATAACTTTTTCCAGAATTCGCCCTTAAAATCACCGGAATTGTGCATAATCAACCTTAATCAGGCAGAAATTGAGAATTTTTATAGCCCGATGCATTGTAAATGAGTAACTCTTAGGTAAAAAACCGCTGTTTCTGTATAGGTCTCCTACACGCCTAGATTGTTGCTTTATGATGTTTTGCATATTGTGGCTTAATTGAACTGCTAACACTGTTATACAAGTAAGTTGCTAAGTTAATTAATAAACAAATCAGGCCTTTCATCATACCACCTACTAAATATGACTTTATAGGGGGTACGAGAATTCAATGATTTTAGTTTGGTGTCAAAGTTTTAGTTAAGAAGGTAAAATCCTAGGTGTCTTTAGAAAACCCCTCTCTCGGTTTATGGTACTTCGCTAGCATCCTATTCTTAACCCTCTTGTTAAAAGCCTCAACCATTTCGTCAGTATACGGCTGTACAGACTTCGAAACCTGTGTTCTCTCACTATCAAACGCCTTTACGGGTTGCGTCTTGTAATTCAGATCATTTGTTGTTAGCTGTGATAAATTTGGACTTCATTTAATGCTGTTTCTTTGTCCGTACCATTAGTATAGTCTGCTGTTATAGCTAAGTAAGATTTGTCCTCACTAGTTGCACCCAGGATAAACGATGTAGGATCGTCTGTCGTTGTAACTAAGTGAGATCTGTCCCTTGACCCTTCTGACACAGGTAAGGTTTTACCCCGAAGGAGGTGTTTTTTCATTTTGTCGTATGGATAAAGCTTGAGCTGTTGTTTTAAATCGTTTTTTTAAATTAAAAAACTCATTTGCGAAACCGAACCGGATAACTTGATTAGTTGAGCTTGTTTTGTGTTTTCCCGAAAGGCTATTTCGGTTTTAATCGTGTCACAAAGCCTTACTCTGATTTCCGGTCGGTATGCTCGCCCGGCGAATACATTAGATATATGTAAATTGTGTCCACAGTATTGCCCGACTGAATAAGTTGCTGGTTTACTTCAGTTGCAATAGCGTCGAGTTTAACTGGGATGCCAACTCCAACCAATCGGTATAATATATCATCTAAGCTCGCGGATTTTTGTAATTTTTGCAACAGTGAGGTGATAAAACTACGGGCATCCAAATCCTGTGGTAAACGCAATTTTACGCAAAAATTGTTCTCTGAGCTTAGATTTTTCAATTGAATGCCATCACTGTGATAGCCGGTGGATACTTTAGGAATAACCCCATTTATAAAGTTCAACAAACTGGCTACGATACCCTCCGGCAAATTATTACTCTGTACGAGCAAGCAGGGGTAATTGCAAAAAAATGGATTTTTAATAATATGC
>JANWWW010000041.1 GCA_025055295.1 Deltaproteobacteria bacterium | reverse complement strand
GTAATAAAGTTTTTGTTGTTCACTCTGAAGGAGACGGATTTGTCGTAAAAAGCGCTCTTGTCCAGATTAAAAAATTTCTGGGGGAGAGTGTGGAAATAACTCATTCGTTGGAAGACGGTGCTCTGATAGTGTCCCGGGGCGTTCAGAAACTGTTTGATAACGCGCCGGTCAAATTCGAGTTTCAGGGAACATGAAATTAAAACCTTTGGCGATTTTAGTTATATTCTTTTTTGGCTTTGTGGGGCTTTTATGCGCGATTTTTTTGCCGGTTAGGCTTTTTCCAAGGTCAGATCAGGCAGTAATAAAAATTCAAACGATCTTTCCCGGAGCTGACGCAAAAACAAACTTTAGTTCCGTGTCTCAAGTTTTGGCCAGATTTTTAGCCACAATTCCCGGGCTTGACTATATTCAGGCGGAAAACGTTCAGTCCGCATCAACAGTTGAGCTTGTTTTGTTGCCAAAATCGAATTTGGATCGAGCCTTGAACGAAACTATTGCCAAAATTCAGGAAGCCAAACTTGAATTACCTCCTGAGATTTTCCCTCCCGCGGTTGAGGTTGTAAAGCCAGACAGCCGAGTTGCGGATATGTACGTGTCTTTGTCATCGGACAAACTTCAAACTTTTGAAGTTGCCGAGTTTGCGCTAAAAAAATTGATACCCCACATATCAAAAATAGAAGGTATACAAAAACTCGAATTATTGGGTGGGAATCTTCCCGCCCTCAAGTTTTACGTTAAGGGCGACACGCTGCATCGCTTTGGCACTGACTTGGTTCAATTTCAAAATTTGCTTTCGTCCATCATTAAACCACAACCGGGCGGTTTCCTTGATTTAGGATCGGTGCGACTCAATGTCTCAATCCCACTAGAGTTGAATGACATACAAACTTCAAAAAAATTTATTCCTCTCAAGGATGGTTATGCGAGCCTTAATGACTTCGGCACCCTCAAAGTAGAGCCAGAGAACAACGAACTTGAGGCAAGATTTAACGGCAAGCCCAGTATTTTTTTAGGTGTCTTCGTGCAACCTACTGCGAATGCCTTAACGGTACTTGGCAAGGTACGGGACGAGTTAGAACAATTTAAAAACAAACACAGCTTTGAAGGTTCGATCTCAGTTCCCTATGATAGCAGCGTATTTATCAACGCGAGCTTAAAAGAGATTTTAAAGACGTTGCTTGAAACAATTCTTATTGTTGGGGTGGTTGTTTTTGTGTCTCTGGGTAGCTTCTACTATGGGCTTCTGGTTTGCGTGGCAGTTCCGTTGAGTTTACTGGCCGTTACGTTATTTCTTTATTTTTTTGGTTATTCCATTAATCTTTTAACAATTCTTGCAGCCGTATTGTGTGTGGGAATAGTTGTGGATGACGCAATTTTGGTTACAGAAAACGCTATCACAAGGATCAGAAACGGAGAAAATCCGGCTATTGCGGGTGTTAACGCAGTTAGATCCTTATGGAAACCCATGCTCGTTTTGAATTTTTCCCTTGTCATACTGTTTATGCCATTTTTCTTTCAAACTGGGCTAACCGCCGATCTTTTTAAGGAATTTGCTTTGGCTTTCATAACAGCTATTTTGGCCTCCTTAGTCGTCTCGCTAACGGTGACACCAGCTGGAATTCCCTGGCTTCAAAAACGATTTAACGATACGTTTAAGGACTGGACGAGGTTAATCTTAATTTATCGCAATTTTTTAAAAAAAACTTTGAAATACAGCTTTGCCTCAATCATTGTTCTCATTGCCTTTGCCTGCAGTTTGCCAGTTTTAGCTTCGTTGGTCCCTAAAGACTTTTTACCCAAGGAGGATAGAGGTGTCATTTTAACGTTTGTAGAAATTCCAAAGTTTTTGTCGCCAGCGCGGGTCAAAGAGGTTTTAACCGAATGGCACTCTGTGGTATCCCGGGTTCCCGAAACAAGACATGTGTTTCAAGTTGGCTCGGTTTCTTTCAATTTTGGAGGTATTGGCCTTAAGCCATATAAAGAGAGGCAATTGTCAGCATTTGAGGTGGAAAAAGAAGTTTATCGCTTGGCTACGCAAATTAAGTCTGCAAAACTGGTTCCAATTAATCCGCCACCCCTCCCATCTGCTGGGACATTTCCTGTTGAGATCGCTCTTGTGACCCCCGAGTTCGATTTAGCTTTGCTTGAAATATGCAATCATTTTTTAACTCAGTTACGAAAAACGGGCCTCTACGGTTTTTTAGATTGTTCGCCAAAAGGTGACAGACCAGAGCTAGTAGCAAAAATAGAGGTGTCCAAGTTGGCTTCTTTTGGCATTCCTCTGAACGTCTTCGTACGAGAGCTGTCGTCTGTAACAGTTGACAGGTTTGTTTCAATTTTTCCCTTTGACTCCAGAAGCTATAAATTTTTTGTTAAGATGCCCGATATTCAAAATGTTGAAACTTTGGCTTCGGTTCCTTTTTATTTCAACGGTAATCAATACCGTCTCGGGTCCTTTCTATCGTTTGACTTAAAGACATCTTTAGACAATGTTAAACAAATAAATCAGGGATTTTCGGTCGTTTTGAGGGCAGCTCCCCTACCTGGTGTTCCCATGGATACCGCAATTCATACTGCCAAAAGTGCTTTTGAGAACGCGATTCTTAAAGACTTATCTGTAGAATTTCTTGGCGACACAAGACAGTTCTTGCGTAATATCCAAGAATCTAAAAGATTGTATTTTTTCGCGATAGCTTTAATATTTGCTTTGTTTTACTTTTACACGCGGTCTTTCACGCTAACACTTGCTCTTGTAGGGCCCTGTGTTCTAGCCAGTTTTTGGTTCGCTTACTTCGTTAACTTTGTATTGGGTCGAACAATTAACTTTTACTCATCGATAGCTATTCTGATTCTCATTGGTCTAACGGGTAAAAATTTTGTAATAATCATTGATAAGGTTTTAAAAGAATTGAAGGGACAGTTAAAATCGACAGAAGACGTGATCCTTGACGCTTGCTGTGAAAGGTTAAGACCAGTGCTAATGACATCTTTGTCCACCATAATTGGTCATATGCCACTTGTATTTGTGACCGGAGCCGGCGCCGTGGCAAGAAACTCCATCGGGATCACTTTAGTAGCCTCTATGACCTTTTTGACGGTTTTCTCGCTTGTGCTGCTTCCAAGTATCTTGTATCTAGTGCTTAAATTTGTCCGAGTTTACCGTCCCTAGAGGAAATTTTAGTAAAATTTTCCTATGCGCCCAAGGAGGGTCGTAGTTACTGGTCTAGGAGCAGTTACTCCTCTTGGTTTGTCTGTCAACGAAACATGGGACAACATGAAAAGGGGTGTTTCGGGAATCTCAAGAATCACTCGGTTTGATCCCAGTGATTTTCCAAGCCAAATAGCAGGCGAGGTCAAAGGGTTCGATCCCGTTCTGTTCATGGAGCCAAAAGATGTTAAAAAATCAGATCGTTTTATACATTTTGGCATAGCGGCGGCAAAAGAGGCTTTTAAGTCCAGTGGGCTTGACAACTTTTCATACGATCCTGACAGGTCAGGCTGCATCATGGGTGTTGGCATAGGGGGTCTTGAAATGTGGGAAAAATACCACAAGGCTCTTTTGGAAGAAGGACCAAAAAAAATATCTCCTTTTTTAATACCTGGAATGATCTCTAATCTAGTGTCCGGTCAGGTTGCGATCAAGTATAACCTCAAGGGGCCTAACTATGTAACCACAAGCGCATGTTCAAGCTCCGCTCACGCCTTGGGTGAAGCGTTCAGGTTGATCCAACAGGGTTTGCTTGATTTGTGTGTTACAGGTGGAGCGGAAGCTGCGATCACTCCTTTGGGCGTTGGCGGTTTTTCCGCATTAAGGGCGTTGTCCACCAGAAACGATGAACCCGAAAAGGCCAGTAGGCCATGGGACAAAAACCGAGACGGATTTGTAATTGCGGAAGGCGGTGTGGTCGTAATCTTAGAGGAGTTAAACCACGCTTTAAAGCGAGGCGCTAAAGTACTTGCGGAGGTCATCGGGTATTCCGCTAACTGCGACGCGTTTCATGTAACTGCCCCAAGCGAAGGTGGAGAAGGCGCAGAAACTTGCATGAGAATGTGCCTAGAATCCGCACAGGTTGGTATTGAACTAGTCGATTATATCAACGCCCACGGAACAAGCACTCCGATTGGAGATATGATTGAACTAAAGGCTATAAAAAGGCTATTTGGGGATACTATAAGCAAACTTAAAGTTAGCTCGACCAAATCCATGACGGGTCATTTGCTTGGAGCGGCTGGAGCCCTTGAAGCCCTAGTGTGTGTGTTGGCTATATGTGACAATTTCGTTCCTCCTACTATTAATCTTGAAAATCCCGAGGATGATTGTTCGGGTGTGGACCTTGTCCCGAACAAAGGTGTTGATTTTGAAATCAACTACGCGTTGACAAACTCATTCGGATTTGGTGGAACAAACGTTTGCTTGTTATTTAAAAAATTCGTGGAGTAAAAGACAGTTCATTCAAACATCGAAGATCAAGCTTTCCGGTTAAAAATGGATGTTTATGTTAAGTATTCGATTATCGAAAAATTGAACTGGTAAAGTTCTTTTTTTGCCAGGTTTAGCCCTAATTTTTCAGCTGTCGAATTTCATTTTTGGAATACCATGTCAAACTAAATCAAACCTCGTAAAAGATCTATGCTTGTTTTTCGATTTTACATATTTGGGTACATCGAAAAATTGTTGAAGTTTCATAAAGAAAGATCTAAAGGAGACAAAAAAGAGCTACTAAAAATATCGGGATCCCGGATATAACGAAATTAAAGATATCTCTAACAAGAACAATTTTTCCCTAAGTTCTTGATCAACAGACCTGGGGTTAGATTTACCGAAGTAATCTCTGGCTAAGTTGAACAGCGACAATTTTGAAATTGCTTCAATATCAGCTTCGTACACTCTTTTGGCTAACCGTACATGATCTTCTAACGAGCGATGCATTCGCTGGTACTTAATCAGAAACTCAAACGCATTCTTTTCATTCTCTAAAACCAGATCAGGTATATGTAAGCCGATTCGATTTAGTAAGCTCTTCAAGTCTTGCGAGTACCTTTGTTGAACAAAGTAGGCGAAGTCATGATACATTTTGATCATTTCTGAATGATGCTTCCTCTCTCTTTCAGCCTCAACACGTGCGTTTATTCCATTCGAAAACAAATTAATTTCTTGTTTAAGTTGACAAATCTCGCCTTTCAAGAGGGATGAGAATGATACGTCCCCTCTAATTACGGGCCTTATACGTTCGGACAAATTTTCAAAGTCGGCATTTGTGGGGCTGTAGATTTTTTGGGTGTTAAAAAAGCCGCTTTCAGGAGAAGTCTTCTCATCTCGAACATTGCGGGTGACAAATACTCCGTTTGTGTCGGCTGTGTGTTGTCCAAGTTCTCGTCTTTTGTTGCGCGTTGTGTCCGAGCCCAAGCGGACTGTTGCCTGAGAAGTTTCAATTGCATCAGCCCCTACTTTGAAATTGGATAAGCGCTCTCTCAATATTTCTTGAATTATTTGTGTACAGCGACCCACGAAAATTCGAAGCTGGGTTGACACTTGGTCTGATACTGGTTCAAACAAATGCTTAATAAAGTCTTCGACCCAGTCTAATCCTTTCAAATATTGTAATTCGTCTTCCAAAGCCTTTGTTTTGGTTTGCGCTTGTCCGCTCGGAAGTTTTGCAGATGGCACACCCAACTCTCGGAACAACCTTCTGATAGAGGTAATTACATCACCAGCTAGGGTGTCTGTGTCAACCTCATAGGAGATATGTTTATCCAATCTTTGAAAAAAAGTTCTCGCAATTCGCGTGCCCATAACCAAGAATTGAGCACGGGTTCCCGAGCAAGAGGCCAAATTTTTTTCGGATGCAATTAGGTGAGCCGCAATCCCTTTTGCAAAGGCTTTTGCCCCAAGTTTAGCATACCGATGCAAACAGGCGAGAAACCTGGGACCCTGCGATTGTTCCTTTCGACGTATGTGATCGCCGCACAAAGAAATTAACGCCACTATTTCCGCCAACTTTGCTAGGACTGGAAAAAATTTTCCGTCAATCTGTGAAGCTGGGAAAAATTCCCAAGGGTTCGAGTATATCGGAACCACTATTTCAGAGGATGTTTGCTCTGTTTGTTCACACCCCTCTAAAGCTTTTTTTTGATGATGTTGATACATTTGACGTAAGGCTGTCATACTTCTGTTATGGTAATTCAAATAAAAAGCGTCTACATCTGACAGATATTTTTCATGCAATTTATAAAATTACGACACAGGTATATTCGAGCGATTACTTTCGCTTTTCGTATTGAAAAAAATTTTTGAGGGTCAAGTAAAGGTTTAATTCCAACGATTTACAAAGAGAACGGAGGTCCTGGATCTACGCAAAGACGTAGGATCTCTTCCCCAAACAACATCATTCCCGACATTTGATACAAATTTTGACCATTAAGCTGACGAAAATATTCTTTGGCCAAATCGTATAGTGACAGTTTTGAAATTGCATCGATATCCTCCTGAGTAACATCTCGGGTATGATAAATCCTGTCTGCTACAGCAAAGTATAATCTTTGGTACTTTCTCAGAAACTCAAAGCCGTTATCTTCGTTTTCAAGGAGAAGATCTGGAGCTTCTACCCCAATTCGATCAAGATACCTTTTCAAGCCCTGCCAATACCTTCGTTGAACATATAAAGCCAAGTCATCGTATAATTTGACAATTTCCGCGTGATGCTTTCTGTTTCTCTCCGCCTCAACCCGCGAGTTAATATGGTTGGAGAATCTGTTAATCTCCAGTAAAAGTTGACTAATTTCTTCGTTTACAAACGTATCAAAATCCACAACGCTTTTAGGTGTTTGACCAGAAAAAAGGAATGACATTTCAAAATAGGTTTTCTTAATTTGAAAACCTGCTGACTGGCTCCTACAATTAAAAGCCGGTCCGGTAGTCTGCAACCTACTTTCCAGCTCGATATTAACGTTAGGTTGTTCACAAGGAACACGTTTACGATTGAATATACTTCCAACAAGTTTTTTGGATGTCTTTGACGAACTAGAAGTGCTTCTGATTTCCGTTTGCCCTTCCCGTAAACTTAGATGAGGCAACTGTCTTTCAACAAAGTTTTGAATATATTGTTTTGCAAAACTTGCAAGCGCCCTCATTTGGGCTGGAAAGTTCTCCCGCTGTGCTCCAAATAAGCGCAAAATAAAATCGTCAACCCAATCAAGACTTTTAAGATATCGCAATTCATCTTTTAAGATATCTGAGTTCGTCTCTCCTTGTTGCGTGGGCCCTCTCACAAATCTTTGAACCCTTAAATAATAGTACAGTGCATGAATCACCCTTAAAGCGTCGGAAGCCAGTTTCTCCCTATTATATTTGTAATTATATTGATACGATAACCACTTCCTCAGTGGTACAATACTTGCGGCACCCGCGCCGTAGAAGAGTAGAAGCTGAGGATTTTCTATACTCATTGACAAATAAATCCCTCCTCCCAGTACTCCAGCTGCTGTAACCACAGCATAAGATTTAGAGGTTAGACGCGCATAACTAATCAGCCCCGGAAAACGCCTTAGGGTCCTAAAAACCCTAGATTCTTTTATTTCGGATGTTGTCTGTCCAACCGATAAAATTAATGCGACTATTTCCCCCAATTTTGACAGTGCTGGGAGGAATTTAGAGGTTATCTCATCAAATGTCATTACCTCCAAAGCGTCTAGATTGATTTCAATAATTGATTTGCAGTTCTCTTGTGTCTGTTGATCACGTATTTTTTCCGCCCCTATACGATGCTCGTAATAGATATCACTGACGCATCTCATATTATTAGTTTATTATACGATAAAACATATGTCAATAATTCCTTCGCCCTTTGTAAAATTTACTCGAAAATTATTCTATGGTATTCCTTAATGACTCGTTGCGCGTCAATAAGGATTTGCGCGTAAAATTTTGATTAACGTTTATTAATGGCAATATGAACATAAAATAAGGATAATTGTCCAAAAAAATAAGATTTTTAATGCCGATTTTGATGATTACGTGAATTTTGCAATTAATATTTGCGACATTTACCCAAGAGCTTTATTATTTATTGAAGTCTTAATTATATCGCTTGCTTGGAAAATATATTTAACTATCTGGGTAATTTTCTTGATATCTCCCGTGTTTAGATCCGGATAAATGGGAAGAGTGATAGTCTTTTTTGATACGTCTTCAGCTGTTTTTAGGACAGGCTTAAATTTTTCTAAATCATACTTATAACATGGCACATCGCTTAGAAGCGGCGAGAAATATTTTCGTGCTATGACATTAAATTTTTTTAGCAAATCGCAAAGGACATCGCGAGTGACAAATGAATGGCCTGAAACTAAAAATGTCGCATACCCATAATTTTGCCTCACCGCGGGCAAATGCCTCATAACCGGATGTAGATAAGTGACCTCAGAAAATTCCTGCGCATAAATGTTATAAAGTTGTTTTCTTTTTTTTATCGCAGGCTCAATCTTGTCCCAAAGAGCCAATCCAAGAGCGCAATTTAATTCACTCAACTTTGCGTTTATTCCGAGCGAAAAACATGTATCAACTCCTTTTATGCCAAATGATCGCAAGTAACCAAGATCTTTTGCATACGCGGGATCGGAGAATGTAACAATCCCACCCTCAGCAGTGTGAAATATTTTCGTTGCATGCAAGCTAAATACAGAAAAATCTCCATAGCTGCCTATTCCCTTGCCGTTGACTTCAACACCAAAAGCATGGGCTGAGTCGTAAATAAGAAAAAATCCGTATTTGCGTCTAAGCGACTCGAAAGCCTCTAAATCAGCGACATTGCCGAAAACATGCACAGGTATGACAGCTACAGGGGGTCCATGTTTTTTGATCACGTTCTCCACCGCCTCCGGGCAAAGGCAAAGAGAGTGTGGATCAATATCAGCAAACGCTGTGTCGAAACTAAGGAATTTTACCGCATGCGAGGTCGCGGGAAATGTAAACGGGGTCGTTATGATGTAAGGATTTTTTGGCCTAAGTTTGTCATACGCAAAGCGTAGCGCCAACATTAAGCCGATGGTCGCGTTATTGACCAAAAACAGATTCTCAACCTTGAGGTAAGTTCTAAGCCTCTTTTCTAGTTCTTCATGAAAAGGGCCAAAATTTGAGAATATTCTTGAAGAAAATATTTTTTTTAGGTAGCGAGAAATCCTCCTCGTGTCTGGTTTGAGGGCTTTCGTCCACGTGATCTCACTGGGAAAAGGTGAGAGAAACTGTGGATGGCCCTGTCGTAAAACCTTAACGTGGTCAAAAAAGTTGTTTTGGGCAATGTTATCTTTGCTTTCATGCCAAATTCGAGCTAATTCGACTAGATCTTTAGATAGCTCGAGCAAGATTAAAGGACTTTCATGCTTGTTTTTGGGTTTATTTTTTTTTTCCTTTACTGGAGGAAGAAACTCTGAGCTTAGGCTTCTAGTCACTGTTTACAATTTTTTGATGTCATTGAAAGGGTCCGGGTTACAATTATTGACTGTGATATCGGTTTAATTTTTAATAAAAACTGTTACTGAGTTGGGGTTGACGTTTGCTTCAATTTTTTTGATTTTTGCTTCTTTTGCTTCGGGGTTTTTGTAGGTTTTGGAGTTTTTGTTGGCTTCGGGGTTTTTTTCAATTTTTTTCTAGTCTTTTTGTCAAGTATCGGTTGAGGCGTAGGCGTCATCACCTGGTACCTATACTTTGGCGGGATGTCGCGTATTGACTCCGCAAAGTGAACGTTTCCAGCTTCATCTATGTAAGTGTAGCCTTGACCCAAAATGACTGAAGCAAAAAACAGGATAAAAATTATCACGAAATTTATTAAAATAACAAAGCGTCTTAAAAGTAAAGAGGGCATGACAATATATTTTTGGTACGACAATTTATCAAGGGATTTAATAAAAAATGGTACCCTGGAAAATTTAAAGGAGCGGGGAATTACAGGAGTAACCTCAAATCCGACAATTTTTAAAAACGCTATACTCAATTCTTCAAGCTATGAAGAGGATATAAAACGTTTGAAAGGCATGTCCCCTGAAGAAATTTGCTGGGAACTCATGATTTCGGACGTCAGTTTAGCCTGTGACCTTTTCATGCCTGCTTACCAGTCCTCAAATGGCAACACCGGCTATGTTTCAATTGAGCTTAACCCTCTGTTTTCTAATAACATATCCAAAAGCGTTGAACAGGCTCTTTACCTGAAGGGCAGAATTAATAAGCCAAATCTTATGATTAAAGTTCCGGCAACCAACGAGGGTTTTTATGTAATTCGGGAGTTAACCAGAAAAGGAATAAATGTGAACGTAACCCTTATTTTTTCGTTGGATCAATATTTGAAAGCTTGTGAAAGTTACCTTCTTGGGCTGGAAGATCGATTGGCGGACGGGAATAACATAAGTAGTGTTTTTAGCGTTGCAAGTTTTTTCGTGTCTCGTGTTGACGCATTAGTTAACAAATACATTCACGACGGGAAAATTGAAACCAGATACACTAATGAAACCTCTTACAGAAATTGCCACAAAGTTTATCACGCATGGCGTCAGATTTTCACGTCCAAAAGATTTAAAGATTTAAAAAATCGAACCGCAAACGTTCAGAGGGTCTTATGGGCTTCAACCGGCGTCAAAGACAAGTCTGTTCCCGAGGAGCATTATTTGTCAAAATTAACCTTTGACGAGGTTGTTTTTACACTTCCTGAACAAACTCTTAACAAAGCGTTGGAGATAAACTGGCTGGACAATTTTGTTCCAAGCGAGTTGACTAACGTGGAAGAGCTTGACGCTTTTTTCAGGGTTTTCAACGATCAAGGATACTCTTTTGAGTATCTTCTCTGGGAGCTGACAGAGAAAGGGGTTCAACTTTTTGCCGAGTCGTATAATGAACTCCTTAAAGCAATACATCAAAAGACCACATTGATGTGATTTCATTTCAACCGCACCAAAATTCGGTTTTTGTAATTTATGGCGCAACGGGAGACCTTGCAAAAAAGAAACTCTATCCTGCTCTTTACCAGCTGCATAGTAAGTCGCTACTGTCAAATAAGATCCGTTTCATAGGAGTTGGACGGACTGAGCTAAACAATGAATCCTACAGAGAACTTGTTCGAAAATCCGTTTCCTCTCGGATGGATGCATCTCTTTTGAATTTTTTGGGTAGATTCACTTATTGCAATGGGTCCGTTATTGATGCACCGCCAAAGATACGCGATATCGTTTCTCGCGACGAAATGCTAATCTTTTATTTTGCTTTAAAACCTGAACTATTTGAAGAAGCTCTAAAAAGTCTTGCCTGCTCAAGCCTTTTGAGAACCGAGTATTTTGCCAGCAGATTTCTGTTCGAAAAACCATTTGGTGTCAACAGAGAAAGCGCTGAAAAATTGAATAACTTTTTAAAACAGTATTTATGGGAAGATCAGATCTACAGGATTGACCATTACCTTGCAAAGGACTTGTTGCAGAATATGCTGGTTATGCGTTTCTCTAATGATTTTCTCGATGATTTGCTTTCAAAACATTTTGTGGATCATATTCAGGTTACGGTGGCAGAAGACGCAGGGATAGAAAATCGAGCAGATTATTTCGACAAGACAGGCATAGTGAGGGATATGTTTCAAAATCATGTTTTACAGACTATTGCTTTGTGCCTAATGGAAAAACCCTCGGGTCTTGACCCACAAAGTTTTGGTTACGAAAAGGCAAAAGTTTTAACTTCCCTCAGCCTTTTTGACTCTTGGCATCCTGAGAAAAATTTGGTTAGGGCTCAGTATGAAACAGGATTTATCAAAGGCAAAAGAGTAGTCGGATATCTCGAAGAGTCAGGAGTGCCTAAACCTAGTCTAACAGAAACAATGTTCTGTGGGGTATTTGAGTGTCGAACTCCCCGTTGGCATGGTGTTCCAATTTTCGTGAGGGTTGGTAAAAGACTGCCTAAAAGAATTGGACATATTTCTTTTGTTTTCAAAAACTCTCTTGGGATGAGTAAAACCTTTCAAAATTTGAGCGCGTTCTATCCGCCGCCGGCTTTAAGAATTGAGTTCCAACCAAGAGAAACAATTTCATTGCAACTTTTTCTCAAGTCTCCAGAATTCCAAATGCGTGAAATTCCCGGATCTCTTGAGCTTGCAGATGGGCATGTGTTCTCGCAGGGATTGAAGGACGGTTATTCAAGGCTTTTGTTTGATGTTCTTCGAGGAGACAGGTCCTTGTTTGCAGGGAGCGAAGAAATCCTGCATGCATGGGAGATCGTGGATCCGATTCTTTCGCTTTTTGATAAAAAAGTAGTCCCTTTAAGGTATTACCCTGCAGGATCTTGGGGACCAAAAGAAGCATTTGATCTTATTGAGTCTTTCGGCAAAAAGTGGGAACATTTATGAAGTACTTTGCAGATTTGACTATTTGCGGACCACAAGACGATCAAGAAATCATTGAACGGCTTTGTGCCAATTTATCGTTAAATGTGTGTTTGATCAAAGACGTCGACGACTCCGAAAAATGTTCACTTGTGGAAAAAAAACACGGCGGTTCGGTTATTTTAACGGTTTCAGGCGGGCGCGAGCCAGTTTTGTCGATAATCAGGGCAGTTAAAAGCGGCGCAACGATTAATTGCAGTTATTTTTTGAAGTCTTATGAGGAAAACTTTATAAAACAGATTATAGCTCTTCATAATTTTTGCGTATTCGACTCGGAATTTCTTGAAGTTTTGGGTGTAACGCGGCTCCTATACGATCTGAGATGGATCGAGGGCGCTCATTTCAGAGAACTAGTTTTAGCATCTGTGCCGAAATCGAACCATTTCAAGGATATTGAAATAACCTGTGATTTTCAAAAAAGTTCATCCAGATTAAATGTTGCTTGGTTTGTGAGCGAGTTTCTTGGCACTGTATCTATCGAAGCAGTTTCGTCCTCGTCAGTTAATCTGAGTTCAGCTTTTGGCGCGGTAAGAATTTCGAATTCCCAGATTTTATCTGTTCAGTTTAGAATTGGATCAAGGAATATAGCGATTTCTTATGACGGTTACGTACTTAAAAGCAATGTGGCCGGCTCGTACTCCGTTATTCAGCAAAGTGTATGGGATTTAATGCTCGCAAGCTTAGTTAACCCAACTGTTTTTGTCAATTATAGAACAGTAAAAAATATTGAAGAGAGCATTTTTGGAGAAACAGTCTATGGAATTTTCCAAGCTTAAGCAAAATTTTTCACTTAGGATATCAACCCCGAAACATTTTCCTTTTGACGTGGCTCAAACACTACAAAAAGACCTTGAGGAACTTTGCAAAAAACATGATGAAGTATTTGTTTGCCTTTCGGGAGGTCAAACCCCACTTGAGACCTACAAAATTTTAGGCTCGGATTTTTACAATAGTATAAGCTGGCAAAATATCGTCTTTTTTGTCGGAGATGAAAGAGTGACTGACATCGAACACGATATTAACAGCTTTAACATCAGAAAAAGTTTTAGTATCGATACTTTGCGTCTCGTTGACTGGTACGGAAACAACTCAAGGCTGAGTATAGAGTATTTTAACGAAACCCTAGCGAGACTTGGAGTCGTTGAAAATGGGTTTCATCTTTTATTACTTGGATTGGGTGAAGATGGCCATTTGGCTGGATTATTTCCGGGAAGCAATTATGACGATTTAGTAGTCTGTGAAAGCATGGTTCCATC
>JANWWW010000040.1 GCA_025055295.1 Deltaproteobacteria bacterium | reverse complement strand
AAAATCACACTAGAGGAATTTCAACCCCTTGCCAATCTAATTCATGAACGAGGGCCAAGTTATTAAAAGCTTCAAATGAAATATGCAGTTCATCCATTTTGATAGTACTTAGGAAATGACTCTCTTTTTTTTCTTTCAAATGGGAGCATCCAATCACATGCCAATAATCGCAAGAGCTCTATGCAAAATTTCTTTACCTATAAGCTCTATGGCATTTGTGTTTCCCTTTACTTTAGCCCACAAAGCAGGGCATCCAACTTGTGGATAATGTTGAGTGGTCGGAATTGTGTCCCTGTCAAAATGTTTCACGTATATTTTTCCTTTGATAACCATAAGTCTATCTGGCAGATTAAATTTAAGCTTATCCCAAAAAATACCATCCAGACTCAAAAGGTCAGGAAGACTAAGCAAGGCTATTCGACGGGCAAGTTTTAAAACCAACTGGGCTTCACATTCCTTCAGGACAACTAACGAACTCATTTTCCAAAAAAAACTTATAGCCGTTTTAAGACCGTACCTTAAGTGGGCTATCGGATGAGAGTGAAAGGGATACACATTGACCCTAGAGAGGGCTGCTTTATACGAGTGATACAGATTTGGATCGTTGCACTCTAACTCTCTTAAAAAACAACCGACTTGTTTTTCGTGCAATCTTTCATCTGATGCTCGAAGCTTTGACAGAACAAACGCTAAATCTTCAACTTTATCTGTAGAGATCTTCGCAGAAATTGTGTTTGGAAAGTTTTGAAAATATCTCGATATAACTTCTGAGGCAACTTTGTAAAGTTCAGTTTTTGTCCTTGACGAGGCAGAATTTTGAAAGTTCTTCTGGGATAAAGCATTTATGCAGCTAAGCGCTTCGATCATTTTTAAGCCTCTTATTCCAAATCAATATCGCGTATTTTAAAAAAGCGTAATAAGCTTCGTTTACACACAAAATAAAACCACGTATACCTAGAGCAAAACCAAATCTTATTAAAAACATTTTCGTGAAGCGAGAAATTGGTGATACGAAAAGTCTAACAATGGAGGACAAACATGAAATTCTTTCATTCGTTTCAGCCCATGTTTTGGCGTGGTTTGTTAACTTCCGCACTTGATCCACCAATCCCTGATAGCTGAAATGATATATTTCAAGAGGAACTTTTTTTACAACCCCACTGACCACAATTCTTTCGTGAGGATCTTTCCCCACAAAAGTTCCACTTTTTTTTCGAAACAGCCTAATTCTAAATTCATTTCTCCAAATCACATCGATTCGCTCTTTTTCAATAAACATGACTCTTTTAAAAGCGTATCCATCCGCTTTTATTTGGTTGCTAGTTTTTAAACTTGTCAACCATTTCCTAAGTTCTTTAGAGACTTCTTCATCCGAGTCCAGCACAAAAATCCAGTCGTAATTGGTTTTGTCAACCCCAAACTGCTTTTGCTCTGCGTAACCCGGCCATGGATTTAAAAATACCCTGCAACCCAGGTGCTCAGCTATTTGCACAGTTCTATCTTTTGAACCAGAGTCTACAACGATTATTTCATCCGCAAAATCTAAAGATTGTAAGGCTCGTTCAATCGTGTCTTCACAATTATATGTTAAAACTACAGCAGATATTTTCATTCTACACTTTCCGAATTATTTATAGCATTATTTAAAAAGGTTTTCATGGACAAGGGTAAAGGTTTAACCCAAGAATTTTTCAATTCCCTAGCAAAGCAGATTTGCTCGGAAATAGCGCAAATGCAAGCTGCAGAGGGCCGGTCTTTTTTGTTGAAACTGCCAGAAAAGTTAATGGTCGATTTTGAAAAGAGCTATAGGGTTTTCAAAGAACTCGAAAGGCAAAAAAAAACCCTTCCTGTGGGAGCAGATTGGATCCTTGACAACTTTTACATAATTGAAAAAAATTTAAAACTTTTCAAAAAGCTATACACCAAAGACTTTGATAAAGCCCTGCCAAAAATTAAACGGCATCAAGTATTGCCGAGGATCTTTGTCATTTGTCAAGAGCTTGTCCATGCCACGAATCAAACAGTTAACCATCAAATACTTAAATCAGTATTATCGGAAATCTCTGTTTCATTGGAACTAACTCTTGCGGAACTCTGGGCTTTAAAGGAGGTTTTACGAATTGCCTTGCTTTTCAACTTGGCCACTCTAATCAACGAGGCGCGGGTTTCAATCGAGGAAAGGGAGCGTTTTGAGGAAGACGCAAAAGTCCTCCAGGTAGAAACGACTTCGCTCACCGAAAGAAACATAAAATTCGTTAATTTGGTTTTACAAAAAAAGCAGCTTTTAGAGAAGCACGCTACTTTTATCATGACGCTTATTAGAGAAAAACCTGAATCATCTATAGCATCTCATCTTCTTGAAGCTTATTTTAAAGAACGTAATATTGACCTACAGGAAAGATTAAAGGAAGAACAACATTTTTTAGCCGAGAGACAGCTGTTTATATCTGAAACCTTTCACTCTTTTAATGAGCTTGAAATTTTGGATTTCCCTGCGCTTTTAGAGGAAGTTTCTCTTCTTCACAAAATTTGCTCAAGGGACAAGCTCTATTTAGCTAGTGACTTTAGAAGTCGTAATAAAGCCCGGGAAAAAATTGAAAAGCTTTCTCGAGTGCTAGAAACAAGTGAGTTTAAAGTTGCTCAAAAATGTATTGATTATTGTTTGAAAACAGAAACGCCCCTTTTTACGGTATTGTTCAAAGAAAATTTATTCGAGTTTTTGGCTGAAAAATTCAAAATACCACTTAAGTTTCAGTTACTAAGACAGCTGGATAAATACAGATTGCCAATTTATCTAGGAAGCGCCACATTTTTATCTGGTGTAACAGCTTTTCTCATTTCAAGGGCAACTGCTGTCCTTACCGCTGTTCATTATGAAATTTTATTGATTTTCGCTTTCACATTTTTTCTCGCATTCGAGCTTTTTGTTCAAATCCAGAATGCGATAATACTGAGATTAAAGAAACCGAGATTCATTCCAAGACTAGACATCAAAACACTATCAGACAACCATAAAACCGCTGTTGTAGTTCACGAGATTATCAAAAGCAAAAACGATATTGTTGAAATCTTTGGTCAGCTTCTTGCAAGAGCCTTCACTAATCCAGATGAGCACATCGTGTGGTTTGCCCTATTTGACCTCGTAGACTCTAGTAGACCTCCGACTGCTACAGAATTGGAAGAACTTGTAAGCACAATCACCTCAACCGCTAGGGAATTGCGGAAAGAATATCAGATAAAAATATTTGGACTACTCAGAAAGCCAGTTTATTCTTATACACAAGATTGTTACATAGGTTGGGAGAGAAAACGAGGTAAACTACTAGAGTTTCTAAGGCTTTGCAGAGACCCTTCGTGTAACACAACTTTCCTGAATGTAGATGAAATAGTAAAGATCGAGTTGGAAGGTGTGAGGTTTTGTATCACCTTGGACAGTGACACCTTTCCCAGCCTTGGCTCGATTGTTGAACTGGTTGGGTATGGCGCTCACCCCTTGAACCAGCCGATTTTTGACCAAAGCAATCGCGTAAAAGAAGGTTATTCCATTTATCAGCCCAGAGTAAGCGTCAACCTAAACTCCTATTCGGAAACCCTTTTTTCAATGCTAATGTCCGACTCGGAGGGATTTGACCCCTACGCCCGTGAACTGAGCGATCTTTACTTTGATCTTTTTGACGAGGCGAATTTTATCGGCAAAGGCTTGATCCATGTAGACGCTTTTTTGCGTGCCGTTGAAAGCCGGTTTCCTGAGGAGGCAATTCTAAGCCATGACATGATTGAAAGCGTGTTTGCGAGATGCGCCTTCGTTTCTCCAGTAGAATTTTTTGACAACGTTCCATCTAACTATATTTCTTACACATCGCGCCTGAACAGATGGTTTCGGGGAGACTGGCAACTTTTACCAATGCTGTTCAACCGACAGGTACCTCCGCTCGGAAAATGGAAAATATTTGATAACCTAAGAAGGAGTCTTATTCCCGTTATTATTCTTATTGCACTCCTGACCGGTCTTTTCCTTTCAATTGATCTTGCAAAATTTATTATGTTGATAACCACAGGTATATTTATTTTTCCTCTGTTTTTAAGTTTCTACCAGCTTTTCTCCCTGGGGCTCCGGGACATAACATTTGCCCAAAGGCTCAAAGGGTTTCAAAGCGATTTTCGCAAGATATCAGCCCAAGCGATTTTTTGGATAAGCATGCTGCCACACCAAGCGGCGAACGCTTTGCATGCTGTGGTGGCCACTTTGTATAGACTTTACTCGAAAAAAAAGCTGCTCGAATGGACAAGCTTTTCATTCGCTGAAAGGCTCGCAAAAGAACAAAAACCTTACGCCCCAATATTTTTCATTCAATTTGTAGTTGCAGCGCCATGTATTTCTTTCGCCACACCTGTGCTGTTCAAGCTTATCGGGCTGCTTTTTGCCACCGGCCCTTTCTTGGCGGTTTATTTAAATAAACCGAGACCAAAGGCAGTACGTTTTTTAACAAAAGAGCAAAGAAATTATTTCTCAAAATTGGCTTTTGACACTTTTCTTTATTTCGACAAATTTCTTCGACCAGAATACAACTTTTTAATCCCTGACAACTATCAAGTTATTCCGGATAAACGTGTTGCAGAACGCACAAGCCCAACAAATTTGGGTTATTCAATTCTGTCGCTTATTTGTGCCTATGAGTTAGGGGTTATAGATCTAGAAAAATGTGTGGAAAAGTTAAAGAGCATTTTAGTAACGATTGACTCGCTTGACAAATTCTTTGGTCATCTTTTTAACTGGTACGACATAAAATCCAAAAAACCTTTGGCTCCAAGATACATATCCTTTGCGGACAGTGGGAACCTGCTTGCGAGTCTGATTGTAGCAAGGTCATTCCTTCAAGAACTTGGTAAGCTTCCCCTTATCAAAAGGAACTCTATTGAATTATATGCCCAAATACTTAAAGCGGACATTTTTTCCACTAATACTCACGAGATGTTAAAAAACATTAATCCTTCTTATAGACACCTTGTTGAATGTATTTCCAGGATATTAGTCGAAAATCCTGACTGCTTTTCCCGGCCTGCAATTGAAATTTCATCAACTTTAGACTCCGATGCAAGAGTCTGTAGAGCCTTGGTTGAAAAGTTAATATCGGAAATGGACTTTGAAATTCTATACAACAAAGATAAACGCCTATTTTCAATAGGTTATAACGTTGACTCAGCAAGAAAAGACACAGGTTGTTATGATTTTCTTTGCTCCGAAGCAAGACTGAGCTATTTTGTGGTAATAGCGACCAAAAATTTTAATCCGCAAACGTGGTTCTCTTTGAGTCGGGTAATAGGTCGCGTGCATGGACATTACGCTCCACTCAGTTGGTCTGGAACAATGTTTGAATACCTGATGCCGGAACTTTTTGCCAAAACACTCGATGGTTCTTTTCTATCACATGCGGTGGAGACTGCGGTAAAAGTCCATCAGAAGTACGGAGAATTGAATAACATTCCGTGGGGCTTATCAGAGAGCGCGTATGGACTCGTTGATTTGGCTGGGAATTTTCAATACAAGGCTTTCGGAGTTCCAGGTCTTGGTCTAAAAAGAGGCTTATCAGAGGATCTCGTGGTTGCCCCTTATGCTTCTGTCATGGCTGTTATGGTCGACCCCGTAAAATCTTATCAGAACCTTGTACTGTTGGAAAAGTGCTTTAACGCAAGAGGTGAGTTCGGATTTTACGAAGCAATTGATTTTTCCAAAGACAGGTTAGCCAAAGATCAGCAGTTTTTCCCGGTTGAAGCATTTTTTGCGCACCATCAGGGAATGTCACTTTGCGCATTGACTAATGTTTTGGCAGCTGACTACATCAAGGCACTGTTTCACAAAGACCCACAGATAGAAGCCTCAGAAAGCCTATTGTTTGAGAAGAAACCAAAAGTGATGGTAACCGTTTCGGTTGAAGACCTGCTATATTCAGAACCCTCTCCGAGAGTCTTAAAGCCTAAAGAAACTACCCAAACTTTAAAGACACCTTTTACCGGTGTAGTCAAAAGCCACTTTGTATCCAATGGAGATCTTTTGTCTTTAATAGACGCTGGGGGTGGCGGCTTCATCTACAGCCCCTATTACGATGTGTTTTTAACGAGATGGAGGCAACAAGGTGCGAGAAATTTGCATGGTTATTTCTTTTACGTAAAGGATGAAGAGACAGGCGAAACCTTTAGCACGAGTTACCTACCGCTTAAGAAAAAAGGTGACCTTTATGAAGTTTTTTTTGCTCCGGATAAGTTCGAAATAAAACAGAGGTTTGGAGCACTTTTTTCTTACCTTGAAGGCACAGTTTCTCCCTCATACCCCTGTGATATTCGCAAGTTGTCAATAACCAACCTAGGGCCCAAGACAAAACGTGTTTCCGTGATGTCATACGCCGAGGTGTGTCTTGCGAGTTTGCGAGCCGATATGGGACACCCCGCCTTTCAGAAGCTTTTCATCTCCTCAGAAATAATACGCGAGAAAGACCTAATCATACTTGAAAGAAGGCCAAGAAGCCATATAGACAAGCGTCTATTCCTTGGTCACAAGGTAGTCTTGTCTCATGTCTTCAAACCAAGCGAGTTTGAGACTAGTAGATTTGAATTCATTGGCAGGGGTCGGGACGAGACAAACCCAATAGCCTTGGAGAGGCCATTTTTAGCAAATTCGTACGGAGTCGTTTTAGACCCCGTAATTTCAATAAAACAAAGCTTTATAATACAACCAGGACAGACAGAGAGCATATTCTTTCTAACGGCGTTGAGCGAATCAAAAGATGATCTCTTAAAATTGTTTGATAAGCTAGGCGACCCGATAACTCTCCACTATCAATTTGAGTTAAGCTGGAGCCAATCCAACATAGAACTAAAAAGCGAACTATATAATCCCGGAAGTTTTATAACCTATCAGCAGCTAGCTAATTTTGTCTTGTTTGATGCAAAACAGAAAAAGGGGCAAATAAGCGAAAAATTCTCTCAAAGGGAAATATGGAAGCTCGGCATCTCTGGGGATTATCCAATAATACTTGTGAAAATAAAATCTGAGGCTGATCTGTCTCTGGTTTACGAAGTCTTAGAGGCATACTCTTTCATTCGGCACAAAGGTTTACCGTGTGATCTTGTGTTAGTAAATCTTATATCAGAAGGATACATACAAAAAATAAAGGACCAAATTGACTACTGGATAAAGTTAAAGCATTTAAGTAAGTTCCTTGAGAAACCAAAAGGGGTTTACTTTAGGAATAGATCTCAGCTTGAAGCTTCGGACTTACAAAAACTCGAAAAAATTGCAGCACTTGTTTTGGAGAATAATGGCAAAGGGTTAAGTGAACTTCTGGACTCATTATCCGAGGGAGCGTACTCAGTTTCCTCCACGGGTCAGATCAAGGTCGTCTCAGGGAAAAAATACAGTGTCACGGAATTAAAAGAGATCGTGACCCCTATCAGCGACAGTTGTGGTTTTGACGACAATAATAACTTTATTGGTGTTTTTAGCAAAGAAAACCTCCCGGCAAGGCCTTGGAGCAATGTACTAGCAAACAATACAGTCGGAATATTGACTACAGAAACCGGTGCCGGTTTTAGCTGGGCCTTTAATAGTAGAGAATTTAGGTTGACACCTTGGACCAACGATCCTGTCCAAAATCCATGCTCAGAATGCTTTTTTATAAGGGACATTAACGAAAATGAGATTTTCTCACCACAGCTTATTTTCCATAATGATACCGGGGATATAAAAACAACTTACACGCGGAATTTCTCACAATATGAAAGAACATTCAAAAGTTGTAGGACTATTCTTAAACAAACCGTCAGTGCTAATTCTATTATTCACGAGCTTGTCCTAATCCCTTTTGAGCCGATTTCAATTGAAATTTACTATTACTTTGAACCTGTTTTGGGCGTCGATCCGAGCGATACGTCAAAATACTTAAAAATTGACTTTGATCCATTGTGTAACGCATTTGTTATTCGCAATCTTTACTCAGATGATTTTGGTGACAAAGTGGTTATCACGCACTGCAATTTCCAGCTCAAAAGTTACACCAATTCCCAGATCGAAGTAATGGGGCAACATGGAACAATCAGTGACCCCTTGTTTATGAGGAGCTTTCAAGCAGGAAAGCCTTGGTCTTTTTCCAGCTACGGGGAGGATAGTGAAAGGAAATGTATTGCGTTTAACATTGAACTAAATATTTCGAGCGAACAAGTCGGGAGTGAAATTAAAATTGTGCTTTGCCACTATGCTGTCAGTTCAGAAAAACTTGATGATCTCTTGGAAAAGTTGAAAGAAAAAAATTCAGACTTAGCGCAAGTTTGTCACAATGAGTTAACGAATAGTATCCGAATCTATACTCCGAGCAAGTCTCTCAATATCCTTGCGAGTTGGTTGTTACATCAAACAATGTCGTGCCGAATACTCGGCAGGTCAGGTTTTTATCAAAGTGGTGGGGCTTTTGGATTTCGGGATCAACTTCAAGATGCGCTGGCTTTTATTTACATTGATCCTGAGGTTCTTAAAAATCAAATCTTGCTTCACGCGTCTAGGCAATTTATTGAGGGAGATGTTCAGCACTGGTGGCATCCCCCGAGTGGGAAAGGAACAAGAACCCGTTTTTCAGACGATTTTCTCTGGCTTCCGTTCGCGGTACTGGAGTACCTTAAGGCTACCGGAGACTTTTCAATCCTAAACGAGCAAGTTGATTATCTTAAAGGCCCCCTTTTGAAACCTGAGGAACACGAAATATACATTTACCCTGAGCCAGCTAACGTCAAAGAGTCCTTGTATGAGCACTGCAAAAAAGCTATTTTGAACGGTTTTAGATATGGAGATTTAGGGCTTCCATTGATTGGCTGTGGAGACTGGAATGATGGATTTAGCGAAGTTGGCAAAGATGGCAAAGGCCAAAGCGTCTGGCTTGGATGGTTTCAAGCTTACATATTTTTGAATTTTAAATCCATTGCTGAACTCGTGGGTGATCAATCCTTTGCGGACGAGCTGGAACTGCGCGCAAATTTTCTTGTCGAAACTATCGAGTCGAGATGCTGGGATGGCGAGTGGTATATTAGGGCTTTTTACGACACAGGAGAACCGATCGGGAGCGCGTCCTCCGATGAATGTAAAATAGACTCCCTTTCTCAAAGTTGGGCAGTTTTAACGAAACTTGGCAACCATGAAAGATGTAAAATAGCGCTGCAAAGTTGCCTAAAACATCTCGTCGATGAAGAAAACAGGATCATAAAGCTCCTAACGCCTCCTTTCGACAAAACTCGACTCAATCCCGGCTATATCAAAGGTTATATTCCCGGTATTCGCGAAAACGGTGCTCAGTATACTCATGCTTCTGTTTGGCTCATTATGGCTTTTGCAGAAATAGGAGATATCCAAACTGCCTTAGGATTATTTAATATGATAAACCCTGTCGATATCTACTTAACCAGAGAGGATGCACCATTAAAGTACGCAACAGAGCCTTATGTTCTATGCGGCGACGTCTATTCCAATCCTATGGTTGCCGGTCGAGGTGGTTGGAGTTGGTATACCGGAAGCGCAGGATGGTGTTTTCAGTTGATAATGAAATATTTTCTGGGATTAGAGATTTCTAACGGCAAACTCTATTTTAAAAGATGCTTGCCGCCAATATGGGACAAAGTTAATTTGCTGTACTTTAATTCAGAAATTGAAATTATAAATGGCATCAGCAACGAACCAAAAATTTTTCTCGATGAATCTGAAATTGAAAATGGAATTCCTTTTGACCATCTCAAGAACAGAAGCCGGATAAAGGTCGATTGGAGTTGAAGGCTATCGTAGGGTTTAGGACTAGTAAAGTATCGAATTCGTAAGGCAAAGATCTAATAATTAAGATTATTACTTCATAGTCTGTATAAAAGTTCAGAGCTTCTAACAACACGTCCTGATTTTTCAATCTCTCTTTAAAAACCGAGATAGGTTGACGACCCTAAAAAATCATAGCCTGTATAGAGCGTGTCGTTGATTTTAGTTAGAAATTCTTCCGTGGATTGAGTAAGTTATTAGTTTCTCGAGTTGCCACGTGTTTTAGTTTTTAAACAATTCACATACTCAGTAACAGTGTCTAAAAATTTTCCAAGACGTAAACGAAAATTCTTCGGCTTTTGCCAAAAGGCCTAAAAGCTCATGAATTTTCTCTACCAGTCTTCCGACCAAGCTTTGTGCCACCGACCCTAAACTGACACAATATCATTGTAAACTGTCAAAAAGTCTAAACCTAAAGTCGAGTAGACAGTGCCGAGCGACCACATGATAGTTCTCTAAGTAACCCTTTGTAACTACCATATTAATTTTTCTACTATTGTTTTAGTATTGCCCTAAAATTTTGCTTGTGTAATCCGTCAGCAAGGAGACTAAATCCTTGGTTTTTGATTGAGCAAACCTTTCAAGGTTGCAGAGATTTTTAAATCTTCCCCGTTATTTTTTGAATGTTTAATAAGTTGTGACCTTAATAAACCAAGAAAAAACAGACTTTAACCTATCAGTAAGTTGTGAGAAAAACGCAGGATGATTTAATCACAATTCGATCATTATACCTATCACGATGACATGCTTTTTTGTGAGTTTTTACGCATGCATAGTTAACAAAAATTTTACAAACTGCGTGGAAATATCAACTAAGTTGACTTATTCATTAAAACTTCTCGCTGCATCGGCTGGAGAACTATAATATTTTTTGTTTTTGGTTTAACCTTTTGTATTTTTCTTGCTGCCCCCCTTTAAAACTCGGCGTCTACCTACTTTCCCGGGAACTCCCAGTATCATCGGCGGTAGAGGGCTTAACTTCCGTGTTCGGGATGGGAACGGGTGTTTCACCTCCCCTATGGACGCCGTTGTGCTTATTCTATAATTAACCGTCAAAAAACGCAAGCTTACGCGAAAAAATTCGTAATGCCTTTTTTTCCCTCAGGCCTCAAAAAACACTTAATGACCCTGTCCTTCCGTTTGGAATCTTGGTTGTTGTTTCTTGATGACTATCTATGGAAACCCTAAAGTTTCTGTCCGTCCTTAAAGAAGCGTTTCTCGATAACCCTACGGAGATGAGCTAATATAGAACATCACTTAAATTCTCAACTTGTGTCCTAAAATTTAAGTTTTATAGTAATGAAAATTGATGTGGGCACGCAAAATGTCTTTTTTATGTCCGGGAATAACAACATGTCACGTTTGTAGAACCAGGCATGACTCCATCTGACTCGTTGTGATAACCTTAGATTGCAGATACCACTATCGAATGCTTCTTGCAAAAATGTCTAAACCGATTGAACGATTAAGTGGCTGTGATAGTTGGCAGGGCGATTTCTTTTTATTTTCCTTGATACTTTTTAATCGAACTCTTTGCGCGAAATCAGTTAACGAATCTGAGGTTCAAATAACACCTGCAAAAAAATCTAACGATAATCGTGTACTCTTCACCAATAACCCAAACATAATCTAATGTTGAATAAATCCTTAAAAAGAACTTCATCCAGCCAAAAACGATTAGTACGAGGAACACATGAGCATTTAACTTGGGTGGACGAGGAAGAAAAGCCTTTTTATGAATTAAATGAAATATTAAATAAAGTGATTATCGGTGATTGCTTAAAGGTGATGAAAAAATTACCTGCTGAATTTGCTGACTGCGTTTTTGTTGACCCACCATATTTTCTGCAATTGCCCCAAAAAAGACTAGTTAGATGGAGTGGAACTTTAGTAACCGGTGTTAACGACGAATGGGATGTGTTTAAAGATTTTAATGATTACGATGATTTCACAAGAAATTATCTCCAAGAAATTCGTAGATTAATGGCGCCAAGGGCAACAATCTGGGTAATTGGAACCTATCACAACATACACCGGATCGGCAAGATAATGTTGGACTTGGGATTTTGGATTTTAAACGATGTCATTTGGGTCAAGTCCAATCCAATGCCTAATTTTCTCGGCGTTAGATTCACGAATGCCACGGAGACACTACTCTGGGCTGTGAAGGACAAAAAAGTTAAAAAATACACTTTCAATAAGGAAGTTGCTCGGAGCTTTACTGGTGGCAAACTTGCAATTAATGTTTGGCAAATACCGCTTTGTAGAGGACGAGAAAGGCTCAAACACAAAACGACAGGGAAAATTCATTCAACTCAAAAACCTGTGGAACTGTTAAGGAGAATAAT
The DNA here is from genome assembly GCA_025055295.1 of Deltaproteobacteria bacterium. Taxonomy (GTDB): domain Bacteria; phylum Bdellovibrionota_C; class UBA2361; order JANWWW01; family JANWWW01; genus JANWWW01. Next base: position 1,591 of record JANWWW010000040.1, on the reverse strand, counting down.
ATTGACTTCTACCGTAGAGGGAGACATTGTGTTTGACCCTATGGCAGGAACTGGCACCACCGGTTACGTCGCCAGGCAACTCAATCGTAAATTCGTCATGATTGAGATAAACAGGACCTATGTGGATGCAATAGCAAAGAGGTTTAGCTCTTAATTTAAGGTTTTACATGCGCAAGGCGAACTATGAAAAATTTTGTAGTATTTTGAACAAGCATATTTTTTAACGGCAAAGATTGAATGTTCTTAAAAATTTAGCTGTAAAGCCGGAAAGATTCACAGGATTGTTTAGACCAACAAAGCCCTAAGCTAAATTTTTCAATTTATCCTGAAGTCGTAAGAGATTAGGTTCGGAACAGCCTTTGAGGAGTTAATTACTGAGATTTTACGAAAGCTTAATTTCTCACAATCTAATGGATCTCTTATTGATTAGATTGGGGGCAGATTGTCATTAGACCAATATAATGAAACTAATGGCATGTTCTATTTTATTAAACAAAAGATAAGAGATGATGCTCAAAAAAAAAGAGGACAGATGACTAATTTTTTATTACCTCGGCTAACCTGAACTGGTAAAACATACCAGAGTTGTTTAAGGCATGGAAAAATAATTTATTGATATTACCAGAGTCAGCAAGATGCCGAAAGTAAAACAAGATATAACCTAAAAATCCCTGAACTCGGTTAAAAACATTCGGAGAGTGCGGGATTCGAACCCGCGATACGGGTTTTAGCCCGTATAACGGTTTAGCAAACCGTCCCCTTCGGCCTCTCGGGCAACTCTCCTTTTATGCCATACTACCATAGATTTTTTTTAAAATTCAAAATTGCCATCTACGATCTTAAAACCTAGTGATTATCGTAGACTAAGAATTTTACTACCAAAGACATTTCCGTAAAGATCGCATCTAACTACAAAATTTAGCCCTTATAGAAAAATTATCTTCGTTAAAAGAGTTAATCTTACATAAACTTTATTAAAGGGCCCTGCTTTATGGTTAGAGGCACCCCCTAAAAATCTTTAATAGTAAGTAAGACTTATAGCAATTTGTGATTTTACGACGATCTTCTCCGTACGGATTTGTTTTTTCCTAAGTATAGTCTTGCCTTCTCCTGTTCGCTCATGAGATGCGCTATAACACAGAAGTCGTCCAAGCCATGTTGAATAGCCTCCGAAAGAGGTCTAAAAGAAACAAAACTATCACGAGGCGCTATGACATAAGCAATTTTGCCAGAGTCAAGCAAGTCTTCTACACTTACACTCCAGCTTGTGGTTCCTTCAGCGCGCGCCGATGAAAATAAGGATTTAAAGTACTCATACTTCGTATCAATCGAGTCTATGAGATAAACCCTGCCATTTTGAACTTTTTCTATGAGGAGTATGTGCCTGCCCGTGTCGCTTCCTACAAAGAGGCTTATAGGTTGAAGATTTAATTTGCCGGACAAAAAAGCGTATTCCCAAGCGGAGCGATCGACAGGTGTGTATGCGTTTAGCGCCTGACTGCCAAAAATTCTCTGTGCTGCTTGTTCATTCCATTCTGCCTTTCCGCCCTTAAACGTCGAGTTTCCATCTACTGAGACAACTGCTCCGGAG
>JANWWW010000003.1 GCA_025055295.1 Deltaproteobacteria bacterium | reverse complement strand
TGAGAAACTGTAAGATGATTTTTTCAGAAACATGTTTTTTACTTTAGTACTGGAATGTATCGCCTTAATAAAAGGCATGAGAGTAGTGATAGCTTGGAAATATTCGTACCAAATGATTGCATGATTTGAGAGTCTAATACCTTCCGAAACGAGTTGTTGATCGAAGTTGCGAACGGATCTCTAGCATAGATTAAAGAAAGGAACGTTAAAAAAATAAAAGACAAGTTCGGACTACGGACTGAATTGCAAAAACAGTTTCAAATAAAAACTAGCCAGGAACTAAATAAATTTTCATATTTTCTGTTGGTTTGAAAAATTAATAAATCTTTTTTGGGTCATGTGATTAATTAGCTCCAGCCTGTTTCGCTTAACTTAACATTATTCTAATTATGACTGAATAGAGACACTCTTTTTTGGAATGTTATTCCTGACCCAGTCAACTATCGCGGAAAGCGAGGTTCCCGGGGGAAACAATTCCTTAACTCCGATCTTTTTTAATTGCTTGATATCTTCATCCGGGATAATTCCTCCGCCGAATACAGGGATATGTTCACCTTCTTTTTTAAGAAGCTCAATAATTCGCGGAAAATGAGTCATATGAGCGCCTGAGAGAATGCTTACCCCAATTCCATCAACATCTTCTTCAATGGCTGCTTTGACTATTTCTTCCGGCGTTCGATGAAGTCCTAAGTAAACTACTTCAAATCCAGCTTCCATCAACGCCCTGGCGATTACCTTAATTCCTCTGTCATGCCCATCGAGACCAACCTTGGAAAGAAGTATTTTCACTGGTACCATTTTGCTTATTTCTAAAATTATAAGCCAATAAATGACGGTAGACTAAGACTAGAATTGATATAGCTTTGGTAGATCTTGTTGCTGAAATTGTTCAGTTTAAGTCAATCCGAAAAAATTCCTAAATTTCCTTTACTTTGTCGGGATATCAGGTAATGTGGTAATAAAAACTAGGTTCTCAGAAACTTGTTCTGAGTTACATTAAGGATGTCAGCGAGTTCTTGAAGTATGTTTGTGAAAAACGTTACTTACAAATAGATTGATGTAAAAAGTTAAAAAAAGGGATGTGAAAACTTTAGATTTCATTTGGTTTAGTTTTTTCTGTAAGTAACTACTCGAGAAAAAATTCTTTATTCCGAAAAATCCTACAAATGCCAGAAAAAGTTCTTGTAGCTATTTTTATTTCAGCGTTGTTTTTCGGATGTCAACGCGGTCAGGATCTAGATTTTAGGAAACTTGAGGGGAGCCGGGGTTTCTTATATTTTGGTCAAGAGCTATTTAAAATACCCGCTCTAAGCGTTTTGGTGTCTTGGAATAACGAGGGTACCTTAATCAGTTTTTCGCGGGATCTTTCGAAGGAAGAACTGGAAACTTTTGACAAGCTTTTGAAGTTAAAGGCGGGAGAGCTTGTTAACAATCGCACTATTTTTACGGGAAAGGAACGAAAAAAAATTGTTCCTTTGACGAAAGAAGAGCTTGTAAAATTTTCTAAGAGTTTTCATTTTTTTCTTGAAGGTGAAGAAAAACTTTTTTGTAGTGTAGAAAATATTACTCCGATTGCTTTTGATCTAAGAATTCATCTTCCGGTATTAAAATCAGTCCATTCTTTTGGGGATAAAATGAGTTCCAAGGCGATGAATACGGCTTTAATCTGGAGCGAGATCCTCGGAGTAAAGGATATAACATTCGTTCTTGCATTCGATGAACCATTAAATCAGTTTTATTTTAAAGCTCCGTTAAAGCCAGTTAAGTTTCTTCTTAAGCTTTTTGATCAGGAAAATAAGATCGAAGAAGTTGAGGGGAAAGGTTATGTAGAGAAAAAATTTACCGACATTGACCTGGTTTTTAGTATAAAAGATGGTTTCATCGAGGTCTCAAATAAAAACAGAACTATTGATAATTTGCAAACTCACAGTGGCCTTTACTTAGAATTTGACACAACTAGACTTCCGCCAACTAATGGCGCATTAGGTCGGGAGATCTTAAAAAACTACCCTGAGTTAACCCAAGCTGAAAAGAATAGTGATGCCATTTTTGAAACGGTAAACAAAATATTTTCAATTCGCAAGTCTCAAATCTTTCTGTCCTTCAAAGAAACTGATAAGTCGGTATATTTTGACGCTGAAAACTCTTATTGTAAACTAAGCTGAGATCAATTTTTTCATACCAGGCTCCTGAGTAAAAGGCAGTAGTTTGAAGTTGCTTTATCATACTTTCTAATATCGTAAGTCAGCCATCAATGTTTTAAATTGCCAATTTAACAACAAAGTTGGCATCTGTGTTTTTAACCGATGTAGAATACTTACTCATGATCCATGTTTTCTTAATTATTCATGTTTCTTGCGCTGAAGGCTTAAACTCAAAGTAAAGGCGCGCAGGCATAATATTTAATTAGTTTTGTTAGCCGCCAGTTGTGTTGTTAATTTGTATTCAAACGATCCTTCTACATGACCAAAAATGATCATTTTGGGCAAGAAAAAAACGCCGAAGATCATGATCATTTAAAGCTAAAGAAATTTCGTTTTAATCTTTTGAGATAAGGCTATAAGTTACGGGACTTGCATCGATGTTACAGATGGTCTTTTGGGAGCCCACCAAAGCAATGAAACATATAAAACTTTACACGCTAGAGCGTTTGAGGGTTTGAATGAAGGTAAGTTTATGGTCGCGGGGCGTGCTTACAAAGCTTGATAAAGGGTACTTTTTAGCAAAAATTTGCTCCGAAAGGCTTTACAAAAAACCCTGACAGCGAAAAAAATTTTAAACACGCCAAAGACTGTTGGAGTTATTATCTAGGCTTAAGAGTTTCCTAAGAGGCGAGTGTTTTTCTCTGGTAATGCGTTGAATAGATATCTATACATTTTTTTATCTCTGAGTCTAAATCCAACGACAAAAACGATTTTTTAACACGTGAGTAAATTTTTACAGGGGCGGAGTGATCTTTAAATTTTAACAAACCAGCTATGTTTTTAAAAGTAAACTTAAAGTGATCTTTAAGAATAACAATCAATATAGATTTTGCTTTAGATGCCTTTCTGTTCTTTGTTGGAGACAAAATTAAACTTGGATCTATGCCATAAATACTTGCTAAAGCCTCTACAAGTTTTGGAATGTTTACATTGTTTGTTTCGTCTTCTAGTTTTACGAACCGTTTTAACAGTCGGTAAATGTCGTCAGATGATAAGATTTTTGAGGGGACAAAGTTAATGCAAATTTCAACGTTTTTTACGAAAGTTTCAAGTTGCCTGATCCCGTTTTCAATATAACTTGCTATCGTTTTTATGTCGGATTTTGAGACTCGGCCTTTTAATTTCCATTCTAAAAACTTTATTTTTGAGTCGACAGAAGGTTGTTTTATTTCACAGGGAAGGAAGCCTCTAAGTTTTTCAATAAGCGAGGTGGAAAGCGATTGGCATAACATAATATTTTCATTTGCGGCAAAAACCACCACGGCGTTTTTTTCCTCCAGAGTATTGAGAAGAAAGACGAGTTCCTTTTGGGTTTTTTCTTTTCCGGCTAGTTCCTGCGCGTCGTCCAGTATGAAGATGTCTGAGTCCAATATTTCTTTTCTTAATTTTTGAAGCTCGTTTTTGTAAACACTATGCACAAACAAGGAAACAAAGTTGGTTGCATGGAAATAACAACTTTTGATGTTTCTTTTTTTTGCTTCAGCAACAATTGACTGACATAGATGAGATTTTCCATTTCCGGACGGACCAAATAAAAGAATTTTCTCAACAGGGCAGTTGTCGAATATTGAAGAGCAAACTTTAAGAGCAAACCTATTTTCCTGTAATTCTAAAAAGGTATCAAACGTTTTCAGGTTTAAGTCGAAACTGGAGTCAATCAAACTTTCTTTTTTTTGGTTCATGAATGACACAGGGCTGTTACACAAGCTAAATGACTGTTTCATGCTAATTTGACATACTTTGTAGCCGGTTTGAGCAGTCAAAATAGTTTCAAATTTTTTAAAGTCACAGCTTGTTTTAAGCAAGCTTGCAATCAAAGATGACTGACAGTAAAGAGTAATGTTTAACACGCTATCGCTTGTTTCGGTTGAAACAATAATTCTCTTTCCCCTAATCGCAGTCCTTATTATTGAGCTTTGCTTGCAAAGAATTCTTGTAACAATATCGCTCAGTCTGTCTTCAGCCGTCATAAGTTGAGTCAAGCGAAAAATAGCAAGTTAACTTTCGCAACCTATTTGATTTAAACCTTGAGCGTGAGATTTAAGTTTTAACTAACTAGCCGATCTTCTCAACATCAAATTGAAAAGAAAATTAGACTCAAAACAAGTCCTTGATAAAACAAGGAAAATGACGGTCAAAGAATTGATATTTCAAATGGCTTTAACTTTCTAGTGAGATATTCTGATTAGATTGACAATAAGCCTTTGAAAAGTTATTGTTTTATAAATGTTTTCAATTGACGTTTTTTTTTATGACAGTATTGTAGCGCTAGCGACCTTGACGGTTATGGGTTTTTATATCGGATACTTGGTCAGGAAAGTTTCTCCGTCAAAGGTAAAGAACCCAAGCACCGCAACAACACTGATTGACTTTGTTCTCTCAAAGCTTATTGAAGCCACAGAAGATATTTTAGGTCGGCGGCTGTTTGAGAAGCACGGCAGTTTCCTCATATTTTTGTTTTTCGCAGTTTTTTTTCTTAACTTAGTGGGGCTAATTCCAGGAATGCCTGCACCCACTACGAATCCTGCTATAGTTTTAGGATTAGCTTTATTGTCATTCATCTATTTTAATTACTATGGTATCAAAGAACATGGTATTTATTATTTTAAACACATGGGAGCTGGGTTGCTCGACATGGGCTTACCCTTCAAAATAATTGGCGCTTTTGTTCTAATTTTTGAACTAATTAGCATTTGCTTAAGGCTTTTCAGCTTGACCTTGCGTTTGGTAATTGCGGTAACTGTCGACCACAAAATCGTAGAGCTTTTTGTTACGAGCGATTTTGGTTTACTTTTTGGATTTATTCCGGTTGCTTTTGTGTTTTATTTTGTGGGACTTTTTGTTAGTTTTATTCAGGCATATGTTTTTTACTTTTTAAATTGTCTGTACGTGTATTTAGCGTTAGAGCATGAAGACCATTAGTTGATAATTACGAATAAAAATGGTTATATTTGTGTGTGATATGAGAAGAATCGTTGGAAAATTTTTTACGGTTTTTATTTTGTTATTAGTGTCTGACTGTCTAGCAGATGAGCAAGTAACCAAACAAATAGGCTCATCGGGCTTAATGTTTTTGGGAATGGGCTTTGCGGTTTTAGGCGCTGGAATTGGTATGGGAATGGCGGTAGGCAAAGCTTTGGAGGCGATAGGACGTAATCCTTCAGCTTTAGGGGGTGTGCGACAAAACATGGTTCTCGGTATCGTATTTATCGAATTGGCAGTATTGCTCACATTCTTGTTGTATTTAATTAAATAGACACCAATAAATTGACACGCACAAATGGGAGTATCATTTTTTCAATAGCTTGAAATAACTTTCTGTTAAGAATTACCAAAAATTGTCAAAAGAAAAAAAGGGTCCGCAAGGGAAGTCTGTAATGCTCTCATGGAAAACAAATGAATAACTTGTCGGAAAATTCGGTGTTCAAACAAGGTGATAAAAAAAACGCAATGATTTGTTAACAGCTTGTTTTTGGTTTTTTGTCAAATTTGATAAGAAATTTAAATTTTTCGAGAGGCTTAAGAAATTTTTTGAAGGATGTCAGTTTGAGGCAGGATTCTTTAAATAACCTCTTAAAATACATGTCGGACAACATGCTTTGACAACTAGCAGCCAAAAAAGATCCTGAATAGGTTGTTTTGAGTATTTTCTTCAACTTCGCGGGAAAACTGGTTTTTTTTAAAAACTGACCTATAATTCTAAGACGAGTTTTTGCTGCTGTCAGTAAGTACAGGTAGCACTGTCTTTTGCCGACTTTTGACCTAAAGTCAATTTACTTTTTATACTGATTCTGTTTCTCCAAGGTAGCTTTTAAGAACTTGTGGGTTGTTTCTGACTTCGAGAGGGGAGCCTTGAGCAATTAGCTTTCCTTCGGCAAGGGCAAACACGTAATCTGAACACGTCATAACAAAATTGATGTCATGTTCGATGAGTATTATTGTATCACCTTTCTCTTTCTGTAACTTAAGCATATGATTGATTTTTTTTCTTGTTTCCGGGTTCACTCCAGCAACGGGTTCGTCTAAAAGCAATATCTGATGCGGTCTTAAGACACATCTAACCATTTCCAAAAGCTTACTTTGACCATAGGACAGATCTCGAGCTAATGCGCGGAAATCCAAACTAACATCCAGTTCACGTAGAAAACTGGAGGATTGTTTTAGAAGCTCTTTCTCTTCTTCATATTTGAAGAAAATAAAAGATAAAATGGACTCGTAATTTGATCGAAAACTTAGTAAAAGATTGTCTTGCACCGTCAGGTTGAGAAAATTTCGCGTAAGCTGAAAGCTTCTAGAGAAAATATTAGCTCTTTCAAAAGGTTTTAGTTTCAGAATGTCGGTATTCAAAAAGCGTATTTGTCCTTCGTCAGGGTCTAAAAAACCTGACAATACGTTAAAAAGGGTTGTTTTGCCAGCGCCATTTGGTCCAATTAAACCATAGATTAGTCCTTTTTTTATCTCAATACTAAAGTTATTCAATGCTACAACACCTCCAAAGCGCTTAGTCAGGCCTTTTATACGTAAAAGGATGTCATCCATGACTTAAACAACCACGCGACCAAAAATGCCTTTTGGTTTCAACCAAATTATTATGACAAGTATGACAGCATAAATCATTTGTCTCAAAGGCCCTAAAACGGATGGTGGTATCTCTAGGAACCTTAGCAGTTCAGGAATTGAAGTTAATATAAAAGTCCCTGCCACGGCACCCTTTAGAGAACCCAATCCACCAAGAAACACGCTTGCAAGCACGAAGACCAGATCATGTAACCCAACGCTAAATGGATCAATATAAGAAATATAGTGAGCGTAAAGAGCTCCTACCGATCCAGAAAAAAAACCAGACACAAAAGCACTTAAATTTTTCAGGAGAAATACATTTCTACCAATCGAAATCATTGCAACCTCATCATCCCTTATTGCCATGAGACACCTGCCTAAAGGGGATCGTTTAAGTTTTAACGAAAACCATATCGAGAAAATACATAAGCAACCGTATACGGTCAAAATTTTCAAAGGGGTCATGGGACTAATCAAAAGGCTTTCAAAAGGAATATTTGTAATTCCTAATGCCCCGTTAGTCAGACTTTCCCAGTTGAGACATACGGTTAACACAACGTAATTGAAACCGAATGTCACCAACGCATAATAGTCTCCTTTAAATCTATTGGATATGGCGGACAAAAAATAACCGATAATAGCGCTTGCGACAGAGGAGGCAAAAAGACAAATTTCAAAAGGTAAAGGGCCATGTATTGCCAAAAGCGCGGAACAGTAGGCGGAAAACAATGCCAATCCCGGAAAAGATAAATTGAAAAGACCGGTGAGTCCTATTGATATAGTGGCAGAGAGGCTGAAAAACGTGAAAATAAAAAAAATTATTAAAATGTGAATTATGTAATTCAAAAGCTCCGCCTCGATCATCCCGCCGTTTCCTGTCTTAGCCGTGTTCCAAAAATCCCTTTAGGCCGAAAAAGAAGGAAAATGAACATAACTATAAATGAAACTCCGTCTTTATACGAGGCCGGCAAGTAGTAAGTCGACACGTTTTCTATTGTCCCAAGGATAAAACCTCCTGCGATTGAAGCCGGAACAACATCTTTGCCACCTATGATTGCGGAGATAAAGGCTTTTATGGTCAGATTAACCCCCACGAAGGGTTCTAAATTGTACTCAAAGGCGTACAATACCCCGGACAGAAAGGCTATTAAACCACAAACTAAAAAAATCAAAAAAAAAGCCCTCTCTTTGTTTACACCAAGAATTTCTGCTGTCTGTGGTTCTTCGATAAGAGATCGCACGATTATACCCAAATAAGTGAAATAAATAAGATAAACTGATGCTACCAGAAGCGGCAGTGAAATAGCGAAAATCAAAATTTGTACGAAGGTTACGTGCGCTCCAAAAATTTGAATATTTTGGTTCTCAAATGGCAGAGGTATGGTCTTAACATCAGGCCCGAATAGCATCAAGAGTAGATTTTCCAAAAATATTCCTATCGCTAACCCTAAAACCAGCATGACGAACTCTGAGGCCTTCTTCTGCCTAAAAACCTTAAACAAAAACTGATTTAGACTAACGGTAAAACAAATTGTGACTAGGGCGCTTAACAGTAAACATGTAATGAACGAAAACCTGCCAAGTTCAAGAAGCCAATACAAGGAATATGCGGATATAATGCCAAGAGCGCCGAAAAAGAATGGAAGAATTTTTACTGCGTTTAAGATTAACGAGAAACCAAATCCTAGAGTCGCGTAAAGACCTCCCGAAACAAGGGAATTAACAATCAGCTGGCTGAACACGTAACCGGCTATTCAAAGTATAATATCCGAGTTCGAGTAAGAGAATAAAAAATTCACCTTTAAAGATCATAATAGAAAATGTGTGCTTATAATAAGCCAAAAATGAAATTTTTATTAAATTTCGTTGGAAACCTGCTATTTCCTGAGGAGTTTCATAGATCGAGAGGAGCGTTTGCAACGGTGCATCCCGCTTCCCTTTGCCTTATTTTTTAAAATAATAAATGTTGTTTTAAGGGTTTTTGTCAGAGAAATCCGCTCGAATAGTTTGGTCATCACTGAAAAGAGAGTAAGAGCTGGCGCTATGCAAGAAATTGTTTTCTTGAAATTTTGTCGTATCTTTTTCAACATTTCAAATTTGACCTAGAAAAGTGATCGGATAATTAGATTCTAATTTGCCAAAACAGCCAATATCACAGCAACACGGTTGGCAAGTTCGAAAGCGTCTATGCTTCTTGATATTGGATTTGGATATTTCAAATTGTATTTTCGCTCTATAGAGTTTAGTTTTTTTATAAAATCGTCCGTCAGTAGAAGCCTCAATTTTTGGTCGAGAAGCTTTCTCCTTTCGAGTCTTTTTTTTGCCAGCTCAACCAAGTTGTTGTAAACTTCCGGTGTCATGTTTAAATCCCGATTTATAGGACACTTTTGGATATTGGAGGAGTTTATTTTCCTGTAAGGGGATACTTCCAAACCATAGGCCGATTGAATTATTTCAACATAACCATCAATTTTTTTACGCGGGAGGGTTTCGAGGATCTCAAGTTGTTTGCCTCGTTTGACCACATAAATTGGGGGTGTTTCGGAAATCAGCACAACGAACAGAAATAACAGAGCTGCTTTCATTGGTCTAAAACACGCGCAAGTGTTTCAATTTGTTTAATAAGGTTTTGGTAGAGTTCCGTATCAAATGTTAGTCCCTCATTTAATTCAATTAGATTTTCAACAGGGATTCTATCTAAGCTTACTTCTTTTTCAAGTTCTGTTTTCTGCACACACGGTCTTTTAATAAAGAGCGGTTTTGACTTTATAGCTTTTTCTGCGCTGATTGGCACGTAAGCTATTACTATCATTTCTTTGACTGGAGCTGGAGCTAAGGCTGAGTAGATTAGACCCTTTGGATCTTCGCTTTCAAGTTTTGCCGTGAGTTCGAAAGGAATTTTATCCCTGACTATAAATAGCTTTACAGGTGTTATGTCTTTCTTTTCCGCTACAACAAGCGCTTCAACCTCTAAGCCCTTTCCTACAGATGGAATTCCTTTTTCCTTGGTCCTTAGAACAATGTCTCTTACTTGTGATAAACCTAAGCTTAAAAATGCAAGCAAAAGAAATTTCATAAAGGCTTAAGTAATTCAAGTTTAAGTAACCCCGTTAGATTGTTATCCAGATTAACCGTTTCTAAAATAAAGTGATTTTTGTTGGACCTAGGGTTAAACAGTCTTAGTTGCTGTGTCATAGCGTCCAGAATTACAGACCCTTCCCCCATAGGAGCACTCGATGTGATAGCTACGTCTAATAGAAAGGATACATGCATTCTTCCGTCGCTTTTTACGATAACAGCTTCTATGGAGTCAAAAACCGGTAGGGCGCGTGAAAATGTTGCTTTGTAAATGCCATCTGGAATTTCCAGCATTGATATTGGCAACCACTGTTTTGCGATCTCAATCTGATTTGCTTCCACCTTTTCCTTCCCGCTAAGCCACAAAAAGCTTGCGGTTGCAATCACTGAAACTGCAAGTAAAACCAAAAGAATTCTCGTTTCACTAACCCTGCGTAAATTGGCAACAAAAGCAATTTTTGAGAACCAGTTTTTTGCATTTTTAAAAATGTCTAATAGAGATTTTCTGGGTGAATTGCTGTCAGCTTGTTTAATCCTTTCAATAATTTCTTCCTCCGATAATACGATAGTTTTCTGATCATATTGTTTTTCATAATGCATGTCTTGAGGGGTAGATTTTTTTAGCAACTCATCCAAGTTTCTCCATTTATTTTCGGCTAGCTCCGGATTTTCTAAATAGGAAAGAGCCTCCTTGGCCGTTTTTGGCCTGAATAATAGATCAAACTGAATGAGCAAGCGCAAAGTATACCTAAGGTCAAAGGGGATATCTTCAAGCGGATCAAGAGCAAGGCTTTCTCTAGCTGCCAAGGACTGAATTAAGGGTATTTTTTCAAATGGGTTTGAACCTCTCATAAGCTCAAGAAAAGTAATACCCAAGGAATATAAATCCCCCTTTGGAGAAGGCTGGCCCCCAGTTATGACTTCTGGAGGCATGTATAGTAAACTACCCTGAGCTTTCAAAAGCTCTTCCTGTGGCAAAGCTTCTCCCTGAGTTATCGCATTGCTAAAATCGCCAAGTTTTACCAAATTTGGCGAGAAAACCAAAATATTTTCAGGTCTGATATCCCGGTGTATAACACCTAAACTGTGGACATGTTCCAAACCTATTAAGATCTGCTTAAGAAATAATTTTACTTCGGAAGGTTTAAGCGGCCTGCCTAAAGTTTCGACATAAAATTTAAGATCGAGATACGGAGCGAACTCAGTAACCAAATAACACAACGATCCAACTGCCTGGAAGTCAATTAATTTAACAACGAATTTATTATTAGTGGAGATCATGCATAGAGCCTCGTTCCTTAGCCGATGCTTTAGCTTTAAAAAATCTGGATCTGCTTCGTTTACATTTAAAACCTTTAACGCTACCTCGGCATTGTTGTTGTATACATCAATAGCTTTGTAAACTACCGAAGACTCCCCTCGCCCTATGACGCCTTTTATTTCGTAAAGGTCATTAAACAGTTTCACTTTGCCCGCCTCAGTGCTCATTGTTCGAGTGTAGAATTCATCACTTAGTTTTTATCGTAATAAAACCGGTTTTGATACAGTAAGAACCTAGACTACTTGGTGAACAGCAACCGTTTTTACAACGTAAGCTCAGAAATTTTAATGTTGACACTTGGGCCTTGAGAATGGGATAAGAAAGCGCTCTTTATGAAGTTTCCCCTAATTGTTTGAGGTTTTGAACGATTTATGGCAGAAGTAACTGCCTTGATATTTGACAACAGTCTGCTCAGTCCAAATGACACTTTACCAACAGGAACATGTATTGTTCCGCCTTTGTCGTTTTTAAATTCAACTTTTCCCGCTTTTGCATCTTTGACAGCATTAGCTACATCAGTTGTCACAGTCCCGGTTTTTGGGTTGGGCATCAACCCTTTAGGCCCCAAAATCTTGCCAACTTTAGCTACCAAGGTCATACAGTCGGGTGTCGCAATGACGCTGTTAAAAAAAATTTTGCCCTCCTGTATTAAAGCGACAAGATCCTCCGCTCCGACGTAATCAGCCCCAGCCTGCTTCGCTTCTTCCGCTTTTGGACCTCTGGCAAAAACGGCTACCTTTACTTCACGACCCAGACCTTCTGGTAGCACTGCAAAGCCTCGCACATTCTGCTCAGCTTTTCTCGGATCTATGCCAAGATTTACTGATAAATCAACGGTAGGGTCAAAATTTACCGAGCATGCCTCAATTAATGCTTTTAAAGCTGCTTCGACAGATACGCCAGACGTCATTTCCTTCGCGGAAAATTTTTCGTGTAAAAAACTTAACTCCTTCTGGTACCGCTTACTCCTTTTGGGCATAATTTGATTATTTCAATATATCACAGTTCGAAAAAAACATCAAAACAAGTGGATTTTTTCAGAAACAAAATTTAACCCGATGGCTGGCAAAATCATACAAACGGCACTCTTTAGCGAATTCCCACATGGTACGCCAAGATTTTACCTTAGAGTGAATTTACTCCTTGAAGGGCTTTCGGCAAATCCGTTAAATCAAGCTCACCCAGTTCTGGCACACTGATTGCTTTGTCAGTGGTGTTAATTTCAAAAGATGGCAAATTTTTCCGCCAGAATATTTGGTTCGTCCCTTTCAAGCCTTCGCGCTCAACTGGCAAGGATTGCTGTGGTAAGTAACAACATTGCCAATGCAGATACCGCGGGATACTCGAGACGGACAGTCAATATTACGACAGGTTCTCAAAGTAACGTGGGTCAGATTCAGGTAGGGTCGGGGGTGGAGATTGGATCAGTTGTCAGGATAACGAATGAGTTTTTTTTTAACAATATGATAAGTGAAACTGCCCGCCATAACTTTTTCAATGGGCAAATGGAACTTATTAGTAGTCTCGATAATTTTTTTGGAGCAAAAGGGCTTGGAACTCAACTTGGAATCAGATTGACGGAGTTTTTTCAAAGCGCGCAGGAGATTTCAACAAATCCTTCGAGTCCTGCTTTAAGAAGAGCTTTTATCGAAAAGGGACAACTTCTTGCTGAAAACATCAGATTGCTTTACAAATCACTGGCAAAGCTTCAAAGCGACGCTAACGGTTTGATTTCGCAGAAAGTCGATCAGGTTAATCTCATTACCAAGCAAATTGCTGAACTAAACACAAAAATCAAAGCATTTGAAAGCCAAAACGGCCATGGATCCGCTCTTGATTTGAGGGATCAAAGGGATAAACTTCTGAATGATCTAGCAAAACATATCGAGTATGATTTCTTTGAAGGCTCGGATTTCACAGTAACCATCAGTTTGAAAAACGGGTTAACATTGGTATCTGGATCTGAGAGCTGGAAACTTAAAGCTTTAACAAATCCTAGTTTTACAACCAACACAACCTATGCCCTCGATGGATCTGCTTTAAGCTACGTGGTCGTTGAGCTTGGCTTCAATTCTCATGTTGATGTCAGTGAAGTTTTGAAGAATTCAGGAGGCGACATCGGTGGTCTGTTATCTTTCCGCGGTCTCGCTGATCCAGCTATCATAAATCCGTTCAATGTAGACGGAATTATAGTGTCCGTGGCAAGGAAAATCGAGGCACTGTCACGATTTTTCTTAACTACTGTGAACCAAATTTACCGCGGATGGGACCCATCACTTCCATTTAATGGAGACGAGGACCCAGGCACTACTTACTTTGATCCATCGTCGATCGATCTTAATGGTTTTACTCCCGGAGTTTATGGCTTGTTTGGGCTAACGGGAGTAACCCTAAGCGATACAAACAACGACGGTCTTCCAAACGATCTGGGATCCTTGACTGTTTTCTCTACAGCTGATCGCCTGCGTTTTTTGGTATCGGATCCGAATAATCTTGCTTTTAGTCGAGATCTTGACCCAACTGCGGGGTCATTAGTTGGAGCTCCGGGGGACTCAAGAATAGCTTCCCAGATTGCAAATTTGCGTTATCAAATAACAAATTTTACAGCTCCTGGCTTCACTTACTCTGGCAGGCCTACCGATCTTGTTGAGTTGACGCAGACAGAAATTGGAACAATAGTGCGAGAAATCAAAGAAAATCACACATCTTCATTAAACAGAATGAATTTTTTTTCGCAACAACTTGACTCTGTTCGGGGAGTTAATTCTGACGAAGAACTTGCTCTTTTAACGCAATTTCAACGGTACTATCAGTATAGCGCCCGGCTTTTGAGCGTAGCGGATGATTTATTGTCTGAAATTCTTAAGGTGCTATGAGAGTATCTGACAGGGGAAGACTTGACACTTTGCTTTCCGGTCTGGCAGCCCACAATAAAGTTTACCTAAACCTTTCTAACCAGCTATCGTCCGGCGTAAAAGTATCGAATCCGGGTGATGACGAAAAGTATAGCTTAATCGTTAGCAACGAAAACAAACTTGCGGATATAGAATTATTTAGCAAACGGATTAATTATCTGAGAGGTTATTTCGAATTCGTAGAAGAAAATTTGTCTCAGGCAAATTCCGTTTTAATCCGGGCGAAAGAGATAGCCACGCAAGCAAGCAATGAAACCTACTCCCCCGAAGCGCGAGAAAGGTTGTCTCACGAAATTTTTCAGCTGAGAGACCATTTGGTTCAACTGGCTAACGCAACCTATCAGGGTCGATTTATATGGGCAGGAACAGATGATGATGATCCACCATTCGACGCACAAGCGTATACTGTTCCAGCATCTGGTCCAGCGAGCGTCAGATACGTTTTTGACGCCGAGCCCGGCACGAACGAGACAAGGTCTGTACAAATTTCTCCTGATTTCAGCGTGGAAATAGCAGGCTCAGGATTTGACGTCTTTGCGCGGGCCATAGGGTCTCTTGAAAGACTGGGAAGAGCTTTGGCTGGTTATTCGACTAATCCTCCCACTGGACTACCAAACGGCACAGGTTCGGCTTATTCTTTCCCGGCGGATTATCAAAATCAAACTAATGCCATTCGTCAAGCCTTGGACATGATTGAGGAGGCGAGAGCGGAAGACATCGCAAATCAGCGAACATTGGTAGGATCGAGAATGACCCGTTTGAATATAGCTTCTGAAATTTTACGTTTGGACAAATCCTCAGCAGAAGAGTTTCTTGCTAAACACAGGGACACAGACATTGCCGAAGTGTCGTCAAAAATTTCCCTCGTTGAGACGCATCTGCAAGCCACTTATCTGGTTATAGCTAGAGTTTCCAATCTTAATCTGTTAGACTACCTGTAACCTAAATGCTGATTCTCTTCCGTAAAGTCGGAGAAACTGTGTTCATAGATACGCCCGGAGGCGAGATAAAGGTCACAGTTGTCGCGTTGTATCAAAATGGGGTGCGAATAGGAATCAGTGCTCCGCATGAGTACAACATTTATAGGGAAGAGCTAATCAATCAGTTAAAGCAAGCGAGTTCCTCGGCTCTTGGAAACACTGAGCAGCCCACACAGATCTTGGTTCAGTATAAATCTTCCACCCTTGAAAGGTTGGCGTCTAGATTAATTGGCAAAACTCTAATGGAGAGGCAAAGAGACGCTGAAATTCGCTCTGGGGCCAGTGAGAACATAAATGATACTCATTCTCGTCTTGAACCGGAACAATCGTGCCACTCGGAGGACGTTCCAGAAAATGCCACGAAGTTACGAAAGAAAAAGCCTAGAAAGGAACTTTCTCAACAAAAAAATGATTAGTCTGTTTGCATTGAGGCCTTTTTTGCGAAAGGTTTGTGTAAAAGATTTTCACTTGCTTATATTTGGATAAAATGGCAAAAAAATTGAGTGATCCAAACGAATCATCGAGAACTGGGAAAGAGACAGAAATCTCTAAAAGTGGAGCTTTACTTTTGATACGTTCTACGCGATTTGGAGATCTTGAGATAGACGCTGCGAAAGTAATCCAAGTTCCGTCGGGTTTAGTAGGTTACGGAAGACCCCAGTTATTTGTTCTTTTTGAATACTCGCAGCCTTTTCATTGGTTGCAAAGCGTTGACGATCCCTCGCTGGCATTTGTGGTTATAGATGGACTCGAGCTAGCGCGAAAATTTGAATTGCAAGCTCCTTATGGAGATCCTGACACTGATCTTCAGCCCGAAGATGAATACGCGGTTATTTTAATAGTAACATTAAGAGAACCTATCGACCAAAGCACAGTTAACTTGCTTGCGCCAATTTTTGTCAATATGAGGAACAGAAGGGCGGTTCAAGTGGTCTATGACGACGCGCGGGAAAAAGTCAGGTATCCTTTGTTTGGAGAGCTTCTAAAAATGAAGCCAGAACACGGCCAAAAACAAACTCAAACCAAGAACAAATAACGAGGATATTTGCGTTGTTGCCTTAATTTTTCATGACCCAAGTGATCCTTGAGTTTAGAAATGTTGTCGCTGGGTACGGTAAATTCCCAGTTATAAAAGGCATTTCATTCAAAATTTTTCATAACACCGTTAATCTTTTTATCGGTCCCAACGGAGCGGGCAAAAGCACGGTTTTAAAATGTATTTTTGGGTTAGCTAAAATCACGGGTGGCGAAATTATCTTTAATGGCGAAAGCATTTGTAACAAGCGAACGCACGAACTCGTAAGACTTGGTATAAGTTATGTTCCTCAAGGAAGAGTCATCTTTCATACTTTAACGGTTAAAGAAAACATTTTATCGGGCGGATTTATTCTCAACAAACAGGACCGGCTGAAAAATTTTGAAAAAGTCGTAGAAATATTCCCGGAGCTCAAAGCCCTGCTTAATAAGCGAGCATCTTTTCTTAGTGGTGGTCAGCAGCAATTGGTGGCTTTAGCCCGTGGTCTCATGGTAGAACCACGTATGCTTATTCTTGACGAACCTACTCTAGGTGTTTCGCCCGCCGTGCAGAGGCGAATTTTTTCTTACATCCAGAATTGTTCCGGTGAAAGATCCGTTCTGCTTGTTGAGCATAATGTAAAAAAAGCAGCTCAATTTGCGGATAAAATCTATCTTTTAAGAAATGGGGAGATAGCGCTTGAAGGTAACGCGGGCATTTTAGACTCTGATATTTTGAAAGAAGCTTACTTAGGTTAACTTGCATCAACAAATTTGAACTTTTTTTCAGCTTTTCTGTTACAAGATCGAGGCGCTTTGAGAGGAATAAACTTTTTTGAAGCGCGCGTAAATCTTTAGGATCTTTGTTTTTAGTGGGTAAGTCTGCAAAACAGCGAAGATGTTTTTTATTTCAAATTCGTAGCCTTCGCATCATTTGATCTAACGAGCTAAGATGATGTATATACATGACGATACATTTGTTCCTTAATCGAACTTCGCAAAAACAATCTCAAACAATAATAAATTTTATGATCGATTGACAAATGAAGCGGGTAGTTTACAAAAAAGCCAATTCAGCATTTCTGGCCAATCATAGATCTTGAAACAAGTTATTCAAAGTAATCAAAATTAAATCATCAAATTGAACATACTGAAAAATACGTTTGCAAGTATTAAGTGCGATTAAATTAAAATATAAATCATCCTAGCTGTTATTTTTCTTTCTCTTCTGTCTGGTCGGGTTGATTACTGGAGATTTGAATGACCAAATTAGAAACTTCTTAGGAATTTTGGAACAACTGTGGTTTTATGTGTCGAACTTGTGTCGAAAGATTTCCAAACTAACCGTAAAACAACTTTAAGTCAAAATTTTTCTTCAAGTTACAGTTAAATAACTAACTTTTTATTGACTCAAAAAAACTGCGCATGGTTTCTTCATGACCTTTCGGAAAGAGAAACATTAAATTTAAGTAAGCTCGCTTAAAAATTTTTTCTTCACCAGTCTGTCGATCTATAGACGTCTTTTGATGAAAAAAATAAGGCGTCATTGGAAAAACATATACATGATTACGCGTAGTCTCTGAGTTAAACCCTGACAGGTCGCTTTTAAGTTGTGAGATGCTTAACATACGGACAATGAAATCTTCGCCTGTAAATTCTTTCAATTTCTTTGACACATTTTTTAGTAAGCGATCGTTACAATCTGACAAGAAATCAGGAGCGTTACAGTCTTTGCTTCCTAAGCTAATGTAGTAAAAATCATATTGTGCCAACGAGAAGATTCTACCGGGACAATATGGGTCTATTAGGGGAGCAATGTCTTCTGGCAGTTCCTTCAATATTCGATTAAGGAGCACCACAGGCGCCGACGTAGCAGAGTCTCGCAGATTTAACTCTAGAAGATACAAGTTCCCCTCCTTGTCAACCACGCCGTCAATTGAATATATGAACGGAAAAGGTATATCGATCAATCTACGAGCCAAACTAACTAAAAAATCTAAGAACAAAGGCTTGGATAAAAGTTCTTGTAGATAGGTATCGTTGGCTATAAAGCCTCGGTACGAAAATAGTGAACTTTTACAAATCTGTGTTCGACTGGGAATCAAGTGGACCTGTATGTCGCCGTTCCTGCGTCTGGTGAGCCAAAAACTGAAGGAGAAACTGCAATCGACAAGGGGAATATCTTCGAAGGTGCCTATGAACGGCCTTAAAATTAATTTGCCTGACCTACTTCCGAGTAGCGTTTGTAGAGCCTTTCCAACTGATTTTACAGACTCATTCCAGCCCTTTTTGTTTCGAATGACTGTTCTGGGAAACACTACTAGATTTCCGTTGTCTTTTTTTACGACAAAGGTTCCTACTCCGCCACTAGATATTGATCTTTGAACTACTACAGGGCCATTTTTTAACATCTCCTTTAGAGCTTTTCTAGCTTCTCTGAGCTCGACTATCCGTGTCTCAGGTATCAAGTCGGCAAACCCGTTCTCGATCATAAACCGCGTAAACCCTTCTTTGCTATGTAGCTGCCTGTAGGTGTCTCTAGCGTTCTCCGGCAGCCACTGCTCACAAGGTCCGTAAGGCTTTCTACTTGAATTAAGTCTCACTAACGCACTAGAAACAGGTTTCCTGAAATAATTGCTAATTTTTTTATTCCAGTCACTAGGAGGTACGTACTCGAAGCGTATGCCTAAACTTTTTTCCACAAATTCAGGATAGGTTAGAATTTGAGAACCGATATTTGGCAAAAGAAACTTGGGGACAAAAATGCGCGCTTTTCGGCGTAGTTGAGACTTAAGCAATGCCCAACCTCTAAAATAATTTACATTTGAGTACTTTCCGTTTGGTATAGGATCTCCACTTAGTGTCTTTCGCCTGGCGTTTAGTAGGCCTTTCCCCGCTTGAGGTTGCTTGTTTGGGAGGATCTCGAAAGCTAAGGGCGGAACCGAGCCATGATGGCTCAAAATTACCCTACCAATTGTCGGCTCGACGGTATTTAACTGCTGAAAGCTCATAGAAAGCCTTACCCCTATGCTGTTGATTTTTGGCAACTATATGACTACATGAACGTTACACTAAAAGCCAGGTGGATTATGTAAAACGGGCTGACTTTCGAGCCATGCCTGACAGACTTGCAAAATTTTTATCCTGCAAGATTTTTTGATCATAGTTTTTAATCAAAAACTATCCTATGTTTGCGGAATTGTCAAGATGTTCAAGTGAAGTCTTCTGACTATGCAAGAAAGTAAACCAACTTGACTTAAAATCTGCGACTCAGTATTTCGAACCAAACTCTTTTTTGGGCCTAGCAAATCTCACAATCTGAATAATTTGGGTCTAGGTTAAACTTTTTGCTTGTTATAAGTGCAGAGGAGCGGTGTTTGCACAAAAAAGTGTTTACAAAGAAATTAATTACTAAACCTGTGGCGATGGGTGGTCTCGAACCACCGACCTCAGAATTATGAGTTCTGCGCTCTAACCAGCTGAGCTACATCGCCTTTATGTATTTATAAGTTTACAAAATTTTTTTGCAGGCGCAAATTACGAACTTGCCGTGTCTCTATTTATAGTTGACATTTTTTTTTACTAAACTAAATCTGTGGTAGAAAAAAAGTTTAGGTTAAATCAGATTAAAACCATTCCGGGCGGCAAAGACCCTGTAATCATGCTCAGCGAATTCATTCTAAAATTGGGTTTTGACCCCGCCTCACTTGAAGTCGAGTCAAACGAACAAAGAACAAGATGGATGGTGCCATTATCTGAAACGGAAGATGTCGAGATTATCCTTGACTCAGTTAAAAATCCCCAAGACGCAACGATTTATATAGGAGTTAACATTTGCGCTGTGCCGCTAAAAAAATTAACAGAGTTTGTAGTCACAGCGCTGGAGTTAGCTGATGGATTAGTTGGAGCCAAGATAAGCATTGTTGGGCGTTATCTTGTATTGTCTTCGACGGTTCCAGCTTACTCAGCAACGATTGATGAACTTGAATATATTTACAAATTGGTGCTAGCTCAGAAAGAGTGGTTCTTGGGTGTTCTGTCGGACGAATTAGACATCGATACTGTATGAACAAGCTTCAAACTTTATTGCTTGTTTTCATTCTACTGTCACGGGTTTTTTGTCAGGAACTGCCTGTTGAAGAACTCAGAAACTTGTCGTTGAAATATCGAGAACTCTCAAATGAAGCTTTGAAAGATAAAGAGAAAGACATTGATGTTGGCAAAAAGAAAGAAGAAATTGAAAAACTGAGTTTCGTTTTGATAACAGGCCTTGATTTAGACGAGATCAAAAGTATCTCAAAGGGGAATATTCCTGAATTCGAAACGCAAATATCGATCAGAGAAATTTTTTATCCGTTTATAGCCGAGTTAGGCAAAATTGCCGTACGACCAAGAGATATAGTACTCGAAGAAAACAGATTGCATATCTTGCAAACTTATGTTGAACGTTTGCAGTCCGCCAAACTGAAGGTTTCGTCGGCTATTGCAGCGGAAAACGATCCTGCGTTAAAAAGCCTTTTAACCTTGACAGGTGAAATTATAGACGACATGTTCACGCTTGTTTCGGCCCAAAAAGCCATGTCTGAGGCGAAGCTAATAAATCTGAAAACCGTAAAAAGCAATTTGGGCGGGGTTTTTGCGCGACTAAGAGGTTCTTTTCTTTCATTTGTTGAAGCCCTTTTTTACTCTTTTGTTTTTTACTTTGTTCTAAAACAGTTTAAAAACTTTCTTGAAGAAAAATTTTTGCAAAAGCCGGAAAATCACTCTCTCCTAAAACGAATTACCTTAATTTTGCTCGTTTCGGTGAACTTTGTTGGCACCCTCTGTATTTTCCTCTATGTGTTATATTACCGTGAGGAATGGCTGCTTTTTGGGCTTGCGTCTCTGGTTTTAATCGCTGGGATAATTCTTTCAAAAAGGTTGATCTCCGATTTCTTTACTCAAACCGCTATTTTGTTAAATCTTGGCTTTGTTAGGGAAGGGGAGGTGATAACCTACAACGATTTGCCTTATCGCATCAAATCATTAGGTTTTGTATGTTTGTTGGAAAATCCAGACCTGGAAACAAGCTGTGTAAGAGTGCCTCTTACAGATTTGGTTGATAAAAGGTCGTATTGCGGCTCCCAGAACTTTAGACCCTTTAACACGCGCGTTGACGATTACATATTTTTTGAAAACGACACGCTTCCTTCAAAGGTTATTCACCAAAACATTCAGTTTGTGAAAGTCGAAAGGCCAGACAAAACGGTTTTAGTTGTACCTACCAGAGACTTTATAAAAACTCGAATAAGAAAAATTGAAGAAAAATTCGTAATTTTCCTAAGACTTGGAATAGCGTACAAACACATTGAAAGTATTTTTTCCTTGGCTGACAGACTTAAACAGGCATGCGAAAAAGCTCTAAAAGAGGAACTCGCCCTTAACGACGTAGATGCCGCTGATATAGTGATTAACGCTGTGTTTTTTGATCTTTCCGCCAGTTCGTTAGATTTCGGGGTTTCCGCAGCCTGCAACGCGAGTCACGCCCCTTTTTACGGTCTTATACGACGTGGATTAATTAAAGGGTTTGTGTTGTTCACAATAGAAAACAAACTTGAAATTCCTTTTCAATCTATCACCGTCTATGAGGGAAAAGTCTAATGAAAAACTGAATAGATACGTAAAAAATTTCCTCTAAACAATACCAAGTGGCCCGGTTGAGTGTCAGGTATAACAGGGGCTGTTTTTATAGTTTTTAAAAGTTAAAGCTGCCTATAATATCGGTCTTGCTTTCTTTAACAAAGTTATATTGGGAGGATCATTTGTATAAAGTTTTTCAAGGCAAAATCACAAAGGATTCGCAAGTTGGATTATGGGCTATTGACGACAGACAGTCCGAAACAAAACACGGCCAAAAAAATTATAAAAATGAGTTAATACACTCTTCTGCCTAGGCAAGGGTGTGACTACAAGGCACGGCTCGAGTCAGAAATTCAAAAAAATAGCTAATAGAGGTAAAAGGTAAACTATTTTCAACCTCGAGTCACCAAAAGTGGAGAAGTCTTTTAAATGTAACTCTGGTAAGGCTTGGTTTAAAAGCTTAATAAAATATAACTTCCAAAACTGATCTTAAATATGTTGCTGATTTTTGCACCGGTGGTAAAAAATATATCTCCTAGTCTCATTTTATTAATTAGATTGGGCTGGTAGTAACAAGGTTTTTGCAATTTCCCTGGCACCAAAAATTGGTTATGTTATGACTTTTACCTTTAAAGTTTAACTTCTCGCAAGCATCTTTTTTACATCGTTTTAGACCATATTTTAGTTATGTTATTTGTCCACTGAGTCAGTTTTTCAATGATCAGTTCGCTGAACTATTACATCTTTAAAAGATCAGTAGGGTCCAGTCGTTGTATTTTGGCGCCATCGTCTCTGTTTTTTCTTGCTTGGGGCAGGAAAAAATCATCATCGTCGTTTTTATCGTGATGCTCTAAGTTTATGATTTTTGTGGCTCTTCCGCTTTGACTTTTGCGTGTTTCTGGTGAGACTTCGGGTTTTTGCTTATCGTTCCTTGAGAAATCCGAAAAAGCATGGTTTTCTGTACCCTTGGTTAATCCAAAAATCGTGGCTAAATCACTGAGTCTTGAAACAGCTTGTTGGACACTTGATTTAAGTTCGGATGCTGCTGCCGCCAACTGCTCGCTAGCGGATGAATTCGCTTGTGTAGCTCGATCGAGATCCGAAATAGATTGAGTAACCTGACTTATTCCTACGCTCTGTTCTTTGCTTGCAGCTGAAATTTCATCCACAAGAACTGTGCTTTTATTCAAACTTGCAATGGTTTGTTTGAAGGCTTCGTTAAGTTTTGTAGCAGTTCTGACGCCTAACTCAGTGAGCTCCCTTGATTGAGCAAGCCGTTTAGATGTTTCACCCGCTGCCTGAGCGGATCTTTGACTTAGGTTGCGAACCTCATCCGCGACCACCGCAAAGCCCTTTCCCGCTTCTCCGGCTCTAGCCGCTTCAACTGCGGCATTAAGAGCCAAAAGATTGGTTTGAAACGCGATATCGTCAATAATTTTAATTATCTGGCTTGTTTCGTCAGCAGCGGCTCGGATTTCTTTCATAACCCGCATCATTTCGACCATGTTTTGTTCTCCCTGTTCTGCCAACGCGAGCACTTGTTTCGCTAACTGGGAGCACTGGTTAGCGTTTTCCGCGGTAGAGTTAGCCATTGAGGAAATTTGTTCAATTGACGCTGCTGTCACCTCCAAATTTGAAGCGCTTTTTGAGCTTGCTTCCGCCAAAGTTTGAGAAGCTTGTGCTATGTGATTGGCAGAATTGTCCACCGAATTCAAGCCGTCCCGCAATTCTTGTACATACGTACCTATACTTTTTGAAAACCTCAAAGCGAGGTAAAAACCGACACATAAAACCAAGAATGAGATTAACAGAAACACTAAAGTTGAATTCATTATCGCCTGCCTAATGGGTTTGTCAAAGTATTCATTTTGAATTCGAAGCGCTACACCCCATGGAATTTTCTGCTCTAAAATTTCTACTGGCTCAAAAAAGTTAAATGTTTTTAATCCAGACCTCAGGTGAAGTTCCTCGTTAAAACCTTTCTGCTCTTTAAGAACCTTTTGTACCCAATTCAGTGAAGATATATTTGCCAAGGTATCAGACTTTGATATGTTTTTATAGCCATGCTTTTCTGTAAGATTTAGAGCTTTCGCTAGAGGAGAGGCCTCGAGTATTACATCACCGTTTTGATTTACCATCACAAATTCGACAAGATCAAAATTCAGGTTTCGGCTGAGTTCAAAGATAGACTTTTCCATGAAATCAGTGATGAGTGAGTGAGATACGAAAAACATCGTTTTCCAGTTATCAGACGTGGTAAAAGAAATAGTAAAATGTCTTTCCTTAGGAAGAACTTCCGAGGGTAGGTCAATTATCGAAGGGTCAGTTATGTAAATATTGTCTTTAACTTTTACAACGGGCAATTCAGGTAATCTAGATTGTAATTCCAAATATTTTTTAGTACCCGCTACGTATCGGATGTAACCCTCAGGATCAACAAGCGCCATTCCGCTAATCAATTCACTTTCGGAAAGCATGGAATGTAATGCCTGTAAGTCTTTAGCAACTTTCTCCAAAACTAGCTTGTTATCTTCTGTGATCTTTGTTCGAAGGACCTCCGCTTTTTCGATTACAAAATTAAGCTTGTTCTCAAGCAGTGAATTTAAAGCTTTTACTTGGCCCTCAAAAGATGTTATCAGCAAATGTTTGGAATTTTGTCCGAGGGAGTAAATAAAATATAAATTGACCCCGACGAAAACTGCAACTAGGAGGACAAGGCAAACGACAAGTTTCCACTTAAAACTTAACCTGCTCATATGCCAATTTTGATTTTTGGTGACTAGCTTGGGTTTCAATTTTTATTATGATTTAGGTAATAGAAATGACTTAAAAGGCAGTCTCAACGTTTCAGCGGGTGATGGCTTGGGCCCCTACTCAAAAAGTCGTTAAATGAAAAATTAAATTTTTTCTAAAATCAAAACACTAAATATAAATAGTGACTAAAATTCCTGTATTTAGTTGTCTCAAAATAGCTAAAAAAGTTTCGACAGCTTGAACTTTTTTAAACCCTTTGTAGCTAAGTTGAATACGACCAAAAAAAGAAGCTAGGTTTAAATGCTAAATTACGATGTAGCGTGATAATAAAGCAAATCATTAAGCTCTTTTCAAAATCGATTTGAGACACTGCCTCCTCAGTGAAAAAAGCCAAGATGAAAATGATTAGATATAAGAAAACATGCCGAAACCCAAGGGATGACTCTGAGGAGGTGTTGAAAAACTTAACTTTATAAAAAAATTAACTCAAAACTTAGAAGTAACTCCTTTGAAAAAGTACCAATCTTTTTTGCATTTTCTTTTAAAACTGAATTTTTCCGACAAACTTGAACAGCTTTTTTCGTGAGCCTTTTAGGCCTGCTCAAGTTAAACCGTTAATTCTGATCCAGCTGGTAGTAATAATGACGTTCGTTAGGTTTTTTCTCTAAGACACCCAAGCCATTTATTACCGTTAGCTTCGTTCTTATTTCTACCCTACCGAGCCTTCTAATTCCAGTTCAACTAGTTTGTTCCATTCCAGGGCAAACTCCATTGGAAGCGCCTTCACTACCTCGTCCATGAACCCTCTTACGATTAGTGAAACCGCTTGATCTTCCGAAAGCCCCCTTGACATCAAATAAAAAAGCTGTTTCTCAGAGATCTTGGAAACGCTGGCTTCATGACCTACTTGAGCCGTTTCCTCAAAGACTTGATTGGTAGGATATGTTTCAGTTCTGCTATTTTCATCAAGAAGCAAAGCGTCACACTCGACATTTGATCTCGCTGATTTTGCCCCTTTTTTCACATAAATAAGACCTCTATATGAGCTGATGCCACGGCCTTTAGAGATGCTCTTTGATATTATTTTTGAAGTAGTTCTCGGGGCAAGATGATAAACCTTAGCTCCGGTATCCTGATGTTGACCGTCTTTAGCAAAGGCCACGCTTAAAATTTCAGCATGCGCGCCTTCTCCCATGAGGTAGACTGATGGATACTTCATTGTGATTTTTGAGCCTATGTTGCCATCGACCCATTCCATCACAGCACCCTCATAGGCTATTGCGCGTTTAGTTACCAGATTGTAAATGTTGTTTGCCCAGTTTTGAACCGTTGAATACCGAAACCTGCCAGCGCGTTTTACCACGATTTCAACAACCGCCGCATGTAAACTTTCGCTCGTGTAAAGCGGCGCGGTGCAACCTTCGACATAGTGGCCTTTCCCACCTTCTTCGACGATTATCAGTGTTCGCTCAAACTGACCAAATCTTTCTGCATTGATCCTGAAATAAGCCTGAAGGGGAATTTCTACTTCTACTCCACTCGGGATGAAGACAAAACTACCTCCCGACCAAACAGCGGAATTTAAGGCCGCAAACTTGTTGTCATTTGGAGGGATTACTGTTGCCCAATATTTTTTTACAAGATCCGGAATTTCTTTAACAGCCGAGTCCATGTCAAGAAAAATGACGCCTTTTGACTCCCATTCTTTTTTTAAGGAGTGATAAACAACCTCACTTTCAAATTGCGCGCCTACCCCTGCCAAAAATTTTCTTTCCGCTTCGGGAATACCAAGCTTTTCAAAGGTTTCTTTAATAGATTGAGGGACCTCGTCCCAACTCTTACCCTGCTTTTCGGTTGGCTTTACATAGTAAGTTAACTCGTCGAAGTTAATGTTATTGATACCCTTAGGTGCCCACCATGGCATCGGCTTTGAAAGGAAAATATCAAGGCTTTTGTGCCTGAATTCCCGCATCCAAGAAGGTTCGTTTTTTTGATCTGATATTTCATCTATAAGTTTGTGACTTAAGCCTTTTGATGAATGAAAAACCGGCTGAATGTCCGTGGTAAAATTGTATTTTGTTTCGTACAAAAAAGAATTAAAGTCAAAACTCGAATCTTTACTATGCTCAAAAGTCTCCTCTGAAGCGTGAGATACCATCTCTATTTATATTTTATCGCA
Organism: Deltaproteobacteria bacterium; assembly: GCA_025055295.1. Classification (GTDB taxonomy): domain Bacteria; phylum Bdellovibrionota_C; class UBA2361; order JANWWW01; family JANWWW01; genus JANWWW01. Next base: position 28,799 of record JANWWW010000003.1, on the reverse strand, counting down.
ATTTTGACTCAAAAAGTCAAGATTTAAAGAAATTTATACTTTATGTCGAAATCTGTTAAACTAACGGCTATGAAAAAGATCCTTGTTGTCGATGACGACCTCGACACTAGAGAAATTTTAGGGAAAATTCTAGAAGGCTTGGGACATAAGGCTTTTTTGGCCGAATCGGGACCAAAGGCATTGGAATTCATAACAAGTTCTCCGGAAAAACTGGACCTATTCATACTGGACATAATGATGCCGGAAATGAACGGTTATGAACTTATGAGCAAAATCAGAGAAATGCCTAGATATGCCGAAACCCCAATTATGATGGTTACTGCAAGAGACGCGGACACTGATGTTCTAGAGGGATACAAACAAGGAGCTGATTATTACATAACTAAACCTTTTACTTCGAAACACATTGAATGGGGTCTAAAGATTTTTTTTGATGAACAATCTTGAAAGCTCTTGATTATTGAAGATATATCCGATTTACCAAGAGGAAAATTCGTTGTTTTTGACGGACCAAATGGCAGTGGTAAAACATCGGTAATAAAAAAACTTAAGCAAGAATTTGGCGGTTCTTTTTATTTCACTCGGGAGCCGGGGGGAACGCTCTTGGGAGAAAAAATTCGCGACATTGTGCTTAACTTCTCGGGAAATCTGTGTTCACTCTCTGAACTATTTTTAGTTCTTGCCGATCGGGCAGAACACATAAAACTATTAAAATCGATTACGACTCCAATTGTGTGCGATCGTTACTATTATTCAACAGTTGCATTTCAAGGAGCAGGTCGCCTTTTGGGGGAAGAGTTCACATTAAACCTTTGCAAAAATATTGTTGGCGATTTCGTTCCTGACCTTGTAGTTCTTCTTGATGTTGATCCCCTTGTTGGACTTTCGAGAAAAATGAAAAATTTCTCACTTGACAGAATTGAAAAAGAATCATTAGACTTTCACCAAAGAGTTCGAGGGTCTTTCCTAAGTCAAGCACAAGCTCTGCCAGAAAAGTTTTTTGTAATAGACACAACAAACATTGCTGAGGAAGAAATATTCAAAGTATGCGAAAATATTTTGGTTCACGTTTTTTATGGACCAGGTACTGCGTCAAATTGAGTCCGCAATAAAAAACAAAACTTTCCCACAAACAAACGTTTTTGTGGGGCCGAAACTTGCTATAATCAAAGTACTTCATAGAGTTTTCAAGTGGTTGCTTTGCGAAAAATTCGGTTGTGATAGCTGTCAAAACTGTAAATTGATCGAGATTAATCAGCACCCTGATATTGTGTCAGTTCAAGGAACCGAAACAGTAACCGACTTGAAAAATGCTTTAAAACATATTCATAAACTGCCTTATCTCTCAAGCCACCGGATCTTTTTTTTAAGTGATTTGGACAAAGCAAACAAACAAGTTTTGAACTCATTACTTAAAATTTTTGAAGAACCTCCGTCTTACGCCTACATTATATCAGCTTGCTCAACAACATCCTATCTACCGTTGACTATTCTTTCACGCATGGTACCATGGCATATTTATCCAGGCAGCTCTTATGTTGACGCAAAAGTAATAGAGCTTGAAGAGGAAATCAATAATCTGCTCGAAGAAGACGAGAAACATAATATTGATTTAACGAAACTCGACAAAGCCTGGGTTGCATATTTATCTCGAAAATACATCATTCCGCTCCTAGTTTTGTTTGAAGAATCGATCGATAAAAAAAAGTTTTTTCGAGTATGTTACCTGATTTTGCTCAAAAAATTTCTTCTTGATCAAGACAGAAATTTTGAGGATCTCGTGCTTAATTTCGATCTTGCTCTTAACCTCTTAGAAAGGCGACACCTTTATGACTCTGGACTTTTTACGGCAGCGCTACTTTGTAAATTTGAGGAGTTCGAAAAAATATCAAGCGATCACATTTCTTGGCTCAAGTTTTAACGATCAAAATTAAAAAGAATGTTCAATTTGACCTTTGATATTTGAAAAATCGAGACATTCTTCAAAATGCGGCTAGTTCTTGAAATGAAACTTGGCCAGTTAACTTACTACAAATAAATTCTGTGTAATTTAATTATGTCATAGTCTAATATGATAACTTGGCCGCAGTTTCTGGAAATAACTAAGTTTTCTGGCCCCACTTTATTTGCGGGCATTAACAATGTTTAATAAATCCACCAAGTTCTATCCTGGCTTTACTCGACTTACCGGTTGAGTTTTTCAAAATGTAACAGCAGCCTTTAAATGTTAAGTATTAACCCAAAGCTAAGTTCGTATTAAAAGCCACACTTGCACGATTTCTTATTAAGCGCCTAACTCAAAGTAAAGCCAAGTTATACTTTCGGAACTTTTTTTTAACACAGTTAAGCATGCCGATTACGATGTTTCATTTGGGCACAAAATTTTTGATCAATTAACTTCAAGATAAACGTTGCCTGCGTGAGAGTGACATTTGTCCGGTAAAATCTCAATGGTGTGTGAACCAGAAAAAGAATTTGATTTTTTAAAATGCGGCAATGATCCTGGAGATTAAATTTTTCAGGTTACCGAAAGTAACGGCTTTCTTTGTTGTGACATAGAGCATGGATTGCTGACTGATGTCATTTAAGTAGATGTCATTACAGGGATTTGATTGTTCCGGAATTGATTGATGGTTCCTCGGTGGATACCTACGGTCAACTAATAAGATTTTTGAAAAATAAAATCACTTAACGCGATCTAGGAGTATTGACCTATAACTTTACCACAAAAGTCTTGCGTAAAAGTGACGAGGGGTGTTGCGTTTGAGAGGATACCTTATTGTTGCAAATTTGTCACTTTCACATTAAAAAGATTAAAACCATCGACGGCAAAAATTATCACATAATTACGCTTTGGAGAGGAATTATCAAAAACCAGTTTGAAATATCGGTGTGAAATTAGCATTTAACGTTTCGAAAGCTAAAACCAAACTGCTAAACGAGCATAACTTGATTTTTATAATAAAAACGAAAGTCGTATTGACAAAGAGTTAAAATATTGCCCTTAGCGGTAAGGGCACTTTTATTATTTCACTGATGCAAGGCTCTACTGTAATTTTCAAACTCTATAATTTTTTTTTTGCCAAATGCATTTACTGTAGGGTTATCGCAAGGTCTACAAAAGCAAAAAATTTGAACACTTATTTAAAAACAATATCTCAAACAGTGACGGATGTCTTGTTGAAATACCACTCGCAAGTTTATTTGGTAAGATGTGCTCTAGAGTATCAACGGAAAACAACTAAATCAGCGCTACTGATTAAGAAATGAGAGTTGCTTTTTTAACGTCTTACAAGCTCTACCCGACGGTTTTTAGCCCTGCCTTCTTCGGTTTCATTGGATGCAACAGGCGCGCTCATTCCTACTCCTACGGGGATCAACCTATCTCTTTGGATCCCTCTTTGAACCAATGCTTCTACGACCGCGTTTGCTCTCGCTTCAGACAATCGTTGATTATAATCAAGTTGACCTTGGTTGTCTGTATGTCCTACCACTAAATAAACCTTTTGATCAGCTGCCAGAGCCTTTGCAATTTCATCAAGTTGAGGATTCGACTCAGGCTTTATTTTGCTGCTGTCAAAATCAAAGTGAATTCCGTAAATGACTACTTTGCCTTCCCTTTCTAACGCTGATTTTAGCCGAGCTTCGTCTATTGTAACCAATCCTTCATCCATTTTTTTTATTTCGATAATATCAACCTGTGTAAAAACCCTTCCTTTCATGGGACCTCCAATGCTGTAAGCTCCTACGGTAAAAATCGAAACATAAAACTCCTTTCCGCCAAGCGACAATTTAGCTGCCATATACCGTTGATCTTTTTCGTTATACCCCATTAGATTAGCCTCTCCTCTAAATTCTCCGGTTAAAAGCGCCTGAGAGAGGCCCTTTCCACACGCTTCGTTAACACACGACCAGATTACTTGGCCCCCAGCATCCAAAATTGCTTTTTCGTAGTTCTTGAATACCTCAAAAGCAGATCTACCCTGAGGAGCTATGTAGTTAATTCTTGTAACCTTTCCTTCAACTTTTAGGGTTTCACCCTCTGGCTGAACAAAACTCGCAACAGGGCCTGTTCGAAGAAAAAATTCTTCGTATTCCTTTTCCAAATAATTTCTAATCACGGATCCTGGGTACCTTGAAAGCAAGGGATGATCTTTGGAACCCTTAACGTCTTTTTCTTGGGCTAATAAAAATATAGTTGCGAGCAGAAAAATCCTTAACTTCATTGTTTACAATCTCCTACACGCTTTGCTTTGATTGACGAGGAGGACAAATAATTACTAGGTCCTTTAAAGCTCATTTTCCCCGACAAGCTCGTGTCAGAATAAATGAGATCGTACTGCAATGTTGTGTCTTTTGATTGTTCACATTGTATCTCATATGTTACTCGGTTTTTTTCGGGATAGCTTATGTTCTTAAAAGAACAGCCAAAATTTTTTGCAGTTTCGCTGGCTGTGTTTAAATCCTTTCCTGAAAACTCCTTAAAACTACCCGATTTTAGGCATACGTCCGTAGAAGTAGTGATTTTTTGATTAAGTCCCGGTATTTGAACCTGTGTTTCAAACTTCCAAAGTCCCGGCTTTAAAGTTGGTAAATTTTCCTCGGAGATTAAGTACACAGTACTTAAACACAATACTGCTAGCCTCATTTGACTTTTTGATTAGATACAATAAACTCGAACTTTGGTCAATGCCTTTACATTTTGTTCGGTGAAAAATGCGTTGAAAAACCAAATGCGCGAAACGCTAAGGTTCATTAGCTGTTCTTTAAAGCATGAAGTATGACCATTAATACCTGAAAGCATAGTGTTAATTAAGTCGTTGGCTATTTAATCTTCACACTTAACGCTGTGCTATAACGGCTTCTTTAAAAATTAAATGAAGCGTCATGCAATTTTTTCGTTATTAAAAAAACTGGGTGCAATATCGTCAGGGCTTTGGTGTAACAATATGGCTTTTTTAAGAATTGCTCAAAATCTAAAGACATATTTTACAGACATTCACTTGTTTTGAACTTAAAGCGAAATTTCACTGCGCAGTTTTGTACTTACTTACATGTTCGTCAGGTTTTAACTAAGACTAAGGATACGGATAGTTTAATTTTTTAAAAAATGGCTTGAAAAGCCTGGTATTGATTAAGTTATTGGAGTCAAATTAACATATGATCCATGCGCCTAGTGTATCTTTTAATTTTCTTCTCAGTGGTGTTAGGGGATATATTATGTAAAGACCCTCGAGGTAACGTTAAATGGTACTCAGGAAACAGATGCCCAAATGGATTCTCGGCAATTAATGCGGCTAGGCTGGCTAATTTTAAAATTGACGCCCCTTTTCCTTATGTGGTTTTAACCGGATCAACCAGCAGCTCCATGTCCGCAACTGGTGTCCAATATTTGAACATTTTTGGGTCATCCGATCCTAGTCCCTCTCCGAAATCCTTTTTCAACTCTTTCAAATGTAAGTCGTTCAAAATTTATATCGAAACCGACACAAATTCTTCCTGTTCGATTGGATCAGTGAGAAAATTCATGTTGTGGAATCCCATCGGAAGTGGATCACAAGTCGGATCTTCCTTTGTGCAAATACCGGCAGGGGGAAGCGGTTTTTTTAATGTTTCCGTTTCGCAAGATCCGCCTGTTCTGTCAATCCGAACCGAGGTTATAAGCGGAAGTTGCCCAAATAACGCTGAATGGACCGTATTTTGTAAATAGTTTGTTAGACAAAAAACTGTCTTTGTCCAAAGTTTTAGTCTTAATTTAATCTTTTCAAAAAGAGGTCGTATAACCCCTTTCAACCTTGCGATTTCGGTTAGCCAAAAGCAAAGAACTAAAGCTTACAACCATCTAGGGGAAATATGTCCAAGTAACAATTAATCTCGTAAATATTTCCGTTCATACTCGCTAAACCCTTTTACCTCATCTTATTAATTCTTCACAAATCCAGTTTTGTAAAAACATATGAAATTATTTTTGCTGTTAGCTAGCTAAATTTCAAAACAAACAAATGGAGATAAAACACGATGCTCGTCTGACGTAGCCTATAAAAGATTGGTTTGTCGAGAAGTGTAGTTTCAAAACATGGTGCCAAAACATTCAACCAGTCACGATTGGGTTATTTTTATTATTTTCGCAAATCTTTGGGGAAAGGTTATTTTTTTAATAAGCCCTTTGTTTTTTTCAAGATAATTAGATTGATGACATCCAATACAATTTCGTCATGTTCCTTCGGCCGTAGATTTCACTGAACTAACCGCATCGACCTTTATATCAGTACCTCTTTCAATAATTATTACGAGGGGCGTCGGCAAAATGTTCACTGTCTTTTTAGAGTTTAAAACCATAATTAAAATCAAAATCCAAAATTTTGGAATATTGTAAAACCTTGACTAATGTCTTCCTAAATTTGGTTGAGGCACTCCTTTCGACGCTGTTTGCAAACAGCTGGATGACACAGTTGTGCATTCAATTAATGATCAAGCTGATGCTCATTTGGAATTTCTGCAACGATAGCCGTTATGTACACAGGCCTTTTTTAACATGAAGGGATACTGAAATGTTTCAAAAAAGCAAAGCTGACGGCCAATGGCAAAACATGAATTTCGTGTTTTGTGTTTTGTCAATACGTAAAGGCTTCATAATTTTCTGATATAACCGCAGTTCAGTAGAAAATTAGCGAAGTAAGAGATTGTGAAGTGACTTGCATAGCTAAGTCTACACAATAGTTTTTGTATCAAGTAATAACTTTTAAAAAAAGCTGGCTATTAGGTCAAAGTATCTCTGACAAACAAGGTACTGATGTTAAGAAAGACCGATCTTTTCTTAACTTCCAATCAGCATTTCTTCCACACTTACTCTGAAGACCTAAATATCGACTTCGCTTTTACCCGTATTTTACCTAAATCTTATCTGCCGGATTATTTCTTCCTCAGTTGGAAACCTTAAAACCTTGATGACAAAGTTCATGTTTTCAAACACCCGTGACAAGAACTCCTTACAATGTTGTCGATATCGTGAAGTCATTGACATTTGATCTAGCACTCGGCGAGAGAAAACCGAGTTGGAATCTGTAATCATGACCTCTTCCTCCAATTTTATGTGCATATGCTCTGATAGTCTCTCGTTAATATTATTTAAATTTGGACCTTGAGATAAAACTGATCGTTCAGAAATGGGTGGGGGATTAATCCTGTTAAGATACCTACGGTTGACTGGTATGGGTTTGGCAAACCCGCGTGCGGAAAAACGCTCCCCGATCATTCCAAGTGTATAAGCGCCGTGGCTAAAGCAAAGAAGTCTCGAGTAAAAAGAGCCTTTATTTTTTTGAACCCTGCCAGGTAACAAATCACCGTGTTGAAGCGATCGGTGCCTTGCGTTGAAACTATCAAATTGTGTCATTAAATTAATTTTAAGCCTAATCGACACCTTAGACAACATTGACTTTTGATTTTTCTCACGTATGCATTCGAATAATTTTTTGAAAAAAGTTGGCCAGAGTGATTTCGCCAATATCTTAGGACTGTTCAACACAACATTTGTATCAAACTTTTCTTAAATATTTTTGCCGTTTGTCAGCTCAATACAGTGACAAGAGAAGGGGTCCAAGTAACTGACAACCAAAAGTACCTAGAAGCTTAAATAGTCCCTGCTGCATCTTCCTTTATAAGATGCTTATTTAGTTAGAGCTAGTCTAGATTTAGATCCAAAGAATCGACCGCATTATAACTCTTCTGCTGCCTGAAGTTTATTAAAGCAGTTATAAGCGGCGATTTTGTAACACTCAGCCAAAGTTGGAAAATTAAAGACTGTGTCAAGAAAATAATTTAGCGTGCCTTTCAAAGACATCGCTGCTTGTCCTATGTGAACTAACTCAGAGGCGTTTTCACCTATGACGTGAATTCCAACGATGGATTTATCCTGTCTATTAATCAACAATTTCAACATACCCTCCATGTCTCCGATAATCGCTCCTCTGGCGCAATCTTTGTATCTGGCAATTCCAACTTCGTAAGGAATATTTTTCTCAGTTGCTTCTTCTTCAGTTAAACCTACCATTGAAATCTCGGGAATACTATAAATCCCAAACGGCAAAGGGTATTCCATCACCTGGTAGTTCAAACCAAAAGCCGCTAGAGCTGCGATTCTTCCTTGATTAGCTGAAGTGGACGCTAAAGCCGGAAAACCTATTACATCACCCACAGCGAAAATATTTGGCACCGATGTTCTAAACTGTGAGTCGACCACTATTTTCCCCCTTTCCCCTGTCTTTACACCCACACTCTCAAGGTTAAGACCGTCTGTGGCGCTTGTTCGACCGGCAGAAATAAGCACAACGTCAGAAACCAGAACTTTTTTGCTTGAAAGTTCAACCACAACTCCCGAGTCATTATCCTTACACTTGACCTGCGTTACTTCTTCTCCTAGTCGAAGAGTTATGCCTTGTGTCCGCATTTGATATTTGAGGTTTTCGACAATTTCCTCGTCGATAAAGCCAAGAAGCCTTTTTCTGCCGTCAACCAAAGTAACGGCTACCCCGAGAGCGGCAAACATCGTGGCATACTCGACTCCTATCACCCCACCTCCCACTACAATCATGCTTTTAGGAAGCTCGGGAAGCGTCAGAATAAAGTCCGAGTCAAGCACTGTCCTCTGATCAAATTGAATGTTCTGAGGATGGTAAGGCTTTGCACCCGTTGCTATCACAATAAACTCCGATGTAATCCTCTCTTTGTGTCCATCCGGCTTAGAAATGACAACAGTGTGTTCGTCTTCGAGGGACCCTCTGCCTGTTATAACATCCACGTTGTTTCTAGCCAACTGAGATCTTATTACCTCCACCTCAGAGGCGATAATCTTGGCGCATCTATAGGTAAGATCTTTCATCTCGATTTTTGATTTCACCCGGTAACCGGCCCCGTAAATTGCCCTTTGTCGAAACCCGGATAAGTACAACACCGCTTCTCGGAAACTTTTTGATGGAATAGTTCCTATGTTCGTGCATATACCCCCAACTACCTCTCTTTCATCGACGATTGCGGTTCTTTTTCTTAGTTTAGCGCTTTGCAGAGCGGCTTTCTGACCTGCTGGACCACAACCTATAGCAACCAAATCATAATCAAAACGCGACATTGATATTTAGTGTATCTATAATTTTTGATACAAAAAAGAGTTTGAGTATGGCAAAATTTAATGGTTTTGGATTTTAATTTTAACGTAGTAACTGAAAAATGGACGGGAAAGAGCTAAACACACTTTTATCCGTAGTGGGTCAATTGTCAAGACTTGCGGTCAGCTCGAATGAATCTTTAGCGCAAAGTATAAAAGCGGTATTCAAGCTGTTTGATCAGTTGGACTCGGTCACCGATCTTCCGGAGGAAGAAATGGTTTACCCTACATCTTCTCAAATCAGAATTCAAGAGGTATTTGAGCCGGAAAACATTCCACAATCCTGCTTGCTTGATCAGGTTCCGTCAAAGAATGGACCATTCATAGAGTGCCCATTAATTGTTGAAGATGACTCTTGACCTGACATTTAAAGCGATAGGTGAAATCCTTAAAAAGAAAGAAAACCGATTAAAGATTTTTGCCGACCTTTATGCGAATTACCTTAGAACGAGGACGACTAATGCGATAGTTTATTGGAATTTTAATCCAGAGGAGTTTGAGAACAGTCAAATGGAAAAATCTGGTTTTTTATCGAATGTCCCAGTTGTTGTTAAAGATAACATACTCACCAAAGGAATTCCCACGACCGCTGCAAGCAGAATTTTGTTAAACTATGTTCCGCCTTATAATGCAACTGCTGTAGAAAAAATAATTCAAGCAGGTGCAATAATTGTAGGAAAATCCAATCTTGATGAATTTGGAATGGGATCCCGAAACCAAAACAGCTTTTTCGGCCCTTGTAAGAACCCTTGGAATTTGGAATATGTTTCAGGAGGTTCTAGTGGAGGCTCGGCGGTCGCAGTGTCGTGCAGAATTTGCTCGTTTGCGTTGGGATCAGATACAGGGGGTTCTGTTAGACTTCCCGCCAGTTACTGCGGATGTTATGGCCTTAAGCCTACCTACGGGAAAGTTAGCAGGTTTGGATTAATCGCCTTTGGTTCAAGTCTTGACCAAATAGGAGTTATGGCTACTGACATTGAAACGTGCGCAAAAGCGTTGGAGTTTATTAGTGGCTTTGATCGAAATGACGCTACAACCGTTCAGCATGAGCCGTATTCTTTCGAGGAAGTCATCAATTCACCACTGCCTTTAAAGATCGGGTATCTGGATCTTGAAGAATACTCCGGTTCGATCAATCCTTCAATAAAACGAGTGTACGAGTACGTGATAGAGTTCTTTGAGACGCAGGGTATATCAGTGGTGCCGGTTAAACTTAAAACGATTGAATATGCGATACCTTGTTATTACATCATATGCACTGCGGAGGCAGCTTCAAATCTTAGCAGGTATGACGGGATTAGGTACGGTTGGAACAGGAGTGACACAGAAAAACACGATGGTTGCGATTTAAATGAGTATTATACAAGAATAAGGACTGAAGGTTTTGGGGAGGAAGTGCAGAGGAGAATAATTCTTGGTAATTTCGTACTGTCTGCGGGCTATCATGGCAGGTATTATCAAAAGGCTTTGCGACTTCGAACAGCCATATTCAGAGAGTTTGAGTCGATTTTTGAAGAATGCGCCGCGTTATTGCTGCCCACAGCTCCAGATCTCCCTCCCAAAATCGATGATAACCGGAGAGACGTAATCAAAGACTACTTAATGGATATTTTTACTGTGTGCGCAAACCTTTGTGGATATCCTGCATTGTCTTTTCCAGCAGGTTTTTCCGATACCGGTTTTCCAATCGGGATTCAAATTTACGCCAAACAGTTTAGGGAAGACATAATTTACAGACTTGCTTGGCTGTTCGAGTCAAATCATTCTTTTCACAAAGCCGTGCCGCCAGTTTTATTCCAGTAGCCAAAAAATGCGTAGTTTAAGAAGTATGTTGAACTTAATTAAACCAGCGTATTTAAGGTAAACTCGCAATTCGGCTCAAAAATAAAATCAAAACATTAAAAAAATAGTCGTGCCACTTTAGTTTGAAATTTTTTTACTGACTGCCGTTTTTATCCCATCATGGATCAACTGAGCGAACTTTCCTTTAATTGAATTTTTATTAAAATGAAGAAGTATTTTAAAAGCAACTTCATAAAAAGCCTGAATTGTGCTGGATCTCGTCTACCTTTTCTTATCACTTTTCGAACAAAATTAAAATTTCGGAGGGCTTTTAGGCAAAACTCTATGTAACGACCCTGTTTATATACGCAAAAAAAGACAAATCGTTTTCAATCTCAGAATAATTTAAATCGCCTGAGCACAGACAAGCCCGAGTACTTTTCAAACAGTTTAAAGATGAAAAACGTTCCTGCGCCCACCGCAGTTAAAGCCAAACTTTCGATAAAATCAATAGGAATAATGGTACGTCCTATGCCAAACAAGCTTGTGAAAATACCAGTTGATCCAAGTACAACGCTCAACCCAGTGACCACTTTCGCAAATGTTATTCCATACCTTCCAAATTCGAAAAAGCCATCTATGTACGTTGCTTTTCTTGTGGTTTTGTCCATTGACTTCTCTAATAATTCTCCTAATTGCTGTTTCGTTTCGATGCTTTGATTAACACTCGTCAACGTGTCAAGCCCTCCCGCCTCATATGCAGACTGAACTTTTTCTCTCAGATTGGCCGGAAAGAAATCAGATGGCTGTGATTTGGCAATTTCATTCAAGTATTTGAGCAATTCATAAAAATTTGATATGTGCCCATACAAAAGACCACTTACAAGGGAGCGGAACATCAACGGCACATTTTCATCTTTGATGTAGTACCTGCTGTGTTGTGTTGCCGTCGGGGCCCGTAAGATGTGACGTAAAAACCCCTGTTTAAATAGGGTAAAACACTCGCCTTTTGACGGCTTACGGACGTCTGTGTAAACAACTCCTAAAAAAATAGAGAACCATGGATTAAATACAACTGCTGGAGCATAAGATTTAGGAGTTGTTACCCAACATGAATATGTTATTGGGAGCAATGGTATCCTATAATCACCACAAACAGACCCTACAAAAGTGCAAATTTGCGCAAGCTCGCGTTGAACTCTCCAAAATTCTTCGGAAATATTAAAAATTTCAGTGAAATCGGTATTGAAATAAAGTCGTAAAAAACTTGGCACATCCTCACCTTTTAATTCTCGAGCACGTTTTTCAACTGCAAGCTGTCTAAGAGATTTGTCAGAGACGGAAGCCCTGTAATCAAGCCAATTAATAATATCTCGCGGGAGCTCAGTTATTAGTAACACAGTTTTGTGTCCGTTGTAGACACCCTCTTTAATTTCAAAGTCGCTAAATATGCCTAGTTCGATGGCACTTTTAAGCGCTTCCCGGGCTTTGAAAAAATTTGACTTTATGATGTTGAAAAATGTTTCAAAAGAAAACTTACACCCTTCTGGAGGAGGTTTTTCAGGCTCCGATAGAATAATTATCATGCTGCGTTGCTCCCGATCAGTTGGTTTTGTCAGAAGCACCTCGACACTTAGCGGCAAATGAGAGTAATCAAATTTTTGCAATAAAACCTCAGAATCTCGTCTTGCCTTTGAAATAAATTCCTCGATCCCAGCTCGATCTGGTTCAGGAAAGAGGGGACTCATACTCTACCTATATTATTCCTTAAATGAGGTATTTTGTGACATGGCTTAATTACAGAAAACGGTCATTTATCCTGTTGATTATTCATCATCACAAACCTTTTGCTTTATACATTTGAAAATACAACTTAGAACCTACAATTTTTCGCTCGCTGGGAGTGAAACTTGAGGTTATTTGGGAGCAGCGACGAAAAATTTTTAATATGTGAAAACATTTTATTCCGCCATATGTCGTTTCCCTGGAAAGCCGACACAATGTTAAAATTTCTGCAGTGCTTAAACTCAGTCAGGGAAACCATAAAACTTTGGAAAAAACAGTCGCGGAGGCGCTGAAGTTTTATTCCGCGGTGAAAGAAAGTTTGGAAAGGACTATCCGTACAGATCACAAGGAATATCTAAGACTTTTGGCGCTCAAGTTTAACTACATTCAATTTGAACTTTTGATTATTAAAACCTTAACCAATCCACGCACATTCGCTGAAAGTGTAAAACATTTAAGCGAGAATGATTTCAAAAATTTGGTCCAAAATTTATACTCGCTCTCTGAAGTATTGAAGAAAATTCCTTGCCATAAAAGGTTAGGTTATTTCATCAAAGCCCACGCTAAAATGATTGAGTTTATAAGTGGAGCCATTGATTGCTTACGACTAATTATGGCCGTCACTGAGCACGCTCACACCTGTCAAGATGAAAATGTTGCAAAATTGCTCGTTGACAACTTAAACAAGCATGTTGAACAACTTTCTTCTATTTCAGAAGCTCTTGTCACCGTTGGGAATAATTACAGAATTTCGGCTTTTGCTAGGCTTTCACGAAAGTTGGGGGTAAGCGGTTTGGAATTAATTAAATCCCACGAGGAACTTGGATCACAAATTAACGACACTACAGACGTGACTTTTCCGAGACGCACGGTAGCCAATTTTGCTGAATTTGAAAAAAAAGTAAAAGAAGTTGTATTGCTTTGGATAAAAAGCATTCCGCCGTCATGGCCGTACCATACACACCTTTTAAACAAATTTCTTGAATTAACCGAGCTAAAGAAATCGCCTTCTCAAAATTGGTAATGTGAGGAACTTGTCTAACGACAAAAGTTCCAGAAAAGCGTGTCTCACTAATCTAGGGTTGTTGAAAAAACTCAACTTTCTTCAAAGATTTGGCAAAAAAGTAAACATAATCCAATAGTAAAACGTTGAATTTTTGAAATATTGTTTTGCAACAGAATTTTTCAACAAGCGCCAGATATGCTTTAACAAAAATTAAAAAAAACTTAAACCGGCATAACTAAAGTGTTTCTGGATCGAATACATCATGGCTAAATCTGCTTGATGCCTGTTTGAGAATAAAGATCAAAAAATTAAAAATATAATCATCAGCGTTAATTACCCAAAACTTGGCCTGAAAGTAACACGGTCAAGAGTCGCCTAAATACTCGTAAGTTAAGTATAAACCTCGTAAACAGACTTTCTGTGTAGGCGTATTCACGGCATGTTGATACATGTTTTTAAAAACTACGTAAAAAATCAAAGTTTTGCGAGGCACGGTAGTAAGGACTCCCTAGGATCTATTAAACAACGGCGTTTTACGGCACTACCTTGGACCATGTAAATTTCATTATCAAGAACTGATCTTAGGGCTTTTTTGGATTTTAGCGAAATTCGTATTCTTACATAATTAGCGTCTTACTAGCCAGCCCACGCTATGAGCACAACCATGAGAAACTTGGATAAGTTCGATAAAAAAGGGAAGTTAAAGTGTGGCAAATCGAGGCCGTAAGCGATAAACTAAGAAAGTGTCGCAAGATAACCCTGTAGGATCTGATGGAGCTTTAGGCGGTATAAGCCAAAACATAATATTGCCTGATCCTGAGGGTAAGGAGTTCATATTAAACATCGGACCCAGCCATCCTGCAACTCATGGAACGATACGGATTGTCGTTAAACTTGAAGGTGAGACAGTTAGAGATGCGGAAGTGGAAGTCGGTTACCTGCACCGAGGTTTTGAGAAAATGTGTGAAACGGTAACGTACAACCAGTGTATGCCATACACTGATCGCCTTAATTATGTCTCCCCTTTGATAAATAACTTTGGCTTTTGTGAAGCTGTTGAAAAGCTTTGTGGTATCGAGGTACCGCCCCGTTGTAAATATATTAGAGTGATACTATCAGAGATAAGTCGCATAACAGACCACTTAACGTGTTTAGGAGCTAGTGCTATGGAGCTAAACGCCTTCTCCGTGATGCTATACTATATGGAAGCCAGAGAGTTTCTTTATCAAATAATCGAATCGGTTACCGGAGCTAGACTGACCATTTCGTATGGTCGGGTAGGGGGATTGGCATGGGATCTTCCGGAGAATTTTAAGGACAATGTTCTGGCTGTTTTGCCTAGGGTGGAAGAATTGGTCAAGCTTGGAGACGATCTACTGACAGGTAACAGAATATTTCAGTTAAGAATGTGCGACGTTGCAAAAGTTTCGTACGAAGAAGCTTTGAGTTTTGGTTTTACAGGACCTTTGGGCAGAGCGAGCGGTATAGATTATGATGTTCGGCGAGATTTTCCTTATTCGGGTTATGAAAACTTTAAATTCAGAGTGCCGTTAGGAGAAAAAGGGGATAACTTTGACAGATTTCAGGTAAGGTTGGAAGAGATTTTTGAAAGCATAAAAATAATTAAACAAGCCCTAAAAGATTTGCCTGATGGACCGATAAAAGCGTCAGATAGCAGATATGTTTTGCCTGAAAAATCAGAAACTTATTCCTCAATTGAAGGAATGATTAAACATTTTGAACTTGTCATGTTTGGAGTTCGACCTCCAAAAGGCGAAGTGTACCATGCTGTCGAAGGAGGAAATGGCGAAGTCGGCTTCTATATCGTTTCTGACGGTTCAGGAAAGCCTTACAGGTGTCATTGTAGAAGCCCGTCGTTTGTACATATGGGAGCGTTCAGACATATGATCATTGGAGCAAATCTTGCGGACGTAATTCCAACTTTTGGAATGATGAATATGATAGGGGGTGAATGTGATCGATGATGGAGCTATTGTCTAGACCGTTGTCTGTGGAGGAAAAACAGAGATTAAACGAATATTTTTTACGAATTTCCAGTCAATATCCTGAAAAGCAAAGCTTGGCAATGCCACTTTTATTTGCGTGTCAGGAGCTTCTAGGTTTTGTCTCAAAAGAAGCCATTGAGTTTGTAGCGGAAAAGTCTGAATTAAGCCCTGCGCATGTGCTGGAGCTTGCGACTTTTTATACCATGTTTCATTTAAAACCAGTGGGGAAATACCATATTCAGGTATGTAGGACTGCTAGCTGTTTTTTTTGTGGCGGACAAGAGCTTATTGAATTCATAAAAGGTTTTGTCGGCAAGGATCAGCTAGTTCCTTCTGACGACGGTTTGTTTAGTTGGGAACTTGTGGAATGCATAGGATCTTGTGGCACAGCTCCAGCAGTTTTGATAAACGACAGGTTGTTTGAATGTGTAACAGTTGAGGCGCTTAAAAACTTGCTTGAGAGGATTAAAAGGGAACGACCAGAATTGAAATTAAGTGTTTTTCGTGACGATTTCTCGGCAGATTTCCTTGATTACCCTTTCTCGAGGATATTAAAAAATGATTAAAGAAACGCGCTTGTTGCTAAAAAATATCACCTATGATGATCAAAAATGCCTTGAAAAGTACATAGAAAGGGGAGGCTTTAGAGGTTTCAGAAAGGTTTTGGAGCTAAGTCCTGATCAGGTCATAGAACATGTAAAGGTAAGTGGTCTTCGGGGACGTGGTGGAGCGGGTTTTCCCACTGGGCTGAAATGGAGCTTTGTACCTAAAAATTCTGGTAAGCCTGTTTATGTAGTCTGTAACGCGGACGAGAGTGAACCGGGAACATTTAAGGACCGAATCCTGATGGAACGAGATCCATTTTTGCTCATAGAAGGGATACTGATTGCGTGTTACGCTCTCGGGTCGAAGCTTGCATTCATATACATAAGAGGTGAGTATCAGTACGCATACAAGGTTCTATTAGATGCAATTAAAGAAGCCAACCAATCAGGATATTTAGGGGATAACATTTTAGGCTCAGGTGTTTCAGTTAACATAACAATCCACAGAGGAGCGGGTGCGTATATCTGTGGAGAGGAAACCGCGCTGTTAAATTCCCTTGAAGGGAAAAAAGGTTATCCTCGGATCAAACCACCGTTTCCTGCGGTAAAAGGCTTGTACGGGTGCCCTACTGTAATTAATAACGTTGAAACCCTTTGTGCTCTACCTGTCATTTTTGATATGGGCGCTGAAGAGTACGCCAAACTAGGAACGGAAAAAAGTAAGGGCACTAAGCTTTTTAGTGTTAGCGGAATAGTTTGCAAACCCGGGGTTTATGAAGTCGAATTAGGTGTTGATTTAATCGGGTTTATTAACGATGTTTGTGGGGGTATTATAGAAAACGTAACCCCTAAAATTGTCATCCCTGGGGGTAGCTCTGTTCCAGCCCTAACATGGAGCGAGTGTGAGGGTGTAAAGCTTGATTATGAATCGCTTCAAAATGCGGGAACCATGTTAGGATCAGGGGGTTTCATGGTATTTGGTGATAATGTTTCTGCTCTTGACCTTTGTCTGAACTTCGCAAAATTTTACGCTCATGAGTCGTGTGGACAATGTACTCCTTGCCGAGAGGGAGCTAAGTGGCTGGTTGACATTCTTCAAAAACTTAAGAATAAAACAGCTTATCCGGGAGACCTAGAGCGAATTCAAGCGATTTGTTCAGGTATCGCCGGGCACACAATTTGTCCATTCGGGGATGCTCTTGTTACTCCGGTTATTAGTTTGCTTAAAAAATTCCCAGATGATTTCTCAATCGATTATGGAGTGACCAGTGTCAGTCCATGATATATTTGCTCTTTTTTGCTCTCTTTGGAAAGTTGACCTAACAAAGATTATGAACAGAGACTTTGTTAGATCGCTGTAATCTAAAGTAATCCAATACGGTGTGAGTGTTTAATTCCCAGTAATTTAAGACCAAAAAGAAAAAATTTTTCGTTATTGCGATGCGATTATTATTGAAATGTCTCGAGAGTGTGTATGCGTGAATTAAAAAAATAGTTCTAGATTCGGAGATTTTTGACTGCGATATTACTGAAAAAATTTCTTTAAGTAATCTACAGGCTTTATCAGTTTAGACTACTTCATAATTTCTTTGTTATTGTTATCCGCATCTGACCCTGCAATAATGTTTTTTATCTGGTCTTGTAAAATGCAGTTTTTAAAGTAATAAGGTTAGATGCTTTGCCGATGATTATCGTGTTGCGGTGATATTTGATTACGACTGTTATTTCATTAAACTGCGTTCATAAAATCTGTAAAATGCTTTCGAAGCCGACGGGTAAATTTTTTTTTCGAGGCGCCCTCTTTATCTTATGGTTTTTGCCAAATGTCCATTGTGACTATCCCGATTTGTTGTTGGGTTAAGCAATATTTTTTCTGCGCTTTGTTTTTTTTATTAAAACGGTCGAAGTTCTTAAAGTCGGAGTTCAAATTAGAGTCTAACGGTTAAACTTCTCCCACATATCTGTGAACAAACAAACTTAATGGTTATTTATTTGCAGTTCCTAAGTAACTTTTGATCAAAATGGAGGCTGAATTGGATCAATTCTAACTGGAGTGTCAATAAAAAGGCCCAAAATCATAATTAATAAAAGGATTACAGGCGTTATAAAATAGACCAAAATCCATAAACCCTCAAACTTTAAATGCATGAAGTAACTGAGTACAAGCGATGCCTTGATAATTGCTATACTCAGAGCGATAACAATATTGATTTTTCCAAAATCAACCATCTCTCCCGATACTCTTGGAGAGAGTAGCACAGTAAGTAAGGTCAAGACTAGAAGAATTACCAAAACTTTGAGAAACGTTCTTGGATGTATTATATGTCCGAGTTCTTCTGCCATATGAAATTTAATCAATTAGATAAAGCAGGGGGAAAAGAAAAATCCATATTAGATCAACAAGATGCCAATACAGTGCCCCAAGTTCGACCGGAGTATAGTATCTGCTAGAGAACCTATTTTTTCTGGCAAGGCCAATCACCCAGAGCAAAACACCCATACCAATGACGACATGAAGGGCATGCAAACCAGTCATAGTATAATAAAGGCCGAAATAGTTCTTGTAGTGAGCCGAAAATTCAGTGCTGTTCCAATAAGAAGTTCCAGGAAAATATCCATGTTCGTACTTCGCCGAATACTCAATATATTTTATTACCAAAAAAATAAGCCCACATAGAAAGGAAATTCCAAAATTTATTACAACTCCCCGGTTATCGCTTATTTGGGCTTTATAAACGGCAACAGCTGCTGTGTAACTGCTAAACAATAACACTGCCGTGTTTATGGCGCCAAGCCTCCAATCCAATTTAGTGGCAGCGTCATGAAAATATTCAAAGTACATCCAGTTATACACTGCAAACGCACTAAACAAAACCGAAAAAAGCAAAATTTCGGTGGCGAGAAAAAGCCACATACCAAGTTTTGAAGCATGATACGCATTAACAGGGTCTATATGGTGATATACGGGCGGCGCTCCTGCTTCAACTGTTTTAGCTTCCGATGCCATGTGTTAACTCCTGACTACTTCCTTTTGAGCTACCAAGTTCACAGGGACGCCATAATCGTATCGTCCAATTTCGACGTTAGGTGGAACGACAAAATTATCGTGAGGAGGAGGGCTTGGGGCTTGCCATTCTAAGCCAAGGGCGTCGTAGGGATTGGCCCCGGCTTTGACTTTCGAGAAAGCCCAAGACCAAGCCAGGTTTAAAATTGCAAGAGTATAACCGAAAGCGTTGAAAAATGTTCCAAAAGTTGACAACCGGTGCATAGGTTCAAACTCGGGAAGATAAAAAGCATACCTTCTAGGCATGCCCTGTACCCCTAAAATAAACTGTGGGATAAAGGTAACATTGAATCCTAGAAAGATTAACCAAAAAGCCAGTTTCGCTACACCAGGGTTATACATTCTCCCCGTGATTTTAGGAAACCAAAAATGAAGACCCGCAATTAACCCTATGACTGCTCCGCCCTGAATTGTGTAATGAAAATGAGCGACCACAAAATAAGTGTCATGATAAAAAATGTCAAGACCAAGGACTGCCAAAAAAATTCCTGATGTTCCGGCAATCATAAACAAAAATACAAAAGCCATGGCATAAAGCATCGCCGGGTCGAATCTTATTGACCCTTTGTACATTGTGCTGACCCAGTTAAATACTTTAATAGCAGTAGGTACAGCCACGGCAAATGTCGTCGCTGAAAAAACAGCCTGAGAAAACGGACTCATTCCGGACGTATACATGTGATGAGCCCAAACGATAAAAGAAACAACCGCTATTCCAACAGAAGAGAATACCACCGCGGTATAACCAAAAATAGGTTTTCTCGAGAAGACCGGAATGATTTCACCTATTATTCCAAATGCTGGAAGCACCATTATGTAAACAACTGGATGACTGTAAAACCAGAAAAAATGTTGGTATAAGATCGGGTCCCCCCCTTTAGCCGGATCAAAAATCCCTATTCCAAAAACTTTTTCAACTATTAAAAGAAGCAGTGTTATTCCTACAACTGGAGTGGCCAATACTTGTATGGCGCTCGTGGCGTAAATCCCCCAGACAAATACGGGCAATTTAAACCAAGTTAGTCCAGGAGCTCTTAGCCTGTGAATTGTAACCATGAAATTTAATCCAGTCAGAATAGACGAGAAACCCAAAATAAAAGCAGCAAGTGTCATCATAATCGTACCCCATCCTTCGCCAGCTCCTGTTGAGGTCGAATAAGGCGCGTAAAACGTCCAACCCGTGTCAAGAGGTATCCACTGACTGATCGCGGACCCTTGAAGATACTTTAGAATCCAGACAGGGTTGATTATTCCAATTATTCCAACCAGGGCTCCAAGCCAGTAAATCCACAAACTAAGCAGATTAAGACGTGGAAAAGCAACATCTTTGGCGCCTATCATAAGCGGTAACAAAAAGTTGCCAAGAACTGCTGGAATGCCCGGTACAATAAATAAAAAAATCATTAAAACGCCGTGAAAAGTGAAGGCTACATTGTAGGCGTCAGGAGACAAAAGCGGTTTTTCAACGTTATAAAGATGAAGTCGCATAAATATTGCGGATAATCCTCCCAAGAAAAAGAAAACCAGCAAGCTTGCCAGATAAAGCAGGGCAATTCTTTTGTGATCCAGCGTAAACAGCCAACTCCTTAAAGACTTATCGCAATTCAAATAATTGTTTTCCTTTAAGTGACCTATTTCGTCAACAGCGTAACTGTGAATACCCATTGCCGTGATTTTAATCAATAAAAATCATAAAACACCCCCGACATAATTAACAACCGAAAATTGCTCATTTTAGACTCTTTATAAACTCTACAATCCCTGCCAAATCATCTTCATTAAGCTGACCTTGATAGGATGGCATGGCGGCTACAAAACCTTTGACTATTCGAGCGTTGGGATTCAGTATGGAGTCCTTTATGTAACTATCATCAGCAACTACAGAGCTTCCATCAGCAAATTCCCGTCGAGCTCCGTGGAGTCCTTTGAATGACGGCCCAACCAGTTGAGAACCGTCTACAGAGTGGCACGCATTACAGCCCTTCGCTGAGTAAAGGTATTTTCCTCTTTCCAAAGGAGTCATCTTTTCCAAATCGATCTTCTCGTCCTTTTCGAAAACAACTTCAACAAGCTCTTCCTTTGGGGCTGTCTTCAACTCTACAATGAAACTTACAAGAGCCATCAGTTCCTCTTGACTCAGTCGACCTTCGTAGGATGGCATAACGTTTTCGTTAAATCCCTGAACCACTCTTTTATTAGGGTATAAAATACTTTCTAATATGTAATTTTCATCAGCGGTCAAAGATGTGCCATCTTTAAAATTTCGTTGCGCTCCAAAAACATCGTAAAAGCTGGGACCTACTAAGTTTACACCTGATTCAACAGAATGGCATGCATTGCAACCTAAGTCAGTATACAATTTCTTGCCCAGAATCCTTTTTGGCATGGTTTTTTCCGGAATCGTGTTTACCCAAGTGTTAAACTCTTCTTCCGAAACAACCCGTAGTTTGGCCATCATGTAACTGTGGCGTGTCCCGCAATATTCCGCGCAGAAAATCGGATATTCCCCAGTTTTTAGCGCTGTAAATGTCATATACTTTAATTGACCAGGGACTGCATCCTGCTTGATACGAACAGCGGGAATAAAGAGGCTATGGATAACGTCTTTTGATGCTATCACCAACTTAACAGGTTTGTTCACAGGAACGACTAACTCCGCATTTTGACCAGACGTTCTCTTCCCCGTCGGATACCTAAACTCCCAAGCCCATTTCCAAGCAGTTACGTAAATCGGAATAACGTTAGGACTGACTTCAAACATCTTTTCACGCAATACTATACCCACCCAAGCAATTACCACTACCACAACTGTGGGAACAACAGTCCACACTATTTCAAGAAGATGGTTACCTTCGATCCTTGGAGTAATATCGTTGCTTGATTTTGCTCGATATCTGAACGCAAAGTATAGCATTGCTCCAACAATTGCGACTGTAAAAAATGCTGACGCTAAAAAAATCGCAAGGTTTAAATCATCGAAAAAATCAGCAACAGTTGATACCTTATCTGGAACTATATAGTCCATAAAACCTCACCAGAAAAATGAAATGAACACTGTTAACGCCAGTATAATTAACATTACAAGAAAATACAAAATTTTGAAAGTCCTGTCGTATGTTCCCTTTATTATTTTGTCATCACAGTGACTTGCAGTTATTTCAGGTGGGAGTTTCTGACAAAACTGAGGAAGGTCATTTAAGGATATGCAAGACGACATACGAGCGTTTGAATCTTGGGATGCGCTTTGAGCCCCAAAGTCTCCTGAAATGTAAATAGGACCAACAACTCCTTCAAAATGTTTTCTTTCAGCATCAATAGCTAGGATTAAAGCCGGTACCTTAGATTTAAATGCTTGAAGCCATCTTTGAAAAACGAGGTCGTCTGAATTTCCCTTTTTTGGAACTACTAATAACCTCATCTTGCATTTTTTCGATGCCTCGTCAAGGTATTTTAACGTTTTGGTCGCAAGAGGCCATTCGAAATCAAGATCTACAACACCAACCATTTCACTAAAGATAACGGCGGAAATAAACAAAAAATATCTCATTTGGATCTTCGAGCAACGTAGCGCTCGTATCCCTCTTTTATGGTTTTGGTTTCTCCTCTTTCAACCACCAAAGAATTATCAGGAACATCTTTGGTAATAGATGATCCAGCTCCTACTACAACGTTGGAGCCTAAATTAACAGGCGCAATCAGATTAACATTGGCACCAATTAAACAGTTTTGACCAATTTGGGTGAAATTTTTTTTGAATCCGTCAAAATTACAGGTAATAGTTCCCGCGCCGACATTTGTTCCTGTGCCAATCCAGCAGTCTCCAAGATAAGAATGGTGATTGGCTTTAACATTATTTTCTAGACGAGCGTTTTTAGTTTCAACAAAATTACCAATTGCCACAAAGTCTTGCAGTACCGTGCCTTCGCGGAGTCTTGCAAACGGACCGATCCTGCAATTTTGCCCTATTTTTGCGTTTTCGATATAGGTAAAGGGCATGATTTCGCAATTTTCATCAATTTCAGAGTTTTTGATTATCGAATAGCTACCTATTTGTGTACCTGCGCGCACAATTGTTTTCCCAGCAATTTTGACATGTGAGTCAATAACCACACCAGCCTCAAGATGAACTTCGGGAGCAATGTATATATTCGAGGGGTCGCTGAATAAAACACCATTTTGTTTAAATTTAAGTATTCTTCTTCGAAGTAGCGCCTTGTTTAATTCTTCCAATTCATCTGGCCTGTTGACGCCTATGAATTCGTCAACATCTTCAGAAAGAAGAGCGTCATACAGCATCCCTTTGGCCGCAAAAACTTCCAGAAGAAGGGGCAGATAAAATTCTATCCCTTTTCCTTTGCATGTTGTCAGCAAATAGTCAAACGTGTCAGACAAAACCTGCTTCAAGTCTGGATAAAGGAAACAAAAAACCCCTGTGCTAACCTCGCGTATCAGTTTTTGAGCGGAAGTTGTGTGGCGATATTCCTCGATCGACAATACCCGTCCTGAGTACGGATCCCTTATAACCCTTCCATATTCGTTTTTTTGATAGACAAGCATTGAAAAAAAACAACAGGAAAGGTTGTGCGCCACAACATAATCGTCAAGAGAGCATAATGACTTGGCTGTCACAAGAGGCACATCTCCTAACAGAACAAATAATCTTTCGCACGGGCTTAATTTGGTGAACCCCACTGCCAAGGCGTGGCCAGTTCCAAGTTGTTCCTCTTGATGAGCGAAAACAATGCGATCATCTCCAAACGCGTTTGTAACATACTCCTCAACCTTATCTTTCTCGAATCCGGTGACTAAGACAATCTCTTTTAAATCCATGCTGAGGAGCTCTCTAAGTAGAATGCCTAACAAAGGTCCCTCCTCTGACAACGTTAAAACCTTTGGGTAATCGATATTCATTCTAGTGCCTTTGCCTGCAGCTAGAACTATTGCGCTTCTTTCAACCACTTTGCATATTGTAAAACTTTTTAGATGACCTCCTAAAGTTTTCGCAAAAGATTCCGAAATATTTTTAAATGCCTGTTGCACCAAAAAAAATAAATTCGGGTTTTGCGAATTCTCAAAGTGTAGCTCTGGCGAACTGGCTCGAACGACTGCGAAAGGATTTTGAGCTTTTTTTTGCCAATCAGATTCCCTTTCCTCCACCAGAGTCTGAAGTGAAGAAATTCGAAAAAGCAATTCTTAAGTGCATGAATGATGCCACATTGTCGAAACAGGAGATGTTCAAACTTCGTTCCATCGCCTGCACTTTCAACCAAATGAAGGATTACTGGTGCCGCGTGTTAAAAGAAATTGAAGCTGGAACCTACTTCAGGCAGGCTATTAGAAGTCGTTATAAGTCGAGTCTTGAGGAGTTTGAAAGAAAAAAAACAGAGAAACTTTTCAAGCTTGAACAAACTTTTGAGAACCTTTATTTACAATACCTTGAACTTGGAGGCTCGAATGTCCGAAAAGAGGATTTTATCAAGAGGATCAAATCCCTCTACGAGAAAGTAAAAAGGCAAAATGCGAACAGAAAAATAAAAATATCCCTCGTTAAAACTACAAAAGGGGTTACGTTTAAACTCGCTCCCGTTTAACTGACGTTTACGATTTTATCGAACTGTCCAGCGTCTATGATTTGTCTCAATTCATGCAAGTACTTTTTTAATTTTTCAAGGGAAGATTTAAGAATAGTACAAATTCGATCCTTCTCTTCGCTTGTTAAGCTAGCTTGAAAAGCCAGGTTCAAGCTCCCCAGAACAGCCGCTAGAGGATTGTTGATTTCATGCTGCAAGTTGTTCAAAATTTTCCGCGCAAGGACAAGGTTGTTGTAGAATATTTCGAACTCTTTTTGCCTTTGTCTTACTTCAAGTGACGTTAAAAGTCCTAGTAAGAAAAGTTTGAAAGACGTTTGCGAAACCTCCCGTTTAGGGATGAAATACACCGCGCCATTGCTTAATGTTCTGAAAGCTATAGCCGGACTATCATCTGAGCTCATTGAAATGACATAAAAATTGTTTAACAATCCGGACTCAATTAATTCCGATCCAAGCCCGTCACCAAGATTCTCGTCTAAAAAAACCACAGTTTTTCCTGCGGTCGTTTTATCGTCTAATTTCTCAAAGAAGTCTTTAGACTCATTAACTGAATACAGGCTTACAATTTTTGGAGAGCCAACAAGTTTTTTAATTAAAGTCTCTAAAATAAAAGAGAAACTTCTGTCGTCATCAATTATTACGAATTGATTTATCATACTTTAAGATTTCGGAATAAGGCTTTTTTTTTCCAACGATTTGTTGATAGCTTTCTTGAGCCCGCTTTCCAAGGCTTGAATCAACTTCGTTCGGCTTCCGACAAATTTAAACGCCGAGGCGCGTTTGTGTCCACCTCCTCCAAATTGTCTGGCTAGCTTGTTAACGTCATGCTTTTTGCTTCTGAGACTACATTGCCAGAAATTTGAACGACGTTTGGCAACGCAAGTTATATCAATCTCTTTTACCAAACCTAAGAAATCACTATACCAGTCAGACTCAGTGTCAGAATTCACAAACTGAATGAATCCTTTCCCGTCCATTATCGTTTTTCCTCGTAGAAATCCACGACAAAACTCCTGCAATGAGTAAAATTTGATCTCAGTTAGAACCTTTATGAGCCTTTGTATATGTATGTGTTTGCTTAACTTGGCCATAATGTTGAAAACTCGTTCAGAAACACCCTGATTCCTGAAATTATTTGTGTCAAAAATTATGCCGAGAGCCAGATATTTGCTGATATTTTTCAACCAGTCTTTCTCCGGTCTCAGCGCGCAAAAAATATCGAAAAGGATCTCACAAGTCGAGCTTCTCCGAGCGTCAACGATTGAAATGTCGCCATACCCGGTATTTGAAATATGGTGGTCAACATTAACAACGGTCTTTTGACTGACTTTGAAATCTTTGGCATCGACCCTCGAAAGATCCGCGCAATCAAGGATAATAACTGTTTCGCACTTAGTCGGTATTGCAGGGAGGGGCCTCAGGCGCGGGGCAATTTTCTCGAACCATTTTGACTTTGATCCTGTAGCTGACACAAAAAAGGTTCTTTTTTTCCCGTAAAATTCCAAAAATTTTTTGAACGCCAAACAGGATCCTATGCAGTCAGGGTCGGGAGAAACATGTCCAACGAGAGCAAAGCTTTTTACTTCTATTAACAGCGAGTGAAGTTTAACTAATTGAGTTTTTTTCATCACGGCTAAGTTTTTCCAGAATTTTTTCCGCTCGGGCAATTTCCGAGAGTACATGTGGAGTATCGTCGAACTTAAAAGTCACAGACTTGGGCGCTATTGATTTGACTTCGGTAAAAATTTTTCTTCTGATTGCATGCTCATGTTTTCTGAGTGCCTCCGACAATTTTTTTATGATTGTCCTACGACTGTCTGCTGTTGTCCAAAATATCTGGATCTGAGATTTATCAGGACTAATCGCCACCCGGGTTATTGAAATGTTTTGAGAAAGGATATCTATCTTCTTCAAAATAAAGTTTGCTACAATTCTTCTTATCTGAGTTTCGAGTTTTGTTATTTTATAGGCCACTCAAGTAGGGTATAAGAACATATGAGAGTGTTTCAACAATCAAAAGTTCTTTCGTGTTTATTGGCTTTCTTTTTGGCTGGCTGCGCGGTTTACGAGAAACAATCTGAGCTTGAACAAAAAATCCAGAGTCTTGAACAGGATCTCAAGCTTTTTGAGGAAAATATCGATTTTTTGTCAAAACGGACATCGAAGCTTCAGCAGGCTTTGGAGGAGCTGAGCGCTAAGGTGAAACAAGACCTTGAATCACTCAAAGAACTTGATGTTTCGTTGGACACAAGCCCGCCTCCGAGTTCCATACCGCAGGCTTTTTTAAAGCAGGATCAGGTTGTAGCCAGCCAACAAGGGTTGTCAGTTAGAGCGGACCTTTACAAACTTCTTAATTCCATAACCCGGGGCAATTTCACCGAAACCATTCAACTCGTGGAAAAACTGAAAAACAGGCAACTTACCAATTCGCTTTATCAGATTATCGATTTTTGGGAATTCATTGCCTATGTTGAGCTTAAGGATTTCAACACCGCTTTGAGAAAAAGTGATAACTTTATCAGTGCATACCGAATAAGCGAACGAGCCCCCTTCGTAATGTTTAGGCAGGCTGGGATATTTGAAGCCCTGGGTGACGTAAAAGCACGTAACGTAACATTGATGAAGCTAATTAACGACTTCCCAAAGTCTGTTGAAGCGGCAGAAGCGAAAAAGATACTTGCAAGAAAATAAGTTCAAAATAATAACTTTTTACCCTCAAACAATCGAGCGTCTGGATAAGGTTGTAAAGAGTTTTATGCCGTACCTAAGTCGATCCCAAGTTATTAATTTAATTAAGAATGGTTTTGTTAAAGTAGGAGACCATATAGTCAAAAAACCGGGTCATTTGGTTAAACCCTGCGAACTTGTCGAAGTTATTTTGGAGCCGAAGGCGACCAACCAGGACGAATTTTGCGATTTACACCTTGATGTGTTGCTTGAAGAAGAAAGATTTTTTGCCGTAAACAAACCTGCCGGAATCTCTGTCCATCCCGGAGCGGGCAAGAGAACAGTAACAGTGCTTGATTTTTTGAAAAAAAAACTTGGTGATCAGTATTACGATATGGACAAAGGCGGCTTGGTTCACAGGTTGGATAAGGATACCTCAGGTGTTCTTTTATGTGCCAAAGACAAACTTTACCAGCAGGCGTTGAGCAAACTTTTTCAAAAAAGACTCGTAAAAAAGACATACTTGGCTCTAACACATGCCCCGAAAAACAGCCTTTTTTGGCGTTGTGAACGAGGAACCATAACTTGTTGGATAAAAAGGGATCCAGCCAACAGGCTACGTTTCAGATGTCATGACAAAGAGGTTAGTTCATCACGTTTGGCGATTACGGAATTTGAACGACTTCTTATTTTTGCCAACCTTGCCATAATGATTCTTAGGCCCATAACAGGTCGCACTCACCAGCTACGTGCCAGTTGCTTGTATGTCAATTGTCCAATCGTGAACGACAAATTGTATGCAACAAACATAACTATGCCTCCTGAATTAAATAAAACTTCTTTGGGACAATTAATCACGAGAACAACTCGCCTGATGCTGCATGCATACAAAATTGAGTTTGTGGATCCTGTTACTGGACTTAGTTACAAAATAAAAGCACCTTTGCCGCTTGAGTTTCGAGATATCTTACTTGAGTTACAGGGGACGGAAGTTCTTGATAATTAGGTCTTAATATTAAGCAACGAAATGGCCTCTTCGTCAACAAAAAAGGTAACTGGATTGTTGCTGTGAAACAAAATCTCCGCGGGAACGTTCATAGGATCGTGGTGTTCAGTGAAAATTTTTTTTATGATCGCGCTTTTATTCTTGCCCTTTACGAGCACATAAATTTTTTTTGACTCTTTGATAAGGC
>JANWWW010000039.1 GCA_025055295.1 Deltaproteobacteria bacterium | reverse complement strand
AAAAGAGGCTGGAAAGCGAATATACGTGAATTATACCATACGCTTGAAAGGGCCGCTCATCTTGCAGCCTTTGAGGGTACAAGTGTAATACTCCCCCAACATTTGGAAGAACACAAAACCAACGACTCTGTAACAATTTCGCTTAATGATAAAGTCGACGAATTTAGGAAAACCCTGATTATACAGGCTCTCCAAAAAAACAACTATAACCAGACTGAAACCGCAAAGGAACTCAAAATAGATAGAGTTCAACTTAGAAGATTTATGAAAAAATACAACCTGTTTCGCTAAAAAATTAGAATGACTTGGCCCACTTAAAACATTCTAATTGTACTAACGAGCTTAGCAAGTTTGCTTTGCGTCGGTTTTGAAAAATTACTAGAAGCATGCGTTTTGTGAAGATGCCATGCGTAACCATCGCTTGAGGATACTTGTAGAGTTTCAAATGATCAAAGTTACGAGTGGTTTGAACAAGTAACCGACCAGCGACTTTGAGGACCATTGTTTTGATCAAGATAAATATGACATTTTGGTTGATTTATTCGCTTAAGTTTCAAGTTGTATGTGGTTTATTGCTAATTTTGGTATGTTTTAAGAGCAGACCAAAACAACGTCTTGTAAGGCCGCACTATTTTGGGCATATAATTCTTCTTTTATTTCGATGTTAAAACTTTCAGTAACATTCGCGGAAAGAGTAAACCTTACAATCTAAGTCGGACACTCGAAAAACAATATGATGAATTGAGATCCATTTTCCAGATTCTCAATACATCTGGACATTTCCTTTTCAACATCGCCCTGAATTCCTTAAACCCTTTCTACCACTCAACTACCGTTGTGTACATGAATTATCCTTAAATTCTTTCCTAGCTGACGCCTGTTCTTGGCTGATACTTTCTTTAGACTTTTAGACTACTTTACCTTCTTTTATGCGACATACATCGGTTATCTGGAAATGGGTCATTGTTAGGGGTAAGTTGAGGTGTGCCTCAACCTTTTGTCACGCGGTTCTTTTTTAACACAATCTTTGATTTTTACGTG
Source organism: Deltaproteobacteria bacterium (assembly GCA_025055295.1). GTDB lineage: Bacteria > Bdellovibrionota_C > UBA2361 > JANWWW01 > JANWWW01 > JANWWW01. The sequence goes on along the minus strand of JANWWW010000039.1, from coordinate 13,294 downwards.
CAAATTAGTGTGACACATAGACTCTTAAAGTCATCGTAGCTACCTACCTCCAGATATTCGTCGATTGCTGTTTTAATCTGCTGGCCTTTTAACAAACCGAAATGCTCTCGTAACCTTTGGTTGAGATAATGCAAAAACTGCTTGAAATTGTATGTAGTGCCGTAAGTTTCGAAAAGTTCTAGCGCAACCCGAATAATGTTGGGGTTGTAACTGTTAAGAGCCGTTAGCTCGTGAACGGTAATTCCTGTTAACCAACCTCTCTCTGCCGCACGCAAGCCGTAACTGATAATTGCTCCAAATCTGGTAAGATTGCCCGAGTAAAAAACTAACTCAGGAGCATACAGAAGCAATTGACGCTTGAGTCTATTAATTTCCGATGAATACTGAGCGTTTTCCTCTACTGGGGTTGCACATTGATCAATCTCGTAATCAACAATTGATGAGATAGCAGAGCTTGCGTAATCTCTGGTGGTCTTCCAAATTTCAGAGGCAAGACTTGTTAGTTTTACATCTATTTCCTCAACCTGCGCCAATATTATCTCTTTACATCTTTTTACACTTTGAATAACATGGTTTTCCACTTCAACATCGTCTTGCTCATGCAGGCTCTTGACGAAACTGACGAGTTTGTATTTTTTTTCAAGTAAGCCCGGCTCTAAAATGCTAGGATAGGAAACTAATATGCTGCGTATCTCATCGGGATCCATAACACCGAGCCACAAAAGAAATTCCTCGAATTCGTTTTTCCAAAAATCCTCGAACCGATAATTCTCGTTTATAACTTGCCAATACAAAAGTCTTTTGTTCCTACTGTATATCGACAGTACTTCATCCGCAGTCAAATTATATCTTTTGAACTCTCTAAGTTGGCATAAAAAATCCTTTAATCTCTGGTGATCTTTTAATGCGCTCATTACAGTTAAGTCTCCGTATATTCTTTTGAAATAATCAGTGAGTATGGATTGTTCCCTTTTTTGGCTCCTGAGCTTGCTCTCAAAATCCTTTGAATCCTCGGCTTCTGGTGTATTTCCGCTACTGCCCATACAAGCTTTGATGCGTGCTGGCTTGATCTCAGCCGGCAACTTAGCATTCAATAGCTCAATAACCACTTCAAACGCTATTGGATCTTCAATTAAATCCGCATCTTCCAGTAATTCACGCAACAGATTTTCACAAAACTCGTGAAGATAAATAAATTCCTGGTAGCCAATGTTTTCGATAATACGTTTTGCTCTCGATGTTTTTATTGGATCCCACCCTGTTATTTTTAGAACTTTGCGGGTTTCCTGAACCGTCAGACCCAACCCTTTAATGAGTTGCTGACCTTCCGCTAATATGTGACTTATAAGCTGCGAATAAATATCTTGAACTTTGCGAAGCATCATCCGTTGTCTATCTTTTATCCTCGCCTGTTTTGTCTGGTCTATATGGTAACATACCTCAATTAATTGACCTCTGAACGGCAAAGTAACAGTTATCTCCATGGAGGAGCCTCTGTCGGAATATCGATATTTTGCGCTATCAAACATCCCGACTAATTCATCCTTTGTAGCTCCAAGAGCCTCCGCTACTTTCACAAACCTCTTCGCATCACTTTCGGCGAATTTTTGCATGGATCCAAGGTTGCGCGATACTTCAACCTCACAAAATTTTTTTATAAATTGAATCAATTTTATTGAATCAAGTTCTTTTTCACTTTCTTCATCGACGTTGGCACAGGTTGTCGGATTTGCTGCCAACATAAAATCGACGAGTATTGTTAAACTGCCCAAGATAATCGGTTGCCTAAAGGCTTCAAGCTCTTGTAAAGCGTTCATGTTTTGACGTACACTCAACAATAGATCTTCAGCGTTAATCGGTGTGTCTGCTGGTTGGTGTAACGTAGCTTTCTGCATGTGATAAAGTGTAATTAAAACATCCTCAAATGAATCTTCCACAAAGGAAAAATCTGAGAATCCGAAGCTCAACCGGCCAGGATCATCTTGCGCTAATCTCTGGCGAATTCGAGCCCACAAGAAGTTTAGAAATTCCTCCAGCGAGGAAATCGAGCTCGTGGCAAAAATACTGTTAACCTCTCGGAGAAACTCAGCAACAAGCTTTCTACCTTCAGCGGTGTTTAGGTAACCTGCTGAAACAAACTTAGCGATTAAATCAAAAACTTGCCACTGGGAGATAACTGTAAAAGCAACTGTCGGATTTTCGGCTCCTCCTAGGTACGATCTTAATTTTGATACTATTCGTTCTCGGTCAGGTTCTGTTAGCGCAACACTGGCTGGAACAGCCCCAATGTTTAATCCCGCTGAGAACAAAGACCAAAAGGTCGTCTCATTAAACTCCTCTGCTGAAAGCGTAGCAATTAATTCCGAAATTGTCAAAGTAAAGAATTCGTGGAAAATTGAAAGCAAGGAAAATGGTTTGTCAAATATGGTTAGATCATGTGAGTGGCTACTATCTGCTGATGTGATAGTCTGAGGTGACTGTTCCGAGCGACTCGTCCTGCTTTCAAAAACTTCACGAAGTTTCGTTTCAAATAAAGTTTGGAAAACGAGCCGAGGCCCCTGTAGTTCGATAGATGGCAGGAAACCCTGAGGAACATCTATGCGCTGTCCCATGAGCCACTTATAAAAAGTAGCCCTTACTTCTTTTTCGATGTGGTTGAAACCAGCCAAAAACATTGTCGCCCTGCTTACGAGAACTCGCACTAGCGCCAAATTCACACGCTCAAAATCTTGTTCATCGGGGTGGTTTGCCAGTTGGTAAGCTTGCGTGAGGAAAGCGGTTACACTTTCAGCGGCTATTAATAACCTTTGCAAATACTCAAATCCCTTTCCTTGGGGGCGCACTTCATTTTGAATACAACCACGTAGGTTCAACTGAGCGACTGCAAGTTTAAGTAACTCAACGACTTTATCACACCTGTTTAAAGGTATTGGCGTAAACTGGTCACCGAGCAATTCCGAAAATGTTTGGTTACATCGCTCAATTTCTAGCTTAAATCGCTCGACCGACTCAATTATTTTTTTAATTCTATCTGAAAAAAGGGATGGTTCGACCAAATCCTCTATAGTGGACGTGGTAAAATCCCGACGCATACTTCTAATGGCTGAGAAATCGAGCGAAAAGTCAAATTCCATTATACGTGTCTTTCCACCCGAACCGAGCATGGTTTGCCAATCGTGCCATATTGACCTTATTTCACCGTGAAAATTCTCAAACACAGTTTTGAACGCATCCAGTGCTCTCCCAAGATTTTGGTTTCGAGTTTGAAATTGGTTTTGAGCTTGGCATCTTTGATTTGCCTCCGCTGTGGCAGAATGTATTCGATTGACGCTTATTCCTATTTCACGCATGACCAGATCAGTCAACTTGTCCAGATCACTCCAAAGTGAGTCATAAAAAGCCCCGAGGATACCTGAAATTAAGATTACCTCTAATAAAAAACACATTGGCTGTCTGTAGATTCGAGCGGGATATAAGGGAGTGAATTCTCTTTTCTCTAATGCGTGCTTAAGTAAAAACAAACATGATGCGTGAACATGATTGAATTCCGGACCCCAAATTATGGACGTAGATTCCGTACTCCGAAAAGCTTGATTGTAAATGGGATATTGATCATTAGGAACTAAAAAGACAAATCCTTTCGACTGTAAATGATTTTGAATATTAGTCAATACTTCCTGCAGAAGCTTGAACTTGACACTGGGATCGGGCTTGGTACCCGTAAGAATTAACTCCCTCTGACGATTGCCCAAGTCTCTCGTAATACCCAATCGCTCCATCCACCTAGCTCGCGGGAAGGTTCTCCGTGTCGAGAGATTTTGTTGTCTCATTGCATGTTTAGTAACATCTACATTAACATAGAAGAGGACACAAGTCAAATTAGTCCACTTAAAAGTAAAACTGGTTTTTAGAAACTTGCTTTAAGTTATTGACGCTGTTAAAATTGAACCATAGGTAGAATGGCTTCCCAGGCACTGAGTTTATCTGGAAAAATTGAGTACCAACCCATAATCCCAAATGGAGATTTGGCAAAAACAAAAGTTGCCGAAATTCTCACTCAAGTCTTTTCGATTACCCCTGTTCCATCGAGTTTGAGATCAGTTAGTCGTGAAAAATTTAAGGAAACTTTTGAAACATATTCTTATTTGATTCCCAGCCTTGATCAAAAGCTGCGAATTATTAATGATAAGCTAACTCACATTAGCAATTTACGTAACAAGCTTAATGAAATCAAAACCGTCCGCTTAAATGATTCCTTACGAGCAGCAACTGAAGTTGACGAACAGCTCAAGGTGATTCAAGCAGTGGTAAATGAAGGTGATATTACGTATCTTGAGGACTTTCTAAAGGATCATTTTGAGACTGCACGAAATGACCTTGTTCACAGTCTGACGGATCAACTCAATGATGTATTCGAAGAGATTCGGAGATTGGTCAAAGGCTTCCATGGGGATGAGGCTTTGTTTTGTCGCTTAATATTTTCGGATCGATCAAAAATTAGTGAGATAATTACCTCTCGAGGTGAAGAATTTGACTCTGCTAATTTAGATGAGCTCAAAAAAGAACTAGAAGTCGTTTTATCGCCAAGCCTCCATGATGTTTTGGTTAACGCTCTTAGAACGCTTGAATTAAATGAAGGCATAAAACAAGTTATCGGTTTGGTTTCTGACTCAAATTTGCTTGAGCTTTGTACCACTAGAATTGTGGAGGAAGGTCTGTCACCGTATGGCTTCATAGTGACGAGACTATTGGCTCTTCTTGACGATAAAATCTCCTTTGAAATTGAGCGTATGACGTTGCTTAATTTGATTATGCAAGCGCGGGCACAGGACAGGGAGATATTAAATAACTGTTGCGACCAGATCCTGAAGTCTGCCCGAATGACCCTTCAGATTATCAGCTCGAATGTTGATGAGAGAGTGGAAAGAATGCTTTCCGAGTATTTATCCTTCACTGTTGATCATGTGGTAAGGTTTTTGAAAGGAGAGGAAGATAATTGTACGATTTCGTTTTTGAGACGGTCGGCAATAGTAGAACAAAAGTCGCAAATAGCACACCAAGAGCAAGCCCCTAGGAGGTCTGGAGCATCGAGAACAAAGTGCGTTACTACTAATCAAACAGGTAGATCAAGAGTCCGCAAAAATTCTGAATCACGAGAACACAACATAACACACCAAATAGAGGCCGTAAAAACGCTTTTTTTAGAGGTTAAACAGAGTTTAATTTGCGCGCAACTTGGAATAACTTTATCTGAGAACGACGAACAACACCTGATTAGTTTTTTTTCTAAGTTTCTAGATCAGTTGAAAAATTACGACCACCTGTACGGTCAATTTGTGGAAGATAGAATTACACGCATTAAATTACTCAATCATTTAATCGCAAAACATTTAGCAGGGTCCCTGACGGAAAGTTATGTTTTGGTTCTTTCGAAAGCTTTGGTTGACGAGTACGTTAAAAGTCCAAACAAAGAAAATTTGATAAGAATTTTGGAAAGAGCGATTCAATTTTCTCAGAATGAAGTCATTACGGGATGAAATAAAATGCAATTTAACTAATATAATCAAATTCAACCCTATGAATAAGAGCACCTGGTTTGGTTGAAAAACTTGAGATTACTGCGTAACCAAACAATCATTGAATTTTAATTTAAAACTTGGGTTTATATATGTAAAAAATGTAAAAATATTTGGCGCTTCAAACTGGGAGATTACGAAGTTAAGAGTTGTGACGTTTTCCCAAGTTTTTAGTTAACTAAAATTCACTGCGGCGATTTAGGCCTTCGGCTATTACGGATAAGCTCAGCAAAAAGAAAGTAAACTTGTATTGTTCAATCTAATTACTAGATGTTATTGTTCACACAAAAAATTAAAGTAGGTTAAGATTTTTGAGGTTGGTTAGACCGTCCTAAAACTCATAAAAGTTGGGGAAAAGACAACTAAAACCACCGTTGCTTTCACTAGTTTCGAAGTATATGCAGTTTTAGTGGCCAATTTGAAAATATTTTTTAGTAACTATTTTGTACAATTATATATTTTGTTCTATTTACTACAATAACTATTTATGTTATAGTTACATTTGTGAGTTTCTTACTACCACGGTCAAAAAATTTGCAATCGAGCCAGAGGGCCGAGCGTATACCTGATAACTTATTAGCCCGATACTATCAAAGTTCGGACTTTAAACGTTTATATATCGACAGCCTACTGGTATGGTATTTTGTGCGTGCCGAATTTCTAGAAGACGGATTTGTTCACTTTTATGCCGATGAAGAAACAAAATTCGGTGAAGGAACTGTGTTATCTTGGTCTAGAGCTCTAAAAGATGCGTTCCACACTGTTGATTCTCTCCAAGTTAGATTAAGCGAATTGGAAGCCCGCATTGAGGCCGCCAAAAACGCTTTACTCTCGGAGACAATTCCTGAGCCACTCCTTACTAAAATTCGCGAAAATTTTGAATCGTGGGTGATTAAAACCAAGCGAACCCTCAACAGGTTTCTATTAGCAAAAATGCGAGAACTTGCACATGTTTTGGAACCAACACAAGTGCCCCATTCTAAAAGCCTTAAAAAGCTGTTCAACCTGACAACCGGCGATGAAGTAACCGACCATGGCCAACATAATATTTTAGAACTAGTCCGTGAAACGTTAGATGATATCAATCCACTACCGGTTGATCTACAGGCTGAACTTGAAGCGCCCCCGTTGGAAGAAATTAGAGAAAAATTGCAGCAATTAACACATCTTGTCTCGAAGTCTCTCCTCGGTGAGCTGGAAACAACGCGGTGTAGTGGAGCAGGCGTTATTTTGTGCGATACAGCGGTTTTATGTCTTAAATTATCTGTTTCAGATGTCATAGACGACGTTAAAGATTACCAAGCTATCCAAAAATTCCTTAATTTTCTGAAAGATAGGGTTATTCGACCTGAGGATGTGCAAATGGTACTTAGGTCTTTTCTTAGAGTCTGTAAACAGAAGGCTACCAAAGTTGAGAATGAAAAACCAGGTTCTAATCCGGTGTTTGATATTCATGATGAAACGATTGCATGTGCATTCACCCTGTTTAGGCTGATAGTCAGGGATCTTCAAAACGGTGTTCTGGCAGAAATGATTTTGCAAGAAGAAATTCGTTCAAAAGAAAGTGACAAACCAGAAGGTAGCGCGTCGAGTACAACGATGGTTGATGTGAGGACTCACAAAGCCGTCGTTGGGGAGTTTTTTTTAACACGTGTGCAAAACGAGCTAAGGATATCTGACGCTCAATTTATTGAGTCGTGCAAACACATATTAAATGATGAAACTATCAGGAGTAGATTAAGTTTTGTAATTGACCTTCCTCGTATAAATGAAGACGAATTTCCAGTTTTTATAGCCTTAGTCGGTATTGAAATGACTCGCGTTGTCTACACAAATAGAGGGCTTAGAAAAATGTTGGGATTGCTAGATCAAGATGTTCTACCTTTTGTCAAAACATTAATTGCGGAAGATCTTTTTTTAGAATGCGTGCTGGTAATGAGTTATAGGTATATGACTGGGACTTTAAGTGAAGACGACCTCAAAAGTATAGTGAACAAAGCAATAACAATTTCATCAGGTCAAAGAAATGATGATAAAATAAAGAGTATAGTTGATAACGTTTGGAAAGATTTAACCGAGGCTCGATAGTTATGGAACCCCTGGAGATTGTTTTAAGTCATGGGCAGTTTGACCCTTTGACTTTCCGTCGTCGGGTTTTGAATTATGATCAGTTAATCAACGGTTTCAGACGATTAAGTGAACGGGGAGAGGTCAGTAGGGAACTAGTAGCTGGCAAAATCACAGAAATCAAAAACCTCCTGGAGGAAATTTTCGTTGATTTGAATAACTTACAAGTATTTCTGAATCATCCAGGCGAGGTAACGGGAATGATAATATACGAAGAATTAGATCCTATTCTATCGTCTGCCATAACCAATTCCGAAAGCCTTTTACAAAAATTAGAAGAATACTTAAATGCCCAAAACAAGGGTCTACAACTAGAAGAGAGTTCTCACTTGTTTCCGGATCATGACAGCATTATAAGTGAGCTGGATAAGCACTCTGGAAGACTGTTAGTTATCGAGGGACGGCTTATTAGGGACGAGACGGCTCGTTTAGGTTTAGCACAACTACCAAGAGATAAAATTTTTGATTTAAGGGTTACTGACCCAAAAGCTTTTCAGGAGTTTTTGCAAGCTACTCTAAGTCAAAGAGAATATTCTTTAAACGACCTTTTGTTAATGGCTTTTGGGAATAAACTGTCAGACCCAGCGTGTGACAAACTCAGACAAGAGTTGGAAGACGATTTATCTAGAGACATTTTGTTGATGGTAGCATGTTCAAATCTTACTCCCGTCGGACATTATCAGTTGTGGAACGAAGCTTTTTCGCATCTTATGGACAAGCACAGTTTGAATGATCCCGATGTTGTTGTTTCAAAAATAAGCGCTCTAGCGTCAATTTTAGACCAAAGCAACCAGGATAATACTAAACAAGGTCCTAACCAAAGAAGGTTAAGTCGTAAGGAACGGTACAATATGAAGGTGATACAAGTTTATTTTGAAAAATTCGAAGACGAAATAGAAAGAGATATAAACAAACTAATGGTTGCGTTAGACTCTTCGCGGCGCGCATGTATCAGACAGAGGGTCTCATCCGATCCATCGCTATCATGGATCACAACGATTCTTTTTAAGGACGATAAACAAGAAAACCTTCCAAGGACAGAAGGGGGTCAGACTTATTCTCTAACTGCTACAGTTCGCATAAATGATCAGATTGTTCTAATTCCCTTCCCGGCCACCGATATTCCGGCAGAGCATCCGGTCGGAACCATCCTTGATCTGTATCAAAAGGGCGAGATAAGCGATGAGAAATTTGAAAATTACAGAACAGCCGTAATTGAAATCAATCGTACCTTGGGTACAAGTTACATTCCAGAAGTTTTCAAACCGGATGAGATTGAATATCTTGAACAGCTAAGGAACGCATCATTGTCTGAGTTGCCCCCTAAAAGAAGGCAGGAACTAGAAACTGAACTTTGTACTTATTTGGGATTGCGCGACAAAAAGCATATAGAGCAATTGGAGAGTAAAAAAACCGTTGGTTACAGTAGGCGAAAGATTGCTCGTAACAATCAATCCGTTGGCTTTGTAAGTCAACCAGTCCCGCGTGATGAAACTTTGGTTAAATTAATACAGGCTGCGTTATCTAAGACGCCTACATACTATAGAAACAACATCAAGCAAAACAGAAATACTATACTCGAAAACAACCGACCATTTGAAACGGAAAACCGAGATGAAAGCGTAAATCTTGGTAGCAACCCGCTTGCAAATTATTTAACAAGAATTTACGTCAGCTCAAAGGTCGTAGAAACAAGGTTAAGAATGTGGCAGCAGCCCATGCGAGAAGCGTTGAAAGAGTGGCACCATTGGTTTAACGACTATTTTTTTCCTTTTATCGAAGCTTCAGGCGGAGGCCAAATAAGCGAGGATCTTATGAGAGATATCAACTTTATAAGGAGTGTCTATTATCAGTGTGAGTTACAAAGAGAAGTGCCGGCTGATAGCGGAAAATCATTGCCATCGGGTCATAAAAGTAAGCCTACTTGGCTTCAAATAGTATATTTACTCAAAATACTTCATTTTATCCCTGAAAAGATTGTTGCTGAACTAAGCATTCGCGGTGTCTCTTTATTAGAATTAAGGGGCCTCACTCACGTTATTATTCCCCCTCAAGAAACTCTGGCTTTACCAGAATCGTAAAGACTAAAAACAGTGTATACATCCGAGTTTGTGCGATTAAAGGCAAGTAGTGACACGAACGTTATTAAACGAATAACTCGCGTTTTTTATGAGGATTACCAATCTAAACTTGATCAGTTAACCGAAAGCATGCAGATTGATCCGTCCCAGTTTGTGAGCCATAACGATTATTTTCTTCACTTATTTCGGGCTCTATTTGGTTTCGGTGGCAAAATTGAGACCCTAAGTTCAATCAATTTAAGGCACTCAAAAAAAGGACTAAAAGTTGTTTTAAATGAACAAAAACATAGACCGATCTCAATACGTCCTTGTGATACTTTTGTTCACGTGGTAGAAGCTCGGGCAAGATTCACTAGAAGTCTGAAAACTTTTACCGAGGAAATTCACGAAGAGATATTAAACAGGATAGCAAATGTTTTGTGGAAGCCGTCAATAATAAATCAGGAAACGGCTAAGCGTTTATTGAACGATAAACTTGATGGCAAGTTTCAGTGTGCACTTTCAGGTGTAGATTATTCAAGACTACTTCCATTTGTTATATTCCTCGCTCCAAGTTTGGTGACGCTGCAACATGGAGGCAAATTCCTCTTAACCCACTCTGGGGTGCTAGTCATTAACGAAGACGGCTTTCAGTTTTTTACTTGGGATAAGAGTAAGTATGTACAAGCCGAGCTTCCAATTGGCCAAAAACCGTTTGATGAAAGTGAGATGGTATCAGCAGGCAGGCAAGTGTTAAATGATATACTTATCAAATCCTTCTATTGGTGGTCTCGAGGGCTCAAAGAATGTCCCTTTATCTTTCTTCAACAGTTATTGGAAAAGCCTATCGTGCCTATCAAAATAACTAGGTCTGGTGGTATCGAAATCATGGATCAAGAAATTGGCTACGAATTAATTCGTTTTTTTCTGGAATATCCCATATTCTTATATTGCAAAAAACAGATAGAGTTCTCCGTTGACACCATAAAATTTAATTTCTCACAGTATAATTCATTTGCTCAAGCTCAAAGACCTTTTGTTTACCATAGAGTTTGGGTGGTTCACAAGCGCAATATTTTGAAGCAGTTAGATGATTTGAAGCGATTTAGCAAAACATATCTTTTGTTGAACGAGACTTTGGTCGATCTTTTGCGAAAATACGGACCACAGGCTTACCCGCTGCTTGCTCTAGATTTAGTTTTGCAATGGCTTGAGGCTTCCGATGCGTACATTAAAAAAGTGTCTGGACAATTTTCCGCTTCACCACTACTACTTTCGAACGAAAGAAACACAAGACCAAACGCGATCGTTGAGACGCTTAACAAAATTTTCATTGTGAATGACAGATTGAGAAATGACTCTACACTTGAACTGAGGGATTTTTTGGTAGAAATCCCTGAGCTTATTTTTGATGGGAATATTTGACGTAAAAATTGCACAGATTTTTATTTCCAAGAATGGTTATAAAATTTTCTACCCAGTTTAGATAAAAGGAATGCGCTTAAAAGCTTATGTAGCTGTCATTCCTTTGTTATAACATTTAAAAACTTTTATGCGCAATTCAATGAAAACTTAAGAAATTTACTTATCAAACTGAAGATGTTCCGAGTGGTTTTCAGCAGTTTTATGCAAAAATAATGATGTTTTTAACACCTCATTGAAACGGAAAAAATATGCACATGATTTTGTAGTAAGTATGATCTAAAATTTAAACAAGATGGAATTTAGCGAATATCAGAAAAAATCAAGGAAAACAGCTATTTACCCAAACTTAGGTAATAATTATGTTTATCCCCTTCTTGGCTTGGCTGGTGAAACAGGGGAAATTTTTGAAAAGTTCAAAAAATTAATTAGAGACAACAACGGGGTGATTTCAAATGAATTCAAAGAAGCGATTACCCTGGAGTTAGGCGATATTCTTTGGTACGTGTCTAATCTTTGCTCTGAATTAAAAATAAGTTTAGAAGAAGTAGCCAAAAAAAATCTTGAAAAGTTATTCGCGAGAAAAAAAAGAGGGAAACTTCATGGCAGTGGAGACTATAGATAAAATAGTGCAGTGTTGAAACACTGATAAAAGGGTTAATACGACGCTTATCTTAATACTCTCTTTGGATTAGGTATATCAAATATCAGAGGTGTGCTATTGTCTTTTATTTACGTTTAAGTATAAAAAAAGTGTCCAGTTGCCGTAGCAGTTCTTTCAAGAGAGTTTCTCGATATCGTAAATTTTTAATACAGTAAAAGTTCTTAAAGCGAATTAAGATCAATGAAGGAGTTTCTCCTGAATCGAAAACTATCGAAAAGCAAAAAAGTTGAGTCTAAGCAAGCACGGAGCGCAAAAAGTTTGTGTTTTACTTTAACAAAAATTTCATTAAACTGTTCTGATGCGCTATCGTTCTTTGGTTTTGATTAACTGCTTACTTTTATCATTTTTACAGGTTAAGTGTCAAAATGACCCTTTTGAAAAAGTCAACCGATTCATTTACTCGATTAACTGGATGATTGACTCAAGCTTTTTTCGCCCGTTTACAGAAGTTTATCTGAAACTTCCCGCTTCATCTAGAGAGGTAATTTCAAATTTTTTTTCCAATTTGAATTCCCCAATAAGGATAGTATCTTTCCTAATCGCGGGAGAAATTAGAAACGCTAGAATAGAATTTCTATCATTTACAACTAATTCTACCTTGGGCCTTGGCGGATTATTGAAGCCCTCTGAAAACTTAAAATTATCAGCGCCAGAATTTGACCTTGACATGGCTTTAAAATCGCTTGGAATAGATACAGGTCCATTTTTGGTGCTACCGATTATAGGTCCAAGCAGTTTGCGCGGTGTTATTCCGCTATGTCTTTCAAACATGCTCTCAGTTGACTTTTTCCTGATAAACAACGGACACAGCTGGTGGTATGGAGCAACCCTTTTAGAGGTTCTTGACAAGAGAGCTAGTTTAGAACCAGTAATAGAAACTGCGGAAAAAATGTCATTTGATACCTACGTATTCCTCAGAAACTTTTATCTTTCTAAAAGGAGTATTTCGTTTGGCTCTAAAGATGACGAATTTTAATCTCCTTCTTTTAACATGTTGGTCCAGTTTCTAATTTCGCTAACAATAACCTGATTAAAAACCTATTTTGTCGTTTTTTTACATTCACAAAGAGTAAAATCTACTTAGATGACACAAAGGAAAACATTACGCCTAGTAGAGGAATGGAACGGAGAAAATCTCTGTTTGATTTTGGTTGACTCGTTTAAATCATTCTGAAAATAAACTTAATTTTTCTAAGGGCTGTATTTACTAAGAGCTCAAATAGTCTTTTTTTTATCAAACAGGTCTAATTGCCTTTGTCGAGAAAGCACATTGCATTGAGTAGAATTCCAAATTTGTTCCAGAACGGCTTATAAACCTTTCAATTTTTTTTCTTATTAATTTTTCAATTGTCAACCTAATTCTCTGTAATAGCGCTTGAGCTTGCTTTCATGCTTTCCAAAAATTCCTCGTTTGTCTTGGTAGCCTCCATCTTCGATATCAACCA
>JANWWW010000038.1 GCA_025055295.1 Deltaproteobacteria bacterium | reverse complement strand
GAACCTTAGATGATAGATCACTTGCAACAGCCGAGATAAAGCTTTTAAAGAAACCGGATCAAGGTGGTAGAATTTGGCAACTAGCACAACTTAGGGGTTACGCGGATCGCGACCCAGGTGAAACTGTCAAGGAAATTTGGAAAGAATTTGAAAGGCAAGTATTTGAGGGGAAAATAAAACTTCTCGATAGTTATTGCCTCCCAACGGAAGGCTCGGGGTGTAACAATGATTTTGGATCTGAAGTATCCCCGTTAGAGGGATTTATAGGTATTTCACTCGACAACACTTTAGACGATCTTACAAACGCGTATCGTAAACTTGGCACGAGAGACGATATGAATGTTGTTCATAGTTTTATACCAACTGAGGGAGATCTACATTATCCTGATTTCATTGAAGCGGTCGATAGCATAGCTCAAGATATCGTGCGATTAGTGCGATTAAACAAAGGATATCGTGTGTCTGGAGGATCGCCGAGTTAATGATTTGGAAAAGTAGAACAAAATACACACCATTAATTATCATGAAATTTTAGGATTGTTTTTACGACTAGATTTGACGGACTTAAAGGTCAGTCGTTTGTTATTCCACAACATAAGATCAACAGATGAAAAGGAGTGTTCCCCTTTACATTCATAACCTAACCCACGAGAGGGCAGAAATTTACTTCGTAACAATTTCAGCTTCCCGTAGGGATATATTTAATGTGATCGCAAAAAGAGTGTTTTAAGGATTAGCTAAAACACGTTACATGTTCTAGATCAGTCGCCACACAATTCCCTGTTTAATTTTGTCGGAAGATTGACGTTGTTCAGTACACCGTTATGCGCTCAACTGTTCCACAATCTCCGTTTGTGACCTCATTAGGACTGAACTAAGGCGTACTAAATTTCTACTTGGCCAAAACCGTCCTAATTTTTTATAACTATCTTCTTAGATTGCCCTAAATTAAAAAGTAGTTCATATACAACAAAGACTTCGATTATCAAAAATTCAAAGTAACTTTATCTAGAACAAAAACCAAACTTACTTTCAAAAATTTACGCAGTTACCTAATTTTTTGAGCGATTGTTAGTTATGCTCCAAACTCCATTCATACGTCACCTTACACTTGTTTCATAGGGCGTTTCTTTTTTTAAACATTTGTCCACTTTTTGACATAAGTCGTTAATCTCTGGGAAAACCAAACTAGGGTATGTGATATGAGTGTCTCGTGAGAATAGTCCTCAAAATATATCTTCTCTCAGGTGTGAGTTTAAGAAATCGGATTTTACGAGGCTCGCGAGTGAAACTCTATCGGGGTAAACTGTAGTCAACGACTCTTCGTGGCTCTTTTAATCACATAAAGATATTTACGTTATCCAACATTCCCGTTAACTACATTGTTTACTGATCGATAAAAAACCTAGTATGAGTGAAACTAGAAGTATCGAAACTTGTCGGCCGCTCAATCAAGATGTTACCTTCTGTCAAGGGAGAAACTTGGTTGATAAGCAAGGCTGTGAAGGGCTGAGGGGGAGAGTTTCACATCCAAGGATCATATTTCCTCCTATGATTAACTTTTTCTGCGAGCCGCCGTCTCAGTGTCACCAAACAATATCAGGCGAAAATCCTGAAAAACTCGCTGTTTTAAACAGGCTTTTTTCCCTGTTTGAACGGATGTTAGGGATTTTAGAGGGAATTGTGCCATGGTTGAAGGGGAAAGGCGGGATTGGAGGAAATGAAGGTCCTGGGATGTCCGATCCACCCACTTACCGGCTCCCTGTGGAGCCACCAAATTCTAATTATCCTCTGCCAGTTGAAACACAGCCGTCGCAACCCTCAACTAATCAACCTGACTCCTTGCAGGCGGTAGTGGAAGGCATGCTTGACAAGTTATTAAAAGCTGCAAAGAAAAAGCTAAAGAAAAAAGCCTTTAACAAGTTCAAAAAACTAGCTAAAGGCGTTTTCAAAAAAGTCAAGGACAAAATTGGCGATAAAATTTTCGAGTTTTATAAAAAAGTTAAGAAAATCTTTTCCGAAAAAACTTTTAAGAAAGTCATGGATATATTCTTCCAGACTTTCTTAAAAAGGTTGCCCTTTAAAATTTAAGCTTGGGCCCGGGAATCTCGTCTATTCCCGGCCTGAGCTTTTGTCCATTCATTTAATCCATTAAATCTGATCTCGTCTAATGGTTTTCGCTGAGTAATTTCCTCGGCTTTCAAACTACTTGAGTAATGACCAATAGCTAGACAGCATAGAGGCTCGTATTCGTCTGAAAGTTTAAGGTACTCCGAGATTTTGCCTTTATCAAAGCCAGCCATTGCGTGAACTGCGATACCCCGCAAGGCGGATTCTGCCATTAAATATCCAAGGCTTATTCCGCAATCTAGCTGAAAAGATTTGTTGTGAGATCCATCGTGGGAAAAATATTTTTTGCCAACAAGAACTACAATAACGTATGCATTCTTAGCCCATTGCCGGTTTGACTTGGTTAAAAAATTGAGAAACACAGAAAATTCTTTAGAATTCTTAACAGCATATATGTAACGCCATTCCTGCTCATTGTAAGAGCTTGAGGCCCACCTGGCTGCCTCAAATAAGGAGTCCAGTTCATCGTGGGTAACGGGTTTTTCAGAGAAAACGCGGGGGGACCATCGATACGCCAAAAAGTCGCAGTAAAGCTTTTTCGAAATTATTCTATTTTTCTTTCCTCGCTCCAGTAATGCATTAAGTTTTCTGCTTTTTGTTTTCACAGCATATCTTTGCTTATCACAATAGTCATCGTCAAAACAACCGCTTATCGAATTAATCCTCGACAAAAGATCACTTGCCGGTGTGGCCAAACGCTATTTACGCCAGTTTATTCGCCACTAAACTAAGGCTTCAATTGGCTGTCAAAATAACTAGTCTACCAAACATACTCATCTCAAAATCATGATCATTTAGTTACCTGAATTTTTTGCCAAAGAAAACTAATTGGCAACTATACAGCTCAGTTAGTAGCGAACTGTGCGTAGAGCTACATCTTTAATGCTTTCAGCTCAATTAAAATTTTAAAAATCAAGTTCAACATCAGTAACTTTTTTAACTTTTTAATTTTTATATATCTCTATTGGAAGTAGTCAGTAAAATTTATACATCATGAGAAAAGTATTGTTCAAAAAAAGCTCAAAGTGGACAGGCAGGATTATTTTGAACAACCCGGCGCGAAAAAACGCTATGGACCTGGAGATGGCAAGCGCTTTTTGCGAGACCGTTGATGTGATACTAAAGGATACTTCCGACCTTAGATTGTTGATTGTGGAAGGCTCAGATGGGGTCTTCTCATCGGGGGGCGATTTAAGCATGCTGGAGGGAAAATCCGAAGAGGAGCCGTTTGAGCAATTGCAAGGAATGTTAAATTATTATCGCCAGTTTGCTTCTTTAATCGATATACCAATCCCAACCGTAGCTTTGGTTGAAGGCTGGTGTGTTGGAGCTGGCGTGTGCTTAACCGCGCTTTGCGACATCAGGATATCTGTCGAGAGCGCAAAATTTTCCGTGCCCTTTATAAACCTAGCTCTACATCCTGGATTGGGCTCTACACATCTCTTGGTTCAGGAACTACAAAGCTTTGGCGATTATATGCTACTGACTGGCTTCTCTCAAAGCGCAAGCAGATTGCATCAACTTGGATTTATTCATGAATTGGCGCAATCCAGAGATGAAGCAGAACAGTTCATCGAAAAAATCGAGGCTCACTTTGCGCAAATTCCGAGCGAGGCAATTGCTCTTGTCCTTCACACTTTAAGAGAAAGAAAAAAAAATAGTCTGGAAAAAACCTTCTTTTTGGAAGCGCGAGCGCAAGCCATTTGCTACAGTTCTGAGTGGTTTAAACAAACACTAAAGCAAAAATTATCCAAGAGTTGATTAAATTCAGTATCGCTCATAAAATACCATATTGTCATGAAAGCTCTAATAACAGGTATATCCGGACAGGATGGAAGTTATCTAGCAGAGTTTTTGTTAGAAAAAGGTTACGAAGTATATGGTTTAGTCAGGCGAAGCGCTAATCCAAACTATTGGCGCATAGAACATATTTTGGACAAAATTAGGCTCGTTGAAGGAGACCTTTTAGACCAAGCCTCTTTAAATGAAGTTGTGTCAAGAATAAAGCCCGACGAAGTCTACAATCTCGCTGCCCAAAGTTTTGTAGGCCTCAGTTGGAATCAGCCTGAATACACGACGGAAGTCAACGGTTTAGGAGCATTAAGGCTACTTGAGGCAATTAAAAACTTCTGTCCAAGAGCCCGATTTTATCAAGCTTCGACATCTGAAATGTTTGGTGGAACCAACACAGTCCCTCAGAACGAAGGAACTCAATTTTGTCCGAAAAGTCCGTACGGAATTTCGAAGTTATACGCTCACCATATCACACTAAATTACCGCGAAAGTTACGGATTGTTTGCGGTAAGCGGAATTCTTTTTAATCATGAAAGTCCTAGGCGAGGGGAGGAGTTTGTGACTAGAAAGATTACAAGAGCTGTGGGCAGAATTAAGCTCGGACTCCAGGACAGGTTAGAATTGGGTAATTTGGAGCCTAAAAGAGATTGGGGCCATGCTAAAGATTATGTAGTGGCCATGTGGCTAATGCTTCAAAGCCCACAGCCAAAAGACTATGTAGTCGGAACAGGAGAAACACATTCAGTAAAAGAATTTGTCCAAAAAGCGTTTGAAGTTGCAGGGCTAGATTGGTCTAAGCACGTGGTAGTTTCTGACAAATTATACAGGCCAGCCGAAGTTTATCATTTGGTTGCAGATCCATCAAAAATTAAAAAAGAGCTTGGTTGGCAGCCTACTTACTCTTTTGAACAATTGGTTAAAGAAATGGTTGAGGCCGACTTAGAACTGGCCAAAAAGGAAGTTTAACAATAGCGAATTTTAAAAAAAATTTTAGACTAAATGGCAAAAAAAGGTGAATTTAGGGCGAGCTACAGTAACTCTTTCAAGATAAAAACTCATGACCAGTTAGAATTTGATTTGGTAAATGTTTGAAATTTAAACAGTCCTTAGTTTCGTTACAAGAGAAACTTAAAATTAAACTGCTATTTAATCGACTGGTAAAAAAGCGTTAAAGGAGTAGTAACAACAATTAATTGATGAACTGCTAACCTAATTAGATTAGACTCCAGATAGAAAATGTTTTTCTTAAAACAGGCATAAACTAACAAATAATCAAGGTTTTTTTTAGATGAGGCAGGTTGCATCAAAAAAAGGACTAGAACGATGGAGTTAAGGTGGTGTGCAGTTACGACGTTCGACCTTAAATTCCTGCAAATTCCTCGTCTTATATCAATCGTGTGATGCGATCTAACACGAAAATTTTTTTCAGTGATGATGCTGAAGCAAATTGTTGTCGCGCTCAGATTTTCCATTTAGTATTGGTTCCAAATTCAAACATAAATGATTAGTGAACTTGAAAAGCGTCAGGGCGAATGTGATCTAGAATGTTTTGAGTGAATTATCGAGTTTTGATTCAATCAAATTTATCCCATGATAAAAATTCGGTGTCGTAGTCGTGCTCAAAAAAAACAATTGCTCTTTTTTTTTGAACTAATTCGAGAAAAGCTTTCTTTTCTTCCAAAATAGTCTCGACACACATATCATAACCCATCGTATAAACTAGTTTCTTGTGTCTAGATGTTGGCATAAGGTCGGAGGGGAAAAAAACTATGCCAATGTCAGTTTCTATTTCAAACCACATAAGACCTCTTGTATGGCCGTTACTGAAATAGCATCTAATCCCGTCAAAAATGATGCCTTCAGAATTTATCTCTATGATCCTGTTTTCAAGCGGTTCAAAATTATCGGATAAGTAGCTGGCTTTTTCTCTGACGTTTGGGGACCTTGCTGTCTTTAAGTTGTCACTCGAAATCCACACGCTTGCATTGCGGAAAGAGGGCACAATCTCTCCACTTGGTAGTTTTTTTGTTAAGCCTCCGGCGTGATCAAAATGTAGATGGGTAATCAAAACATCTGTAACGGAGTCAAAGTCAAATGAAACATTTAAGCTCTCAATTGCGTAAATACTTCTCTCTTTATCGCCCCATTTGGAGCCTAGCCCGCAATCTACTAAAACTTTTTTATCTTTTCTTTCTAGTAGCAAACACCTTGTTACCATGAAAATACGGTTTAACTCGTCGTGCTCAATAGTCTTTGACCAAAGTGTTTTTGGGACTACTCCGAACATAGCCCCACCGTCCAAACGAAACTTTTCAAAAACAACCGTATTTAGCTTCCACATTGAATGTTAAAAATTTTAAAAAAGTTCGAAGTTGTTTGCTCGCAAATTTTTTCGAATTCTACACCCAAAAGATTGGCCACAACTTTTGCCGTTTCTACGATCATCCAACTTTCGCATTTCTTGCCTCTATACGGCTCCGGGGCTAAAAATGGAGCGTCTGTTTCGAGCAAAAGCTTATCAAGGGGGACTTTTTTTACGGCGTATCTAACCGATTCATTTTTTTTGAAGGTAACGATGCCAGACACAGACACAAAGGAGTTTTCGACAGAAAGCGCGAATTTTAAGTCTTCTGAGTCGCCCGAAAAGCAGTGAAATATGACAGCTGGCAGTGAGTAATTTTTTATCATTTCCGCTGTGTCTTTGTAGAGGCCCCTACAGTGAACAATTAAAGGCTTTTTTAGCTCCTGAGCTAAAGTTATCTGATCCATAAATAGCTCTTTTTGCTTCTTTAAGTCAATCGAATATTTCGTATCCAAACCTGTCTCTCCGATGGCTATCACCTTGTTGCTTGACAAAATTGATTCAAAAACATCAAATTTACAGATTTTTTCAGCATCAGAGGGATGAAATCCGATAGAACAATAAACTTCTTTGAACGACGAAGCTATTTCAAAAGTTTTTATATTGGACTCAACTCCCGAAGACGCTCCAATTGCAAGCAAATAATTAACCCCGTAATATCTTGCTTTCGTGATGTAAGAGTTTACGTCCTCCACTTGATCCAAATGACAATGAGTATCCACTAAAATTGGCACCCAAAAATTCTACTTTTAGGGCAAATAAAATGTAAGTAAATTAACATCAAATGACAATTATTCTTGTTGCCATCTTTGGCCTTGTAGTGGGGAGTTATCTTGGATCGCTTTCTTATCGAATCCCCCGAAAACACATTAAAAAGTGGTATGAGGAAGAAAATCTTGAGGAATTGAACGTATCCTTAGAGGAGGATCCGGAGGTTGTAAATTCACCTAGGAGCAAGTGTCCTAATTGCAAAAAAACTCTAAATTGGTGGGAGTTGATTCCGGTTTTTAGCTACGTGTTATTGCGTGGGAGATGTTCCGGATGCAGGCAGGAAATAAGCCCCTCTTACGTAATAATAGAACTCACGACCGCTTTGACCGCAGTCCTGACTTATGTTTTATTTGGTATCAGCGTAGAGGCTGTGTTGCTTTTTGTTCTTCTTTCCGTGTTGCTTCTTGCAAGCTCCATTGATTTTAAGTGCTATATACTCCCCGATTTCCTTACATTGCCTGTAGCAGCCACCGGCGTTGTTTATTGCGTCCTGTTGTATTTGAATACTGTGTTACTTAAACCACCATTTTCCAACCATGCCTTGGACAGTTTTAGCGGCGGAATTATCATTCCGGTTTTTTTGATAGTTTTTAGTTGGATTTTTGAAAAAATTCGTCAAAAAGAGGGATTTGGATTTGGAGATATTAAGTTACTATCTGGCATCGGCTTTTGGTTTGGGCTCAATGGGGCCTGCGCTTCAATAGTTATAGGATCGATCCTTGCTCTGATTAATGCGGTTATTATGAAATTTGCCAAAAACAAGCCAGTTTTTGGCGTTTACTACCCTTTTGGGCCATTTCTTTATGTGGGGTTATTAATCTGGGTGTTTCATTTTTTAATTCGCTAGGTCAGGTTAAAATAATAGTCGGTAATGTCTGGCTTAGTTCTTGATATAGCTCGCTCACCGAGCCAAGTTTATGCGCAGCAGTATGAAGAAAAGCTCAATCAACTTTTGAGCCAAGTATTCAATGTGTCTCTTACTACAAACTTTAATGTGTTGCTCTCGGATGACGAAGCTTGTCTTTTAGTTTATAGGCTTTTAAACACGACTTTTTTCATACCGAAAGATCCAACCCTGAGGCTTTATCTCGATGAAACCGAATTTAAGGTTGCTGATCCGTTTGGCATTTTATTCTGTTATATCATTGATAGTGACCCGTCGATAAAACTTGTCACCCTCCAAGCGGCAAGGTCACTTATGAGCACTCATTTGTCGGAGACGAAGAGACTGATAGACGAAGCTTTTCAACTTTGGCAGACCTTTGCGCTAGAAAGAAGAATTACCGAACTTGCTCAGCTGGCCAAATTTGGTTTTGATGCCTATTTTTGTCAGAGACAGTTAGAAATCAAAACGTATAAACTGGTGCGAAAACCAGAAGACGTATGGGCTTTAGCATTTCAAAGATTCACGGAGCAACGAATTAGAACATTTCTTTTAGACGGTATATTTCGTATTTCGCCGAGGTTCCGAACCGTAGCACGTGAATACCACGTATTAATCAACCGTGCTAGAGTTGATGTTAATTCGTTATGTGAAGGTAGAGAAATCTTAGCTATCCAAGTGATCAACCTGCTGGAGACATAAATGTTTCAAACAGGAACAGAGTAGGGTTTTATCAAGAGCTTGTTCAAAAATTGAGTTTTAAAACAAACTATCAAAAAATTCAACGTCTTACCACAGGGTTATTTTATTATTTTGGCAAATCTTGGAGGAAAGTTCAGTTTTTCAACAAGCCCAATTAGTTGCCGGACATTTTGTAGAAACTGAGGATGTTTCTGCTCTAGAACTTTACTCTGACATTCTAAGCGAGCATCAAATTCTTGAAACAACCGAGATCTTGTTACGTTTTGCTTTATCCGAGACTACAACTCATAAAAGCATTATGGCAGCTCGTTCCCTAAGTAGGCTTGTAGGCAGGGACGTTGCGGGATAAAGGTTAAGGCTTAAAAGTATAAGCCAGGCTAAATTGTTTATCATTAGCTTTTAAAAATCTATCACCGGCTTGAATAAAAAATTAGTGCTGTTAGCCCCCTTCTTTTACAACTTCAAAAATATAAACGATACTCAACGAATTCAAGGGTTTGTCTGAAAATTTGGTTTGAAATCACGGCGCTAAATTCATTGTTTTGATATTGTATCTTTTCGATAACTAACTTAAACTTAGGTCAAAGCCTCTTTTCATGTCATTTTGTTACAGCCACGCATATTACCACTCACCAACAAGACATGCCCCAGGTGTCAATTGATATTTATGCGAATATTAAACTGTCATTAATTTTTACTAACTTTACAGGTGTTTTTAAGTTCTTCAATGATTTTACGCTCTGTGAGGTACTTCGCAAAACCTAAACCACCCGCAAAAATTCCCAACGCAATCAATCCCAATAGTCCCTCATTATCTTGCGGGCTTTCAGTCCGTGAAACTAAAAGAGGCTTGCCATCACCCTGAGTAATTGGCTCTACCGGACTACTTGAGCCTGATCTAACAGGATATGGTTTTGGATCTGTTGTTTTTGAGCTATCCAACTGTGCCATAGCACTTGATAAACCAAAAATAATTCCTACGACACCAGACAATATCCTTCCATACCAGTTGGCTGACCATGGAACCTTCACACCCGTGCGGTTTTCTTCAATCCGAAAATCAACATTCCACATAGCTACTCTTATTATATACTTCTCTAAAAGTATTAATCAAATATGAAAGTATATTATTGTGAAACAACAACAAGTTACATAGATTCTAGTTTCCTCAAAAAATAAATCATGAACAATGTTCCATCACCCACAAGTCCTTTATTATCTGTTATGAAAATAATTGATCCAAAAAAGACCGTCAATAAATTATTTCAATTTTTGTTGGCTTGAATAAAAAGCGATAAAATTCATCGCCACAAAGATAACACAAAAGGGATCGTTCGAAAATTGGATCCTCAAAATTGTCGAAAAATTCAGTGCTTTGGTAATAGCTTGCTGTTAACCTTTACCTAAATTTTATGGCAAAGTTGAGTTTATCAACAAGGTCACGAAAAATTTGGCTCTGCGGGAATTTTCACAGGTTATTTCAACCGGTTTTGATTCAATTATTAATTACCTCTCGGTATGAAGCCGCGCACTAAACTAATTTCCATTCAAATTAATTTTCAAAAATTCATTTTAGAAAATTCTTTCCGGCTATCGTGCCAAATAGCTAAAAAATAAAAGAGATCTCTTTTTACGGTCTTTTTGAGGTTTGGGATTAAATAATTTTGGGCTATTCGGAAAATTTAGTTTTAAAAACAAGGGCAAAAATTTAAATATTTTCTAACAGGGAATTTTTAGCATTTTGCTGAATTTTGTGGAAAAGTCGAGTTTTCCGTCAAGGCTGATGACTTCGTTTGAAAAAGTCATCCAGCTCCTTGCGTTTGATGACAATAAGCGAGGTAGTTGCACCCATCTTATTTGCCGGCAACCGCTATCCAATTAAGTATTTTTTAAAGATCGCCTTTTGTGTCTGATGGTTTGAAAATCACGACAAAGGAAGAACCCTTGCGCTCACATAATCAAGATTGACTTCACGAACAAAATACCTCAAAACAGTTTGCAGTCTCCTAAATGCGGCTGACCTAGGCCTTACACCCAAAAAATATGACAAAATATACTTGTTCGGCATAAATGCGATTTCCTCCACATTACCAAAAATAGTAGGCCCAAAATTGTAATGCACTGGTATACTTCCTAGAGGCACACGGCTAGGCCGTGTTAAGAAAGATCTTTCTAAAATTCGGGGCAATTCATTAATATACTGGATGTAGCTTCTAGAGAAATTCTCGCGTTGTCCCAAATTAACCTCTCTTTGATGTAAACCAGTAAGATTAATTGCTTGTCCAGTCTGAGGGTTGTAATCAACTCGCCACAGGGAAATGGAGAAAAAAAGTGAGAAATTGTTGTGCAAACCCTTTTGCTGGATAATACGCTGAAAACCCTCTATCGTCGCATCACTCAGCTCAAGAAGCCTTGCTTGGTCCATTTGCAGGTTTATTCCTTCCCAATTGACTTCGAAAAACCGTTCTTCTACGGGACGCATCATAGTAACCAATGAGTGTTCAAGAATTGATATTTCTTTCAAGTAAAAGAGCCAGTTGAAATAAGCAATGCCTCCTAAAATGAAGGGGGTAACGGCTACCATAAAAAGAGCAAACTCAATACCAGCTATCCCCTGAAAAGATTTTTTTTTATTAGCTAATTCGCGCTGAAACACGCTGACTTTCAATGAAATGAGGGAGCAATACCGATAATTCGTAAGCTAAGGTTCCAGGATCGTTAACAGGGATTAAAACCACGTTCAATTTGTTAAATGATTTGCGTTTATTGTTGAGAAAACTTGCAAATCGGATAGACTCGTCACCAAAAGACCGGCATCTAACGCTAGAACAATTAAACTCTTCATTTTTATGGGAAGGGTAAGATCCCTCGGTTCTAGGGATAATGAAAAAAACATTGGCTTTCACTGAGCCTTTGATTGCATTATTAATCTCCCTTAAATTTTCCTCAAGCCTGTTAAAATAGTAATTTAAAGCTCTGTTGACATTGAAATTTTCGCAAACGACCTGGGGTCTTAAAACTGCCTGCTGACCTACTCTACCTCGATCAAAAGTTCTTTCCACCTTCAGGAACCCAAATACGTTCGTAACCGACCTAGCACAATCAACTTCATCAGCATGACTTCGATATCTATCACCTAATGTAAACCAAGGGAAATCTCCTAAAATAAAAAATATATCCAAGGGCTTGTTAGATATCGATTTTATCTCGTCTGCAATATAATCGGCTATGAGATCAAATTGAAAATGTCTCTGCTTGGCAACCTGAGAAAAAATTGCTTCAGGCACTGTTAACTGTTCAATGTACCTCCTTTTAAGAACACGCCTTCCATCTTCTGTGTCAAACGCTAAAGCCGGCATTTGTCGCACCCCGTGCATGAATGTTAAGCGGTCTCTCTCAGATAAGTTTCTAACCACAAGCAGGGGCAAAGGCTGTGGAATAAAGTAATGAGGTTCGGAGCTTAAATTCGTAGGCATACCGGCTTGTTTTCTTCTTAGAAAATCCCTGACATCGTTGTAAAGACTGAGTACACAATCCTGATCTATGGGCCCTCTTTCAACGTCTGTTGCATTTTGGATTATGGTTCCTCTTGCCTTTGCTATTGGATGAGGAGTGTCTTTGAATCTGAATAAAGGGTATGGCTTACCTTTCCTGTTGTTGTCCCAACCTCCTTGGGGGAAATAATCAGCTGGGCCGCTTAAAACAAGAATTCTATTCCTGGGATCAGAACTATAATAATACCACAAGTTGGTTGCCAATACTTTCATGGCTGTAAAGTTAGGGTTTGAACATCCTTGCCCGTGATAAGTGGCAAGGCCAACAAGTGATCTCTTGACGCAATCCTCATACGCTTTCCTCATGCACTCTCTTTTTTCACTACATGACCGAATATTGTCGCAAAGGGAACGTAACGGACACTCTTGACAAATGTCTTCCTGACTGAATCTGCAAGTTCTTGAGTTAATTGGGGTTGAACACCGATTAATTACTGACGATGGGTAACGTTTGTTATTGATACGGGTCCTAACCGGTTCCCAAAGCGCACTGTTTAAACGGGCAAAAACTCTGGGTCCTGACCAGTAAGGGAATTGATCAACAGGTTTATCAACAAAATGATATTCTCCACTATCTCTGTTACGATTGCTGGAAATGGCTACCACGTTGCGAAACGTTGAAAAACCATTGATCTCTCGTAACCACACTTCAGGATCGAGGTGAACATGCTTTAAAGGGGCAACATATTCCCCGCCTCCAAGAACGATTACTGCGTTCCTAGGACGCCTATCAATCGTGAATTGTACGATTTTTCGTCCAAAATTTATCGTGAAAGCTGATTTTGAAATGTCATTTTGTTGGACACTAAACCTGCTACCATACTCTCTCCTTAAAAAACTGAATAGGTCGTCCGTTGATCCGAAACTCCGTAGCACTGATTTCACTTGTTGAGCAACATGAAAAGCTTCTTCTCTCACTTGAAAATCTTGAAGATATATGTTCACAAAACTTGTAAATATGAGAACCGCTGGAAAGGCGACCAGCATTGCCCAGAAAGCAGCAAATCCTTTTTTCCTCGATTTGTTCGAAAGCGTCAAAACATGCTTCACCCTTACGAGATAACTATTATTATAACTCTTCTTTGGAGTTTAAAAAAGTTTTCACTCAATTTATCATCTGTTTAGCATTTTGGGGTGAGATTTAAACCCCGCTCAAATTACAATTTATTAAGGTATGCATCTTTATGATATTCGGAAAAGGCAGTCCTTGTAAAAGGCACCTAACAAAAAGACCTTCAATCCTTGATGCCTTTTTGAAGATGGGGACTACACGAAGATTATTGTAAGTTCATCAATTAAATTAAGCTCTGAGGCTTGCCCGTAAAATTGGTTTTAAAACCCTTCGTCAATAAATTCAACGTTATTCCGAAAGACTGCTTTTAGGTTTTTCGCAAATATGGCGAGAAAATCATACTTTTCAATACGACCTTTTTTCCAAAACAAATCTTCCGAACAAGATTGCTATTAACAGAAATTTTCGAAAAATCCTGAAAAATTATTTGCGGTAAATTTAATTGCAGTGAAAACAACAAGCCAGTTGATTTACTTAGATTACCAACCACCGAGTCCCAGAACCACGTTATTACTCGCCCTGCCAAAATAATAAATATTTTCTAGGTTATTTATATCAAATCTTAATTCTGCTATAATCTATTATACACGATAAAATGCAAAACTTTGAAGCATATGAACGTCCAGAAGAATATTTGTCTGCTGTATCTAGATTACAAGAAAAAATTTTAAAAGATTGTGACATTCATTACGGTATCGGTTCGATAGGGCGAAAAGAACTATCAGAAGCTCAGATCGCAGACAGCACAGATAGTTTAGACTACCTTTGGCTGAACGATGACAAAGGAAGGAAGAGGTCGTTACTAATTCCACCTATCAGTTTTAGAAGTGAATTGATCCCGCTAATTGTTGGTCAAGTTTGCGATACAGATAAGAAGTCTTGCTTTATTTCATTTCTATTACAGGCTATTGGTTGTGAAATCGAAGCTAGCCGTGAGGAATTTATCCGAACAGTTTCTGGAATGGTCGACGAAGCTGATATACGAGATTTTTCACCCGACTTGGATTTCTTATTTTTGGCTGCTCGCGTATCGGTATTATTAGACGACTTCCATCAAGCATTTATGAATAAACTACAGTATATACCTCCGCGTCTTAGAATTGAAATCCTTAAATTGCTTAAAGCAACCCGAAAAGCGGACTATATCTTTAACGCACATGTCTTTTTGGACTTTCTGAAAGAAAGTTTAAACAT
>JANWWW010000037.1 GCA_025055295.1 Deltaproteobacteria bacterium | reverse complement strand
TACAGTCTTCCAACAAATGTAATTTTGTTTAGTGAATCTAAAGAGGTTACTAGTACCGAGAGAGAAAACTCTATAATTATCAAATCAAATTATCAGTTGAGCTTTGGCAAACCAAGGAAATGGCTCGCTGTTCTTCGTCTATCAGCTTTGGCAATTCAAGTTCGGTAATTCGCGCTCACTTAATCGTGAAAGAATGAGCGCGATGCGGGGGTTGAGGCACAGTGGCGAATTCGTATCACCTTGATCTTGAATACCTAACGAACTGTCTTATGAAAATATCTTAACAGTCTACACGACACGTTAATTGTTGCTTTATGGGTAACTTTTGGCAAAATTTTAAAATAGGCTTGTCTTATTTTGTTAATTCTCAAAAAATTTTTTTAGAATATAGTCTTAACGGGCCGGTAGCTCAGCGGAAGAGCTGGAGATTCTTAATCTCTAGGTCGGGGGTTCGAATCCCTCCCGGCTCAAAAATTTTTTCCTAAAACTGACTATCACGGTTTTTGCCAGCCTTGAGTTCAAATAAAGAATAAATAACCGCAGCAATTAAAAGCGGTACAAAATACATGAATAAACGATAGACGATCATTCCAGCAATTAAAGCCTCTGGTTTGATTATATTTTTCAAAGTTAAAAATCCAACTGATTCAAAAACGCCGAAACCTCCCGGGATGTGAGAAATTAGCCCGACTGTTTGACTTAACAAAAAAGGCACAGCGAGTTCAAGATAATTTACAGAGTGACCCGGAATGCAAAAATAAAACACTGAGTAATGTGTCAGCCAATCCAAAATGCAAACTAGCAAAATTTTTTGAATAACGGGTCGAGGTGGAGTTAAAAACTTGAGGTTGAATATCTTGAAGATCCTTCGTTTTTCTAGAAAAAAGAAATAGAAAACAAGACCGCCTGTTGAAACTAATGTCATAACACTAGAAATTGTGGGCGAAAAAATACTCTGATAACCTAAAATCGACGTAACAAGACTAATCATACTAAAGCAGACTGCTAACGCTACCCAATAATGAAATGAAACCAATATTATTGCGTCAAGTATTTGCTTCATTGAAATGCCCGCCAAGCTGAGAATCCTAAATCTGAAAAAGGTTCCAACAACGAGCGGAGCCCCCAAATTGTAGCTAAAGGAGTTTGCCACAAAAGATGAAGAGAATGCTATTTTAAACTTTATATTGTTGCGCAGGACAGTCTTTAATGCGACATAATCAATTAAAGATAGTACGAGGTAATTTACAGTGACTAACGTAACAATTACTAAAAAATCAAACAAAGAAATTTTTTTTAACTCTTTTAGGATTTCGGAAAGGCTATACGTCCTCAACACATAACCAATAATTACCATGAGAAAAAATAGTGTTAATGCAAAAATAACCTGCCTTAGCTGAAACCTCATGATTAAAATAAAAGTGTTACACAAAAATTATTTAGGATGTCAAATAAGAAGGTTTTGGTTGTCGGGGGAGGTTTTGGCAGCGAACGGGACATATCAATCAAAACCAGCGGAAACTTCTATCGTATCGCAAAAAAAATCTTTAAAAGTGTCAAACTTATGATTATCGATCGCGTTGACGAGCTGATTAGAACGTTAAAAGGCTTTAAACCTTCTTGCGTAATAAATGGGCTTCATGGAAAGTTTGGCGAGGACGGTCGATTGCAAGCCATACTTGACTCTCTCGAAATACCATACACGGGCTCCAATGCTTTTACAAGCGCTTTGTGCATGGATAAATTTAAAAGCCTTATGCTGGCAAAATCATTGGGTTTCAGCATACCGGAAACTTGTCTATTCGAACTTTCAAAACCCGCAAAAACGAAATTTCCTTTAGTTGTTAAACCAAACCGAGAAGGTTCATCTGTTGGTGTGTCAATTGTCACCAGCAAAATCGGATTAGAAAATGCGCTTAAGATCGCAAGTCAGTTTGATAGCGAAGTGCTGTATCAGGAGTACCTTAGAGGAAAAGAGGTCACTGTGGCAGTCGTAAACTCTCGATGCCTTGAGCCGATCGAGATAAGACCTAAAGGAACTTTTTATGATTACGAGCATAAATATACACCCGGCTTGACAGAGTTTCTTTTGCCGAGCAGTTTGAATAGCGCAGAGAAAAAGGTTTTAAAAAATATTAGCTTCAAACTATATAAATTCTTTAAAATTAGACAGTATTGTAGAATTGACTTTATATGGACAACGGAGCCATTTTTGATTGAAGTCAACACCTTACCCGGCTTTACCGAAACAAGTTTAGTTCCGAAAGCGCTACAGTATGAGGGCATAGACATCGAAGAATTTGTCAAAGAGATCGTGGAAACAGCACGTTTTGACCCCGTGCGCTAACTGTTGGCCCGTTTTAAACTCTGATTAGGTATCTCTGACCGACGCAACAACATAATCTTTGACAAGGAAACTTTGATATTGTTTGGCTTGATTTAGTTTTAATCCGCTTGAAAGCACTAACAGACGCTTACGCACAATATGCTAATTCGAGCCCGATTTAAATAATTAGCTACGAATTTGATTTAAAAGAAATCGGAAATGTTATATTTTTTTAGCTTCTGCAAAAATGTAACACGAGAAATCCCAATAAGTTGCGCAGCTTTAGATTTATTTCCTCTTGCAATCTGAAGGGCCTCTTTGAATAAAGCCTTTTCAACAAGTTCTATCCGTGTTTCAAGGTTTAAAGTACCCGTAGACACGTATACAGACTTGTGCTCATCGACGATCTCTTCCTCCGATTGAAGGACAGGATCGCCATCAATATCTATAACATCTGAATCAGAAGTTAAGTATAACCGATAAACAGTATTTTCCAGCTCCCTTACGTTACCTCTCCATCTTTGATTTAACAGCCAATCGAGACATCTTTGGGAAAATGTCTTTTTTCCAAAATTAAACCTATTTTCGGCACAAGCAAGAAAATATTCAGCTAGTTTGGGGATATCCGATTTCCTTTCCCTGAGGGGTGGAATTTTTAGTGTAATTAAGTTAATCCTGTAAAAAAGATCTTGCCTAAACTCTCCTCTGGAAATCTTCTCTTCTAGATCCACCGAGGTTGCGCAAATCAGTCGAAAATCCACACTTACTTCAGATGTTCCCCCCAACCTTCTTATTTTTCTGTCCTGCAGAACCCTTAAAAGCTTCGGTTGAAGCTCAAGAGGCATATCGCCAATTTCGTCCAAAAACAGTGTGCCTTTATTGGCTAGCTCAAAAAGCCCTGTTTTGCGCCCAGATGCTCCCGAAAACGCGCCTTTTTCATAACCAAACAACTCTGACTCAATCAAATCTTTAGGGATTGCAGAGACATTTATCGACACAAGCGAAGCTTGTCTTTGACTTTTTTCATGAATGAACCTTGCAAAAACATCCTTCCCAACCCCTGTCTCGCCTAAGATCAAAATAGGAACATCAGAGGTTGCAACCTTTTCTGCCAACTGAAGTTGAGATATAAAATGGCTCGAGTCTCCTATTATTTTGTCAACGCCCGCCAAATTTTTTAGGTTTTTATTTTCTTGAAGGGCTTTGTTTGCCCTGTAATACAAATCGCGCACTCGTTTAGCAGACAGAATTCTCGCTCGTATTTCATCAACAGTGCTTCCTTTTGAAACAAAATCATCTATACCAAGTTCAAAAAGTTTTACTACGATAGGAACTTCAGCTAAAGCCGATAAAACTAAAAAAGGAATGAATTGAGTGGTTTCATTTCCTCTAATGAACGAAATAAGAGGCTCGCATGTTTCATGCCCTAACTGATAGTCGCAAACAAACAAATCAAAACTTTGTCTTTGAACTTCAGAGAATGCGCTCTCCAGCGAATCAACATGCACCAACTCAAAAAAAGGGTCCAGAACCGAAGCGATAAAAGAAGCAAACTCGTGGTCATCTTCTATAAGAAGGCATTTTTCTTTAGCTTTACTTTGGATCATGTCACTTTAGACAGATTTTCGACATCCTCGAGAGCCATTTCAACTACCTCAGCCACAACCGTGTCTGACACGGAAGGGCTTATGATAATAAATGTCTTGCCATCTTTCGAATATTTTCCATACTGAACAGACCAACTTTTGCCCACGTGAATTTTTTCTCGTTTCAAAATGACATTCATTTTCTTAAGTTGATATTGAAGATGCTTGAAGCCTTTAAAGCTCACATTTTTATGTTATGAAAAATTTGATATCAAGTCGATCTATTTGGTAAACTTTTTGGCTGGCAGGTTCCCGTTATGTCAGAGGCTGAACTTCTAACCGTAAAAAAAAGGCTGGCAAGCTTAACTAAATCGGTTCCGGATTTCCTGAGGAACTTAAAGGTGGGATCAAAGGTACGGGTGAATTATTTAATAACTGAAGGCAACAAAAAGCGGGTTCAGGTCTTTGAGGGAATTGTAATCGCCATAAAAAAACCGAATAATCCGGATGGGTCTTTCACAGTAAGAAAAATTTCGTTCGGCGTTGGGGTAGAAAGAACTTATCCAATCTACTCTCCAAATATCGTTAAAGTTGAGTTTGTGTCCCAAGCGAAAGTAAGACGCGCTAAATTATATTTCCTACGGTCAGCTTCAACCGAGAAAGAAGCAAGGCTTAAAACTAAGCACTTTCTCGGCAAAACTGTGTCACAAGACGCCAATGCCGACGGCGATAATGGCATGAGTCGACAGGAGTTAGCAAATCAGACGACAAAAGAACTCGGATAACTGAAATTTAAATCAGTTCGATTTCGGCACCAACTAAAAGACCCAAAAGGCTGTCGTAAGGGAAAAAAAGCGCCCATGGTTTAGCTCACAAAACGATAATAAAAATTCTTGATCGCTAGAAAATCTTTGTCAAGCACCAGATAAAAAGCGTTAAATGAAAGTTAATAAAAACTTTTCGTTCTTTAACGTATTTACCTTCGTCTTGAAGAAAGTTTTTCCGGAACGCCATGCTAAGAAAGTTTTCATTTATGGGCAAATTATCGTTAAAAACGAATTGACTAAAGTTAAAGAATCATTGCCCCTTAGGTAGCCGTAGCAGATGGTCAGGTTAGGTTATGGCTTTGATAAAAAGGTTATCTTAAGGGTGTTTACAGCAAATGCAATCAAGCTCAATCTGGGCGTTTTTTGGCAATCTCGATACTTCAACTGTAGTTCTTGAAGGAAACCCTTTCTCAAAAAAATTCTCATAGAATGCGTTCAACTCTGAGAAAGTATTAAGATCCGTGAGGAAAATCGTTACTTTTACAACATGTGTCTTATCTAAACCAAGACTAGTTAAAGCTGCTTTGAGGTTTTCAAAAACCTGCTTCAGTTGATCTGAAAATTTTTCAGGAATGACGTAGTCATTTGTGTCGCTTGATTTTTTAAGAGGAATAATACCCGAAAGAAAATAAAAGCCGTTAGCTTCAACAGCAATGGAGTAGGGACCGACTGGTTTAGGAACTTCTGGTAAACTGGTGTATCTTTTCATGATCGAAATATTAACAAAAAATACCGTTTATTGAACTGTAAAAACAGTTTTTTTTGGAATGGGTGATTGAGAATACAAGTTTTTTGCGAAATTCACTCAAAAAACCCGCTCTTTGGATGTCATATCGAAAATAAAATTTGCAAGCCATTGAGTTTGCTGACCCTAGCGCCTAAAACTGCCGAGGTGATGAAATTTTTCTGGTTAAAATCTCAGATGATTTAAATTCACTGGTTTTAGAGAATGATGTTTTTTAAGTAGACGCTTTATTAAGCATAAAGCCGATCACCAAAAAAAGACATTCCGCTTTGAGATCTAAAAGTATTGGTAAGGTATAATTCATTTTACCTACCCTTGTCAAAAGCCCATTCTTTTAAAAACAACCTTTTAATTCTTTTTGCAAAAAACTTGTTTTTTTGTTTTTTCAGTTCTCAAGCATAGATTAAGAAATTGCAGAGGCGGTAACTTATAAAACAGATCTGGAATAGTTCGGTTGTTTTAAATTTGGAGGTTTAATTTCCAGTTGTTATTAATCAAACTAAAGTTCCTGGAGCCACCTCTTGAGCATACGCAACCCCCAAGCGCTTAATTTGTGTTTTGAAAAATCAGTCGAAAGCAAGCTTTTTTTAAAAACTTTCGACAAGACCATAAAACTTTCAATACCAAGACCAGCAGGTATTATGGGATCATTAAGGCTTACATACATGAATAGCCACGAGTCAACCGGATCTTGAAACGCGTGTAACTCTGGATTTTCAACTTTAGAACACAAAATTGCAAGCTTAGTTAGTTCTAGCTCTGAAAGTAATTCTGTTAGCATTACACCGCCCTGCGAAAAGCCTACGAAAACGGTCGACCCTATGTCGCTCGTAATTAGTGCGACTGTGTTTAAGAGAAGTTGCTTACTCTCAAAAAAATGTGCATCGGAATAAGTGATGTACCAAGAATACTCATTGGCTGAAATACGCAGAGGGGCTTCTATAAAAACCTTTTTAAATTCATCAAAAACTGTTGCTACTGGCGTTAGTGAGTGTATGTTGCCCTTGTGACCATGCACGAACACAGCTGTTCGTGCTCCCTCCCCCTTGATAACATATTTAAGTGCTTTAGCCACGTCGTGTATTTTTTTACAAAGAGCGCAAAAATTCGAGCAACAAATTTAATTCATCCGCATTCAGCCCCAAAAACTGGTTTTTCGCACTGTGACCTTCTCCTCCATGCCACAGTATCGCCTCCTCGATTGATTTTGCTCGCCCGTCATGCAAGAAATGCCTTCCTTGTCTTCCGTTTTCAATTCCTGAGAGCCCTAAACCCCATAGAGGGGTCGTTCTCCAATCACAACCACTAGCAAGACCTTGACTAAAATCGTCACACATCTTTGCTCCCAAATTGTGCAACAAAAAATCGGAAAAAGGGCTAATCGTTTCATCGTTAAATTCAGGTTCCTCGTATCCCGTTATCGTCAGGTTGCTTGCATGGCATTTTTCACAGCCTATTCTGACAAAAATATCGTACCCTTGCAAAAATCTTTCTCGATTCTGAATTCTTGGTTTCGGGATGCCTGCGTATTTCAGGTAATCTACAAGCTCTTTGAAGGTCAAGTCGGAGATTTCTTTTTTTGATTTTTTAAAGTACTTGTTTTCTATTCCCATTTCAGCAAATAAGGCGAAACCGATTTGACGCTCTAAGGATGGATGTTGAGATTTGAATCCGAACCTTCCGATCTTAGTGTTGCCATCAACGTCTTTTACTAGATTGACAAAACCTTTGATCCCGTCTCGATCATTGTCAAAAGGGTCAGCCCTATTTAGAATGACACCACTTGGAAGCGCTTCAATTAGTCCCATTCCAACCATCGGGGGACTTATTCTCAACGACATCACAAGCCTCTCTCCCCTTTGGGGAGACAATTTTCTGCGCAAGGCTCTGGTTCTGGGATTTAAAGTTATAACATTTTTGTAAAGGGTTACTCTTCGACCATTTGAGAGGGTGAAGCTTTCATCTTTTATTCTCTTTAGCTGAATTCCGAGATCTCTTACAAACCTCTTATCCCCTAGAGGAATTTGCCCATTCCACTCGCGAAGGGGTCTTATTTTGCCATCTGGCTTTCGAAAACCAATCATTACAACGGTGCTTGAGCCAAATACTCCCTGAGCCTGAACATCCACCGGGCCTTTCGCATTGTTCAAATGACATCCTCCACAACTTGAATTTGTGAAAAGAGGTCCCAGACCCCTTCTCCTCGTAAAACTTGAATGAAATGGTATGAAGCCACTAATTTGACTAGCCCTTTTTCCCGGGTCCAATATTTTAGGAGCCGGCAATTGAACGCTGTCACGATTGAAAAATTCGCTAGTAAACCCTCCTCCCGGGTTATCGGGTGAAGACCACATGGGACACACAAAAGTAAAAGTACCCAACAAGAAAGCCCTTAACACTTTTTTTAATTAACTAGTTAGCTAAAAACTGTTATGATTATTGTATAACTTTTGTGAACTTTAGGCACCTTTTTTATGTCTCTTTATTCTCCCTAGCACTGTTATTTCCCTTGTTTACGTCAAGTCTATCTGAACAGGATTATTTCGAACATGAAGCGGAACTCCAAATTGCCCTATCGGAATATTTTTCAGAGCAGTGGTCAAGGATAGTTGATGCGATTACTAGACCAGTTGAAAAGTTTCCTGTGGATCTTGAGACAAAGGCTTTTTTAAAAAATCTCCTCGTTACACTTTTATTTTTCTTTGTTTCAATCACCCTGTCTTACTTGGTGGGGTTGTTAATTGGTAAAAGCGCCGTCAGTTTTATCCGACATAAATTTAAAACTGCCGTAAGAAAATCTATGGAAACCACTTCGAAAGGATTATCACATGAGACTTATTCGCTCTTTGAACCTTTGAGACAGATTTTCATTCAACAGTTCAAAGACCATGATTTTGGAAGAGCGCTAAGCGTAAATGAAATTCTTATGAACGGAGGAGAATTGTTCGAAGTTTTTCAAAAATTGACGTGTGACGGGGAAACAAGGGAAATAATTTCGCGATATGAAGAATTCTTTACCGGGCAGAACATCGATAAACGCCACTCCACCATACTTGCATGCTATGCCCTATGCTTTAATGAGAGCGAGGACATAAAATTTGAAAAGGGTGTTCCATATCGTCATGTGGTCGGAAGAGCTAAAGAGAATGTTTATATTTCAAACACAATTTTAAATATGACAGACTTAATTTTTGTTTAACCGATTTGATATGTAAGGCTACTATGCTGAATTACGCGATTAAGCATACTTAGAAATTATGTTTAAATTTTTGGTAATTTTGGCAATACTTGGAGTTCCTGCATTTAACATACGCAAAGATCCTAATGTTTTGCTTTTGATAGTGGCTCCAATTTTTGCGGGTTCTTTTCTAGGTTCAAGAATTTTATTAAGTAAATTTCGTCGAACTTTGGAAACTCAGCAGAACAATGGCAATCAGATCGCGACGAAACCTTTAATGATTATTATAACGAATGAAAAGTCTGAATTACCCTTGCCTAAATGTTATTTCCCCCCTTTACTAAAATTAAGGTCGGAAAGAGAATTAACAGATCTGCTGTTTGCTTACTATCTTAGTGATTGGAAAAGGGAGTTGAGCGATGCTGTATATAGATTGTTAAAGGCATTGTCAAATTCTTTTCTGCCCTGGAATTTCCAGACAATTTATTCTCTACTAAAAGCTCCTGAAAAAATACCAGTTCTGTTTGAAAGCAAGCTTCCTTATGAAGACAAACTTTTTTTTGAAGCTTTAAGTCAAAGAATAATTCATGTACCGGAAAAATTTCTCATGACCTTGGAAAAAATGTCTTTAAGGTTTAGTTTTCTATACTACGACCACCTTCCTATCATCTGGGTCCATGACAAATTTCTAGTCTCAGTCAGCGGGTGGACAAACAACGACAAGCAGTTTCTAAGCAATTTTATCGAGGTAGAAACAATTGAGTTAGACGACTTATTAAAGATGTTGAACAAACAACTTTACATACCAGACATAAGAAACTGTCTCACCGTCTAGCAAATGCGTTCACTTTTTCTTAAACACGGCTATTTCTTTTTCTTCATAAATTTTCACATGATCTTCAATGACGGTGTCTTTTGGTGCGAGGATACAGTTGGCTTTCGAGTATTCAGATGAATTAATTATATTCTCACGAAGGAGAGTGATCAGTATATCGATCCTTTCATCGAATGGATTTTTTTTCACACCCAAGACATCACAGTTTTGACGGGTAAAATTGACCAATAGATCGACACTTTTTTTTTGATACTCCCAGATGTTTTTTCCGGTCGAAAGAATGATGAACAAAAAAGGAAAACACGTAAAAATTCTAAAAATTTCTCTCATGGGTAGTATTCTGCTCAGCAAGAACCATTGAAAAAGCGCGAAAAAATAAAGCTGATTGTTAAAAAAAACCGTCGTAATGACATCAATCCGGTGATAGTCGATTAGAAGCGGCAAAGAAACAACAAAGTAGTACAACAAACCTAATGTGAACAAAGCTATGCCTGTCAATCTAAAAAAAGTTATTGTTTGTCTACGCCGTGTCAAATCAAGTTTTTGAAATAAATTTCTAAAACTTTCCTCGCACACGAGCGACATAAATGGAATAATAGGCAATAGATAGTTGGCCCGTTTGCCGTAACTCAGGGACAAAATGAAAACGAAAAGCATGCTCCATAAAAAAAGCCTTTTGTTGACTAGGTTTTTGTGGCAGAAAGCAGCGTAAATTAGCGCAATATTGACCGGCAGATACGAAAGAAGTTTCTGAAAATAGTAATAAAACGGAGATGGATTAATTGAGCCGTCGCCAACAAATCTTATGAAAGTTTCGTGAACAAGCCATTTTGTGCCCGTGTTACCCACATTCAAAATTCCAAAAAAGAGTGTGGGAAGACCTAGCACAAAACCCAATGTAACTGTTCGTATGAGCGATGTCTCTCTTTTAAGCGCCAGAACGATAAAGAAGAATGAGAAAATCGAAAACAGCCCTTTCGAGAAAAAAAGCAAAAAGGACAAAAAAAATGCCATAAAAAATGACGGAATTTTACTGTATAAATAGAAGCATAACCAAACCATAAAAAAATTAAACGCATCTACTTTCGTGTCAAGAGCCTCATCTATTATGGGAAAGAAAAGTAAAGTCGACATCACACTCTTAAAGTTCAAGGAATTGAGGCACAAGAGCGAAAAAACAATACCCGCTGC
The DNA here is from genome assembly GCA_025055295.1 of Deltaproteobacteria bacterium. Lineage (GTDB taxonomy): Bacteria > Bdellovibrionota_C > UBA2361 > JANWWW01 > JANWWW01 > JANWWW01. Next base: position 5,543 of record JANWWW010000037.1, on the reverse strand, counting down.
TAATGATATCAGGCTTACTAGCCTAGCGATGAAAATGTCAGGTTGTTTGTCAAAAAACCTCGAAACAAGACAAACTGTCCAGTGGTATAAAGGAGGCTTGCTTACCGGCTGATCAAAGCGCGTTGGAAACAACCAGCTGGTTTTATTCTCGCAAATCAACCATGCTACATGAACTTCTCTCGCGGAACTTGATGAGGCCAAAGGAGCTAGCCGAATACCTGCGAGCGCGCTGATGATTAACGAGGCTAAAAAAAAAACTTAATTACGCGGTTCACTTACGAATGCTACTCACTGCTTAAAAGTTTCTCCACTGTGTCCAAAAGCAACTTAGGGGAACAAGGCTTTGTAATTACGCAATTCGCCCCATTTTCAATGGCCTGTTCCTGAATTTCAAAGGTGTCAAGAGCGGTAAAAGCGATAATGGGAAAAGAAAACTTTGTCCTCAGCTCCTTGATTAATTGGTTACCATCAATTCCGGGCATTCTCAGGTCAATTATTGCCAAATCAAAATTTTTCTCTGCTACTTTCTGAAGAGCATCTTCGTAGCTCAGAGCAGTATCGCAATCATATCCTTCCTGCTCAAACAAGCATTTCGTAACTTCAACTGAATTTATGTCATCATCAACCAAAAGCAAAGATTTCATTTCAACGAATATAAAAAAATTTAAGCTATAAAGAAACTAACTATTAAAATAATTATCGTAATATACAAAAATTATGTTTCTCTGTGAAGTAATTGACAACCAAGACAAACTGGTGACTTTTTCAAAAGATGTTATAACCAAGATAAAAATAGGCGATAACGCTGTGAAAGTCTTTAAGCTTCACGGTAGTAATTTCAAAGTCCTTAGTCAAGAAACGGAATCTTATCAAAATAGTTTTACTCAGTTAACCATAGGGGACGCAAAGATTAATTTTTATTCTCTAGACATAGACCTTGTCCACAATCAGGCTGAGCCAAATCTCGGGAATTTTTTTAAGAAAGTTTTTCATCATTCTTCCCAGTTTCCAGCTCTCGTTATTTTTGAAAAAGGCGAAACTGCTATTGTTTCATGTTATTCCCTAAAAGCCGTTAAAATAGGGTCAGACCAGAGTAATGCTTTATCATTCAGCTATCTTGAGCCTTGCCAGTGCGTTATTTATCTTCAAACGGACAGCGCTGCTCTGACCGTTGAAGGCTCCAATTTGATCTATGTGGACGCTGAGCCTGTTTCTGGGACCACGGGAATAGATTATGGAGCCGTTATTACCCTTCACGAAGACTTAAGAATTGTTCCCGTAAATTCTGAAGAAACATTAAAGGAGGTCCTCAAAATCAAGACCTCGGTTATTCCGTCAACCTTTACTTTTACGACTGAAGCGTATCCTTGTGTAATTTCGTCAAGTAATTTAATCAGACCCGCAAGACTTTGCTTGCGTCCGGGCTCTTCAGTAAATGTTGGCAGAGAACCGTCGAATGATATCTGGGTTGCGGCTCCTCATGTTAGCAGAATACATTGTAAAATTACTCTTAGCGATGATGGGGAGACCGTTGAAATAGAGGATTGCAGCACGAATGGAACCAAGGTTAACGGAATATTTTTGGAAAAAGGCAAAAAGGCCATCCTTTTTCGGGAGGCAGGAATAATAGATCTGGGAAAAAATTTCAGACTTGGACTATGCTTTTCAAGGTCTGATGAGTCGGTTTTTTTTAAGAAAATAGGCAAAAACCCTCCCGAGGAAGACGCAATTTTAAACGCATCGCACAATTCACAGTCCTCATCTAAAATTAAAACCCCTCAGACCAGAAAGTTGGTTCTTGCGGGTGGTATAATATTAATTATTGTTTTTATGGGATTACTGGTATGGAGTTATCTTTTATAAGGTGTGCTAGTTGCAGGAGTTTGGTGCCTTCATCGGCAAAAAATTGCAGAATGTGTGGAGCTCCGATAATTCATGAGCAGGAGAAACAACAAACCGTTGACTCATTTGATGGGGGCAGGGCGTCGAGAGCAATGTCCTCTCAGTCGAAGGAGTCTTCAGCTTTAAACCCTTTGGCTGATTTTATGGAGGAAGATGATCGGGATTTTGAATCCGGCAGTGATGAGGTTTACGACAAAGACAATGAAGATTTTGATTTTGATTTTAATGGCGACGATCAGGATGCAGAGTCTGAAGTTTTCCGTGGAGGAGACGAAGATGAGGAGGAAGACTTTTCTCTAGAAGATGAATTTGGGGAAGAATTTGATGACGACTGGAATGATACCGATGAACCCTTACAAGATAAGCCTGTTTTTTCACAGCCAGAACCGGAAGAGGCTGGCCAGAAAAGAGATGCTGTTCAACGAATTCCTAGCCAGGTAAAAAACGATATCAATGGACGTGCGCCTCAAACTGACATGAAACCCAAAGTCTCATCTTATCAGGCTTCGTCAGTGAGAGACAGTGAGCAAGTGGAAGACAAAATAATTTTCGGTGAACAAGAGAAGGGTGTCCTTAGAGGCTGGATAGTTAACATTGACGGCAAAGGCCAAAGCCTGGAACTCAGAACTGGTAAGGTTTTGATAACTTCTGCCACTCTGCGCAAGGAAAATGAGATCGTCATAGAAGATGACTCGGTAAGCGTGCCGCACGCAATGTTGCATATCGGGCAGGGCAAGGATATACAAGTATTTGATTTAGTAAGCGAAAGAGGTACCTTTATTGAAAGAAAAGGTTTGAAAGAAAAGGTTGAAAACAACGCTTTCGTAAAAGACAGGGATTATCTTATCTTTGGTAATGTAAAACTTTTGGTCGTGCTCATTTAAACCATCTGTGTCCTTTGAATGAAAACGGGTATAAACGAACTCTTTAGCAACCTAGAGAAAAGGGAACGAATTCTGGCTTTATTCGCAGTCGCAATAGATGGTCTGGAAGCGCCTAATATTCTGCTTAATGATGTTGCGAGCAATTTGAGCACTTTGGAACTTGTGGAAGAGTTGAATAAGTTACCGCCGGTGGAAAGATTGTCCTTAATAGGGACACTATTGAGGAAGTACAATGACTTACATGAATGAACATGGGGAAGTATCCCTTACGCTTTGGAAACCGGATGCTTACCTCGAAAAAATTCCCTCTGATGCGGTAAAGTTCAGCGGTATCATTAATTACAAAATCAATCCGGATGACATTATTCTCCTTAAACAGGAATTTTTGTACCTTTTTGAATGCTTTGGTCTTAAGTTGGAGACGATAACTTACAAGGTAGGATTAAATGGCCAACCCCCAAAAGGATTAACCAAATATTTTCACTGTTGTGGAATCAACGCAGTTGTAATACCGGATTCATCCAAAGATGTTCTCGAGGGGCTTTTTCTTGGTACCAAAACATACCTTTCGGATATATTTGTCGAGTACCTTATAAGGAGGTTTGTTTATTACCTGTCTTTAAGCAGCTCAAAAGTTTTCTCAGGTTCAAGATTTCTTGGGCGTAATCCGTCAAAAGGTTCTGAGTTCCCCGTCAACGTTACAGTAAACTGTCAAATCAGTGGAAAAAGCTTTAGTTTTCATATTCTTCTGTCTCGTGAATTTGCTCTTAGGCTTGTCGATGAAGAGCAAGGAGAAAACAAGGATACCAAAGACAATTTAACAAAATTTCCGGTCTACCTTTGTTTTTTGCTGATTCCCGTAACTGACCTGGAAGAATATCTTAAACCAGACACTGTTATTGATCTTGAAATACCAGTAACTTCAAAGGCTTATCTTAGGTTGAAAAACAATGAGGCAGTCATCGGAACCCTTGTGAATGTCGATGGATATTGGGGTTTCAGACCTTCCTCCAAAGAAGCTTTTTTGTTCTCAAATACACAACATGGCAAGGCGATGGTTTTTATCGAGATTTTTTCGATTGATAGCGCGAGTATAAGCAAGGATCTTAATTTAGGAAGAGTCTTAGTCTCAGACAAGAAAGTTTCTCCTCAGGTCGATATTTATGTGGGATCAAGTAGAGCCAAGACCGGAAAAATATATTTTTATGAGCAAAACTTAGCTCTAGTTGTAGATTAATCCGCCCCGCAAACAACAAAAAGACCTAGATAAGTTGGGCAAATCAAGAGCTTCGCAAACCGATATCAGAGCAGACAATGCGGGCTCCATAGTGGAGGTGAAGTACTCGCTCCCGGGCTCTCTGAAAGTTTGAAGTCGTCGTTCTACGCCTCGCACCAAACGAAATATCGCCCAGCAGAGAAGATCGTTAAACGAATATTCAGTCTTTTTCAAATAAATTCCGGCCAAACCTTCGATTTGTTCGATCTTTAAATTTAACGAAGGCTGAAAAAGTAAAGATGCAAGGTCCCACAAACAACAACCATACCTTGCCCTCTCAAAATCTGTGACGTAAATTTTCTTGCCGGAAAGAATTAAATTTCTTGACTGGTAATCCATATGAAGAAAAGCACCCTCTTTCGCCTTGGATAATTTTTTTTTCAATATAGATAGTTCTTTTTCAAAATCATCCCAGTTTTTAAATTCCCTTTTCCAGAAAGGACAGAGCCTTTTGATGTTTTCTAACATGTAGTCTAGCCATGACACTTTCAATCTTTTTGCGAACAAGAACTCGACACGGGGACGCAAAGAGTGAATTTTGTTAAGAAGCAAAATGGATTTTTTTAAACTTTCGATCAATATTTCTCCTCTCAAAGAAATTAAAGGCTGTCCCGCAATATGTTCAGAGATAATTGTATTAGTCATTCTCGAGGCCAAAATTGGTTTTGGAACAGCGACTGAGTTTGTATTAAAAAAATATGTTAGGTACACCGCTGATAGGTATTCTCTTCTGGTCGGATATTGCGTCAAAAAAAGTTTCTTGCCGTAAAACTCAAAGGTCGCTGTCTTTTTTTGATTTACGATCACATTCTTACATATAACCTCATAAAGCCAGTAACTGTTCATGGTCGACGCTCATCTAAATTATATACACAAGGTGCCGAAGGAATTGTCTTCGACTGAGAAAGCAGCTCTGACTTTACTGACATTAGGCAAAGAGGCTGCCTCAAAAATTCTTCAACATTTATCAGAGCATGAGGTTAAAAAAATTTCAAGGGCTTTTATGGCTGTTTCCGAATTGGATAGGGAAACACAGTTTCTAATTGCCAAAGAATTCAGAAACATGCTCAAGGCCGGTAAAACCGTTCTTGTTGACGGCAAGGAGTTCGCGCGAGAGGTTATCTCCGGCGCTTTTGGTGATAATGCTGATAATCTCCTGGATTACATAACTGGCGCAAAAAAGGAGTCAGTAGCACAAATATTAGCCGATATTCCCATGAACATACTGATCGGATTTATAGCAAGCGAACATCCTCAAACGGCAAGCTTTTTGTTATCCAAAATGACACCGGATCAAGCTGCGCAGATCCTTCAAGCGCTCCCTGAGGACGAGCAACTTGACATAGTTTTAAGAATTGCCAATCTTGGACCCGTCAAGGCAGAGGTTGTAGACGAAGTTAGAGAAGTTTTAAAGAATCAACTACGTGGGTCGCTTTTAACAAGGGACGAAGAAACAGGGGGTCCGAAAGCTGTGGCAAATA
>JANWWW010000036.1 GCA_025055295.1 Deltaproteobacteria bacterium | reverse complement strand
TCGGTTTTTTCCTTTAAGCCCTCTTTCTTAGTGCCCGTGATTTTTGCGTCTGGGTTAGTTGAGCCCTCCGACTCTTCAAACATGGACTTTTTGGGTTTTGTCACCGTTCCTTCCTCAACTTCTTCCTCAATATCAGTTGGCGCAAAAGCGTCCGGCAGTATTCCCGCTCCTCCTATTTCAGTTGGAGTTCCAGAACCGACTTCAAATACGCCCGGTCTTTTGAAATACTTTGCTATCGCTGATTTAACCGACACATCTGCCGTATTCACAAGCCACATGCACAAGAAAAAAGCCATCATTGCGGTCACAAAATCGGCGTAAGCAATTTTCCACGCGCCACCATGATGGCCATGGTGTCCACCTTTTTTCTTAATTACGATTACAGGTTTGTCCGCAGGGCTTGCCATCTAACGGGTCTTTTTGACGATTTCTTCAAGCTCTTCCGATGTGGGGCGAAAAACAGGCGGAATTGTTTTTCTCGCAAACTCAAGCGCTACCTGAGGAGGCGAACCTCCCGCGAAAGCAACTAAACCGGCTTGAACGCATTTGTAAAGGCCAGCTTCTTCCTTTACCACGTTGTCCATGGCCTTCCCAAGTGGTCCAACGAGTCCATAAGATAAATAAATACCCAGCATCGTTCCTACCAACGCAGCAGCTACTTTTTGTCCAATAACCGTAGGAGGCTGGTCAAGATATTGCATCGTTATAATGACCCCAAGAACTGCGGCGACGATCCCGAAGGCTGGCAAGGCGTCTGCCATGTTCGTGACAGCTGAAGGCAAAGCATGCGCCTCTTCGTGGTGAGCTTCAAGTTCAGAGTCCATTAATCTTTCAAGGTCAAATGCATTTACTACACCGTCAACAAACAATCGCAAGGAACTAACAAAAGTTTCAACTAAATGATGATTATGTAGCACCTTCGGGTATTTTTTAAACCTTGCGCTTTCATGAGGGTTTGAAAGATCACCCTCAACCCCTAAAACCCCCTCCTTGCGCATCACGTTAAATATTTCTGCCATAAGACCAAGAAGTTCTTTGTAGGTATCTTTTGAAACCCCGCTTCCTTTCAGGGCGTGAATAATTCCCGGAATGAAACCCTTGACAACAGCCGGACTGTTGCCTGCTACAAAGGAAAAAAAAGCCGCTCCCCCGATTATAACGAACTCGCTAGGTTGAATTAGAGCCGCAATATTCCCCCCGTGCATGATGAAACCGCCTAGGATGCAGGCAATAGTCAGAACGAGGCCTACTAAGAGAAACATTGACTATTCATTGAATCGAATTTATTTAAATTTTCTTAATTCGAATCCCGAGACTCTAAGTGGAGTTTTGGGGTATTTTTTTCACAGTTTCCCCTCTCAAAGAGCCCAAAGCAAGCGACTCGAGGGCTTGAGCTACCTCTTCGTCGGTTCGTTGGGTGTAACGCATTGTGGTCCGAATGTCACTATGTCCCAGCGCCTGACTTACAAGCCTTATATCTTTTGTCGTTTCAAGCAGTTTCATTGCAAAAGTATGTCTCAGCTTGTGCGGATGAATTTTGAAACTGGTTGATACACCAGAAATCATTCTCCATAAAGTTTTAGCGGATATTGCAAAACTTTCAGGAATTTTCGGATTGCTCCTGTAGATACTTATAAAAAGCGGGAATTGTTGTGGCATTTCAATCTTTTTCAACCTTTTTTTCAGGTATTTGTCACGAGCAATTAAAAAATCTCGTAAGATCGCTCTTATTCTTCGGGGAATGTAGATATTTCTAAACTTGGTGCCTTTGGTTCTAACATTTTTTATCCAACTCAGGTCGCTGGATACCTGACCAAGCTTTATTTTTCTGACTTCTTCAGCTCTCAAACCAGTCTCGAGCATAAATGCAAAGACCGCGTAGTTTTGGATAGATTTAAAACTTAACTTTCGCTGAAGCTTCAAGCTTAAATTGTCAAAAATCTCTGTAAGTTCTTCTGTAGATAAGTAAGAAGGTTTCGCCAGTTTAGACAGCCTTAGTCTGATTTCATCAAGACAGTTTGAGGTAGAATAACCATTTTTGAAAAGCCATTTAAAAAAATGCTTTAAAGTTGCAAGACGCCTGTCTATTGTAGCGGGAGAGTAATTTAGTCTGACAAGATGGTCTATGTACAACTGAACAATATTTTTCGAAACCTCACTGGGGGAAAGAACATTGAAACTCTTTAAAAATGCTAAAAAATTATCCAAATCGACCCTTTTGGCTCTCTTTGTATGATAAATCCCCGCCCACGTGTCTAAATACTCCTTTGCTAACCTATTCAGGTCACAACTTGAAACCTCGCTCAACCTGTCTAACTAATTAATTTTCCATTCTAATGACCAGGCAATCAAGACTGCTGTTTTACAAAACTCCGCAACTTTTTCCAAAAACATCATTACAACTTGAAAAGATTTGACAGGAAAGTTGACAAGAAATTAACGTCTTCCACATTTTATAGAGCATCCTGGGGGACTCTGTGTTTACAAAAAAATTTTTTGAAAGCAACTTGGATTTGGTAAAACTATGCCTTCCGAGTAAACCTAAACAATAACGAGTTAACCGCAACAATAAAAATTAACTTTGTTTATTGAAATAGCTCGCGCTTCCACAAAGACCGGCTTAATAGGCTGAAAGCTGTTCGTTTCGCTAACAATACAACTTTTCAGCTCATCAACGACGATAAGTTTAGCTCTCTAAAGAACCAATTCTTCTGTAAATTAAGGTTATAAAACTTTAAATTACACCTAAAAGTCCCCTTGACAAGATTTTAACACTCTCAACGGGTGTAAATTCATTAATCACTCGTTCTAAGGAAAACAAACCTCGTGACCCCACGATTTTCCACAATAAACCTTACCCCTTTTTGCAAAGCTTCTTTTGTTACAACTCTATTAAGGTCTTCAAGATTATTAATTTCGCTTCCATTTGCTTCAATTATGATATCTTGTGGCGCAAATCCACTTAATTGAGCCATGCTTCCGGGTCTAACTCTGACGACTACTACTCCGGATCTTCGCGATGTGCCGAGTTGCCTAGCCGCTTCAGGCGTTAAATTCTGCAAGGCAAGGCCTAATTTTTCAAAAACGCCTTCAGAGCGCTCTCTTTTTGAGCCGGCAACTTGTTCCGTCTCGGGTAGTTCTCCAAGAGTAACTTTAAAATTTTTAAACTTGCCTTTTCTAAAAATTCGAACATTTACACTGCTTCCAGGTTGTTTGCTTGCTATCAGATTCCTTAACTGGTTTGTATCGGTGATTTCAATATCATCAACATACGCTATAATATCACCGGTTTCCAAGCCTGCTTTACTTGCCGGGGAGTTAGGCTGCACTTGTCCTACGAGCACTCCTCGGGTTGAGTTGTAGCCAAAAGATTCTGACAGTTCTGGCGTTAATTTCTGAATACTTACTCCTAGCCAACCTCTTACGACTTTGCCTTTTTTGAGGATCTGATCCACTACATTTCTGACCATGTTGGATGGAATAGCGAAACCAATTCCCATGTAACCTCCGCTTCTTGAGAAAATTGCTGTGTTTATGCCTACAACCTCCCCTTTAAGATTTACCAAAGGACCTCCGCTATTGCCGGGATTAATTGCGGCATCAGTTTGAATAAAATCCTCATACTGATTACCCCCAAGCAATGAGCGACCTTTTGCGCTCACTATTCCGGCCGTTACTGTGTTGGTTAAGCCAAAGGGATTGCCTATGGCAAGCACCCATTCACCAACACTTAGGGCATCCGAGTCACCTAACTTCGCCGGTCGTAGGTCTCTACGTTTAACTTTTAAAACCGCTATATCCGTTCGCGAGTCAGAACCAACAAGTTCCGCAAATTCTTCTTTCCCGTCACTGAATGTGACACGAATTTTTTCCGCTCTTCCCGCGACGTGGTCATTCGTCACAACATGACCATCCTCGCTTATAATGACACCTGTTCCAAGAGCGGGTTCAACATTATCCCCGGGCATCGGGAAATTTTCAAAAAAATCATCACCGAAAAAGCGCCTGAACTGATCAAAAAAGGGATCATTTAAATTTGGTCTTTGATTTTTTACAAAAGCTTGGATGCTGACGATGGAGTCGGTTACCTCTTTGGCAATACTCTGAAACCTTTCGGACATTTGAACAAGGGTATCCTGGCAAAAGGCGCTGAGGATTAACAAGAAAACAAACACTCGCATCGTCGAAAGTTTAACAAAAATCTGATATTACTGAAAGCGTGTTTGATTAATCGATATAGTTGAAATTAAAATAAAAAGTTGTGGCTGGACATTCTAAGTGGGCTCAAATCAAACGAAAAAAAGCAGCGAACGATCAGAAAAAAGGCAAAATTTTTTCAAAGCTTCTTAAGGAAATAGAAATAGCTGCCCGGCTTGGTGGACCTAACCCCGAAGGAAATGCTCGGTTGAAAAATGCTATTTTGCGGGCAAAAACCGAAGGTGTGCCAAATGACAACATTAATAGGGCGATCCAAAGAGGAGCGGGTGATAAAGATAAACAACAGCTTGAAGAGATATTTTACGAAGGTTTCGGACCTGGAAATGTCGCTTTCATTGCAAAAGTAATCACCGATAACAGAAACAGAACCAGCTCAGAGATCCGTCACTTGGTTTCCAAGTATGGTGGCACGCTGTCAGGTTTCAATAGCGTTCGGCATTTGTTCAGAGAACGTGGAGTTGTCCGTGTAAATGCCACTAACATTAATGAAGACGACCTGATTGCCAAGGTGCTTGATTTAAACATAGAAGACCTAAAACTTGACCCAGATGGCGCGGAAATAATAGTGGCAGTAAAAGAATTGGGTACCTGTGTAGAAAGATTAAAGTCTAATTATGATATCACATCTGCCGAGATTAAGTTCATACCCACTGTAACGCAAGCTATTCCTGATGAAGAAACTGAAAAAGTGTTGGAGTTTTTCGAGGTTTTGGATGATCATGATGATGTCCAGGATGTATATTTTAATGCCGAGCTCTAAAAAATTCTCATGATTGGATACATTTCAGGTCAAATTCTAGGTTACCATAACGATCTTATCTTGGTTTCAGCAGGCGCTTTTGCATTCGAAGTTTATTACAAGCCGAAAAAAAAATCCGTAACAGTTGGCTCGGAAATTGCCCTTTATAGTCACCTTTCGATATCGGAAAGCGAGCAACAATTCTATGGATTTGAGACTGAGATTGAGAAGGAAATATTCAAAATATTGATTAAAATACCCGGTGTTGGGTCAAAAACTTCGTACGCGATTGTTTCCCAGCTGGCGATAGAAGAGTTAATCTCCGCCATACACAATGGGAATTCTGCAACGTTTGCTAAAGTAAAGGGCGTTGGTCAAAGAACTGCTGACAAGATTACATTTGAATTAAAAAACTTTCTCTCCAAACGAGTTTCAGATCTTTGTTCCCGCTTCTCTGTATCCGAAGAGCAAGGCGATGAAATAAGTTTTGCGGTGGCGGCTTTGGAGAAGTTAGGTATATCTCGCTCCCAAGCACAGAATTTGGTTATGCGCTCAAAGACTAAATTAGAGGAAACAGGTATCCAAGTAACCGTCGACAGATTAGTTTCTGAGGGCTTACGTGTTGCCTCGAGCACGCTCGAAAAATCGGTCTCGTAGCCTTCGGTCGGGAATTCGAACTTGCAAGCTATTTTAGGGTATGCAAAAAGTGTATATTAGGGCAGAATGAGCTTTAAGGTCTTTTTAGTCAAGGCCGTTCTTTGGATTTTCTACACAGACTCGCTTTCAGCTGATATGTCATTTGACGTAGTGGTCTATAAAGCTACCCCGGCTGGCATATCTGCTGCAGTTTCCGTAAAAAGACTTGGCAAAACGGTACTAATACTTGAGCCGGCAAAAAGGGTAGGCGGAATGATGACCAACGGTCTTGGAGCTTCTGACGTTTGCCTATTTAGGTATATAGGGGGTTTTGCGAGAGAGTTCTTTAATAAAGTAGGACAAAAGTATGGTCACTCAATATTTTGGAGGTTCGAGCCAAAGGTATCTCTTGCAGTATTTGAAGAATATCTTCGAGATCTTCCTATGCTGAGAAAAGACATCTCGACAGTTTCTGTTAATGACAAAAAAATTGCCTCGGTAACTATGGAAGATGGAACAGAAGTCAGAGGAAAAATTTTTATTGACGCAAGTTATGAGGGAGATTTACTAGCGATAGCTGGCGCCAGTTACAGAGTCTCGAGGGAAAGCTCAATGGATTATAACGAATCGCTTGCTGGGTTTCGATTAAGCACAAGAGAGGGTCGTATTCCAGTAAAAATAAAGGCGCGTGACGGCAGCGGTGATTTGCATTTCGGTGTTCAAAACTCGAAAATTCTTCCAAAGGGAACCGCCCATCATGGCATAATGGCTTATAACTTTAGACTTTGTCTTACGAGAATTCCGTCCAAAAAGGTTAGGTTTAGAAAACCATTGATTTACGACAGAAAGGCCTACCATCTTCATTTGCAGTACATTGAGAAAAATGGTATTCGAAATGTATCTCAACTTTTCAGATTTCTTCGAATACCTGGAGGCAAATATGATTTGAACAATCGGGGTCCTTTCTCAAGCAATTTCATAGGGGAAAACTGGGACTATCCGGAGGCCAACAAGGCAAATAGAAAAATGATAGTTGCGAAACACAAGTCGTATTTGCAAGGTCTGTTGTATTTTTTAGCGAATGATCCTGCGGTCCCCTTTCCACTCAGACGTCAAATGAGTCAATTCGGGCTGTGTAGGGATGAGTTTGTTGAAAACGGGAATTGGCCTGAACAACTATATGTTCGGGTTGGCAGAAGGCTTGTTGGGGAATATGTTCTTAGGCAGGACGATATTCGAAAAGGAAGGCGTCACCACGACACCGTAGGAATTGGAACATGCCCCATAGAAGGCCATATTGTACAAAGGTTGGAAGACGCAAATGGTTTCGTTATTTCAGAGGGTTTCATACGGGAATTCAAACAGATACCATATTCCCTACCCTACAGAATCATTATTCCCAAAAGAGATGAAGTTCAAAACCTTCTTGTACCGGTGGCTGTCTCCGCGACTTACATTGCGTATAGCGCCCTTCGGATGGAACCTACATTTATGATTTTAGGACAGAGCGCAGGAATAGCCGCCGTGTTAGCCATAGACAGTAAAGTGCCTGTTCAGGAAGTAAGCTATTTAAAACTCAGGCAAAAACTAATTGAGGCAGGGCAGAGGTTAAGTTTTTGATTAAAACCGAAAAAAAATTGGAGCTTTTATGAAAAAAAATCTCTTGCATCAACTTTTCTGGTTCTTTGCGTGGGTCATCATACGAGTAACATGTGATTAAAAGCATCCTTTAAAACCAACCGAAAGATTGAATCAAAACAAGGACTTTTTCGGATTATTTGATTGGGATGGAGTTTTTCCTTGAAAAATTCAAATTATTAACTCCGCTCTCAGTTTCTGAGCATGTCGAAACATTTTTAGCGGTTTCAGATAACAAGCTAATTGTCTTAAAAAGGCCAAGAACGGGTTTAGGTGAAACATACATTTTGAGAGAAGTAGTAGCTCTGAGGCATGTCGAAAAATTGCCTAATTGCCCCCGAATTATTGAAGTTATAACCGAACCAGTGGTGGTTCTTGTGCTTGAGTATATCGAGGGACTGGTTCTTGAGAACTTTCACCGATTAAACAGTTTAGCTCTTAAGCACAAATTAAAAATTGCGCTAAAAGTGGCTAAGATTGTCGATGCTCTTCACAGAATTAACTTAATTCATAACGATATTAAGCCAACTAATCTCTTAATTAATCCGCTTAGTTTTGACCTTACCTTGGTCGATTTTGCTCATGCGGATCTTTTAGACACGCGAGAGACTGTGTTCAAGGATTTCTTTGTAGGCACTCCGGTTTTCTTGGCGCCTGAGGCTTTCCTCGGATATTATTCCAAAAAAAGTGACATTTATTCCCTAACTGCTACAATGTATTTTATTTTCGAAAATCGTATGCCTTTTCAATCAGAGAAGCTCGAGCAGTTATACAATGAAAAAAAAACAGTAAAGCTTATTTTTCACGAACTTGATGACAATGAAGTTAAATTTTTCGTTTCGCAAGGACTGAGTCCCAAGCCTGATGCAAGGCCTTCTGCTCAAACCTTGGTTGACTTTTTTGAAAAAAAATTAAGTGCCTTAAAAATTGCCGCTTAAACTCACAAAAGCTGTTTACCCTGACCTGCCTGAATTTAGCGCTTGCTAGCATGACAAATGACACGAAAACATCATCAGAGAAGATTTTCGTGTTTTACTTAAGCCGTAAGTGACTTAGCTGAGCAATTGGTTTTTTGTGAACATGGAAGATGAAAGTTTTAGAGTAATTCGTTGCGAAGTTTTTCTGACTTTGATTTAATTGAAATTTCTTTATTTAATGGAATAATTTTTAAAATCTTTTATTCGCATATTCAGGAGGTCAGTGTTGACATTGAAGGTAGTCAAGGCAATAATTAGGGCATGACGGTCACCTTTAAGGGTCAGCCAATACAGATTTTAGGAAATACGGTGAAAGTAGGCGATCTAGTAGGTTCGGTAAGGGTAAAAAACGTTAATTTCGAGGATCTAGATTTGCAGGCGTTTGAACATCCGGTACTTCTTTTAATAAGTGTGCCCAGTTTGGATACTCCAGTGTGTGACAAAGAAGCGTGTCATTTCGACTCCCTAATTGAGGGCAATCGCATCCGACGAGGGATCTCGACGATCGTTGTAAGTAAAGATTTGCCTTTCGCTCAAAAAAGATGGGCAAGCCAGGGGAATTGTAGAAACTTGTCCGTGCTAAGCGACTTCCCGTACGGTGAGGTTGGAAAGCGTTTCGGTATTGAAACCAGCTTGGGATTGTTGGCTAGAACTGTCATTATTTTAGGACCAAAAAATGAAGCCGGAGAAAGGGAAATAAAATACATTCAGATTGTTCCAGAACTTACAAACGAGCCCGATTATGAGGATGTGATAGAACGCATAAACAAATTATGGAGTGAAATTTTGCCTGCTTTGTCAGGCTAAAAACTTGGTATTTTATTGCACAAATAATGATTGACGATGTCAGCAAGTTCTATATAAGCTTTTGCAGTTGGTAAGATTACTCCTTAAATATAAGGCTTAGCCTGATTAAAAATCTGCGGAATTTAAGCAGATCTTTACTTTGTTAAGCGTAAAAAGCCAGAATTAAGACTAGGGATGGCTTTATCTATAGTGAAAATGTAGCATTATTTGACTTATAGTGAGTCACCAGCCCATCGAATTTACTTCCTCTGTGAGTTTTCCGTAACAAAAAAAATTCCAACGAAAACAACAGTTAAAAAAGCAAAATCTATGGAAAGGCTTAAAACACCCACGAGGCGGCAACTTGCCAGTAATTTACGTGGCAAAATTTGGGCTACTTCCTTTTATCTGATGCCATGGCAAGTTCTATGTATCTCAAAAGACGAACTTTAAGGGTACGCCCTAATAAATTGAAAAAAATTTAACTTTTTCCGGGATGGTGTCGGCTGGCCTCCGTCTAACCACTTCTTTTGCCTGCTACGACTTATCATGTAATAAATTTAAAACAAACCCTTTTTCATAAACACAAAAATCTATTACTAGTAGCTCTATAACTTTAATTTTGCTGTTTTAAGCGGCCGCGACCTGTGAAACGATCTTTTTTAAACAGCCAGTTTTTGTTTCCGGTTGTCCTAAACACTTGTGTGATTTTTGAAGTTGTTTTCAGTTCACACTTTCAGACAAAAGCGGTATAACTTTAATTGGATGAGGCAATATTTATTCCCGGCGGTTTTCTTTTTTATTTCGCTGGTTATATTCTTTGCCCCCGAGCTGTCAAAACTGGTAAAAAAAGCCCAGATACAGGTAACTCCAATGGATAGCTCTTTAGAGAGTGGCCAAAAATCCAAAACGGCTGAAAGAGCAAGCTTGCAAACAAAGCAATCTCGTGAAGATTATTTAGCGGAAAGTTTTATTCGTGACGAAGATTGGGAAATTTTGATGAGCAAGGAATTTAAATCAGCTATCAAATCTACACGCAGAGAGGTAAAAGCTCTAACAAAAAGGGTCGAAAAAACAGATTTAAGGTTGTTTAGTTATCTAAAAGCCTATGAAACGGTTTTAGAAAAGGTTCGCAAATTTAAAAGCACTGACAAGCGTCAGGCGTCGATTGTGATGAATTCTCTTAGGGAAATAGACTCGTTGGTCACTCAGGTCATTCTCTCGGCAAATGTAGACAGAGATATTGCGCGCACTTGGGCAAACCTTAGTTTGTCTCCATGGATCACTACATCGATGATTTTCAGGGAGAGGTTAGTTGTTACCACCAAATATTCGCCAAATATTGAAATTGAAACTTTGAACGTACGCTTCCCCAGCCGAAAGAAAATCATGAAGGCTTACATGGCGGGAGAAAAAATCATGCCAAGGCTTAAGATAAAATTTTTTGTGGACGACAAAACTACCCAGAAACTGGAAGTTTACGCGCTTCAAAGCTTGGTGAAAACGAAAAAATTCAAGTTGAAGAAGAAAAATCTGGTTAAAGTGAGTTATAAGGCCCCATTAGGTGTTCATTGTTTTATGTTCTACGACAGATTTGGCGAGTCCAGTTACATGTGTTTTGACATGGCCCGAGTTTTAGATTTTTATCAGATGGGCGCCAAATCGGTAAAACTTGAGAAAGCAAGCTGGCTTCCTAATGGAAAGTTTGCCAAAGATTTAAACAGTATTTTCCTTGTTGGTTCCTCAGACAGCCACGGAAGTAGTGGATTTGTCACATTTTAGTTTTAGGCTTAATTACACTACCAATCATTTTCGTAATTGTCAGAAAATCCTGCATGGATCCAAGTATATTGTTCTTTAATGTTCACCGGTAACTGGGAGCATTGAATTCTTGTGCCCGAAATTTTAGGCAGGACCATTAAAATTGAGATAGGATCTAGTCTAGTTGAAGTTTCAAAAATTTGAACAGGGCAAATTAAGTATATTTAACAATCGGTAAATGAAAAATACCAAGTGATTTATTTCAATATTAAATTTTTTATTAACATAATTTTTTATAGAAACTTCTAATTACTAACAAGCTTTAAATTGACAAATGTGACTAACATTGCATTTAGAGCATTTCCTTGGATGTGGATCGGGAAAAAGTTTGTTTAAACCTTCAAGAGCGTTTATTAACTCGAGGCTTTTTCTTTTGACCAATTTTCTTAGGCCAGGTGAGTTGTAAACCGTCCTTCTCTTTCTTTTATCTCCCATGATTATGTATCCGAAGGGAACATTTGTTTTGTATGTTTCCTCGGCCAAAAGCATATACGCGGCGAGCTGGACAATGTATCTTGATTTTAACTTTTTCGCGAAAGATTTCCTTTCGACCGGCACCAAATTGCCGTTTTCGTTGAGTATTGCGTCTGGCGTTCCGTATATGCGGAGGCTGTGTGAGATTAATTCAGTACTGCCGCTCGCTTTAACATTTTTAAATTTTGTATCAAGCCCAACTGATCTTTTCTTTTCGAGGTACTTGTCAACAATGAACGAAAATGCGGTGAAAACCGCGGAGAGGCCCAGAAAAGTCAAAACTAACCTGTGGTTAACTTCCTCAATGAAGTAAGCAATCAGTATAACAAAGGTAAAAGCAATAATACCAAGTCTGAGCATTCTGTTAAGAACCAAAAACACTTCAATGTTCGAACTCCACTCCTTGTGCTCTTCCTGGCCGAGCAGGGAAGATTGATTATCTTTAGGTGTCGCTTTCTCAAGTCTTTTCAGTCTCCAACTCTCAGGACAGAACACATAATCTCCTAACTCACTTGCAGAGATATACCACTTGCTATTGATTTTTTTTGCCATTCGAAGTTTGAATGATCGATATTCTTATGATAACCTTTACTGGTTCAACATGGCAAAAAACATAGGGGCAAAAGTAAGGCTTAGCAGAAGAGTAGGCATTCCAATCACTCCTAAAAGTATCCGCATAATGGAGAGGAAGCCTTTCAAACCGGGTGTTCACAAAGGCCAAAAAACCAAGTTATCCACTTACGGTCAACAGTTACAGGAGTTACAAAAAGTTAAGTTTTTCTACAATATTACTCGTCGTCAGTTGAAGAGATATTTTGAAACAGCCAGACGCAAAAAGGGAAATACAGTCGACAATCTTTTTGCGATACTCGAATCACGGCTTGACACAATTTTGGTCAGAGCTGGCGTTTGCCCGACAATTTACGGAGCGGGACAGCTTGTTTCTCATGGCCACGTTTTCGTAAATGGAAGCAAGGTAAATGTTAGGTCATATCAGGTTAAAGCTGGCGATATAATATCCTTGAGTGATAAGGCAAAAAAAATACCAATGGTTGTCGAGTCCGTAAAAAATTACACACCTGCAAAACATTTGGAACTCAACAAGGAAAATTTTGAGATTAAAGTTTTATTTATTCCAAAACGGGAAGAAGTTCCGTTTGATGTTGAGGCCAATCAGGTAGTTGAGTTGCTGTCAAGACAGTGATGTAAACGCAAGGCCCCTCGAGAAACATGAATTTGGCAGAAGGGTATTGAAAGATTGTACTAGATAGACACAACCCCCATTTCCGTCCATTTGGTGCTTCTTAATTATTAAGCAGGCCTTTGCTAGAACGAAAGGTCGGTGCGTCGCGCAACAAAACGTCGTCTACCTTTTGCACACCACACACATTACCGTCTTTTAACGTTTAAAAGCACTACGACCTTGTCTTCAACAGATGTATAGAACTTAAATTCCTTTAGAAACATTGCAACAATCCTCGCAAACGGCGAACTCTTCCGGCTAGGTGCCTTTTTTCATGTTTTCAAGAGTTCATCTTCTTCAAAATCATTTTGCCGGATCAACTAACAACTATTAAATCATGCTGTTCCTTTTGCTTCTTAACCTACTTCACCCAGTTAAACATCTTACACGCTTTTGCGTGGCTTATATCCTTTATGCCCTAGCACAAATGGCACTGCGATCCGGCCACTAGCTTTACACCTATAAACCTCCTTTATCCGAGGAAATGTTTCATACCATTGCTTGCTGACCCGTTGTATCTTTTTGTCTCGTTTCGAGAGAGTTGAGTTCTTGGCAAAAATTGGCAAACAATTTTTGACTTCAGGACTCGTGATATTTTGGCTGCCCTGAGAGGAATAGGTGGTTATCTATCGAGATATCACGGAAAATTAAATTCTTGGCGCGATTTGGGAATTTCAAGAGGTATTAACCGTTTGCTTTTAACTTTTATTTGTTGAGAGTTTTAAGCTCGGCTTCTATTGTAAGGATTTCGTTTGCTATTCTCTCTTCGAGCTGTCTTCTGGATGACTCCTCCTGATTTTTAAGATTTACATAAAACTGCTCTTGCTGATTAAGCTCTGAAATTTTGCCTCTGAACAGATTACCCTCAAGTATTAAAAAATTTTGTTTTTTCTCCAACTGAGATAACTGTTGTTCAACAAACCGCTCTATTGTATTTTTTAAATCATCTTCAGCGATGGTTCTAGCTTTAAAGAGTTTATCAACAACTTCCTGATTCGACACGTTGTTTAGATAATTCCAAGAAGCCTCTTCGAAAACCTTGAGCTTATCCCGTATTACAGCGTCAAACGAAAGTTCTCTTGCCAAAGAAGTTAAATCGTCAACCTGAAGGCGGGCTTTTCTGCTCTTCCATATTTTTAATTCAGCCGAGACTTTGTTCAGTTCTTGCATGTTTCTCTCGAGTTGTTGGGCGTACATTTCCTTGTGACGGGCTATGTTGGCAGCTATTTCGTCATAAGTCATGTTTGTTGAAACCTTCAGCATTTCGAGCTGACCGTACAGGTTTTTCAAACGGCTTTGCAGAAACGCCAATCTTAAGGCTTTATCTGCCCCTGCCAGGTTATCTGGTACTGAAAAGGTGTTGACATTTACTCCCACAGGCTCGATCGAGGCACTCTTTACCCACAGATCTGAGAAAAACAATGCCTCCGATATCAGGAACAAAATTCCCACTGCGACAAAGCTTAATGTCGAAACCAGAAAAAGGTTTCTTGGCGATTTAGACGACTTTTCTATTTTTTGAAGGTAATCAGAGATTATTGGCGTATAAATGTCATCGACAACTTGAGCAGGGACATAACCTCTGACTCCGTTTGGGTCTTTTGTCAGTTCGATATCCGATTGACCTACAGGGAAGGAACTCTCTACTTTGATGACTATAACAGATATGTTGTCAAGACCTCCACGACTGTTTGCCATCTCTATTAGCTTTTTGGACGCTTCGCCGGGCTCGTGGCTTCTGACTACCTGTAAAATTTCTTCAGCAAGCACCATGTTATAAAGACCATCTGAACAAAGCAGATAATAGTCCCCAGCAACGGGTCCGTCTGGCAAACAGTAATTGTCAACCATAAGTGTTGCCGCAGGACCAACCGATCTCGTTAGTATATGGGACAAGGCCTGTGCGTGAGGGTCTGAAGGATTTAACAAACCCGATTTTATTAAGTCGTTAACAAGAGTGTGATCTTCAGTAAGAGGTTGTATTTTGTTTTGCCTTATTCGGTACAACCTTGAGTCGCCCACGTTGAATATGTGAAGCGATGTGTCGAAAAAGAGCGCTCCGCAGAAGGTTGTGCCCATGTTGTGAGAGTTAGAATTGTTCAGTGAATAACTCAAAATCTGATCATTTGCCTGCTTAACGCTATCGATAACCAAATTTACAAGACTGGGGCCGTTAGTCTCAGTGGACTGTTCCAAGTTATTTTTAAGAACCTCTACGGTAATTTCAGACGCTAATTTTCCACCCGGGGCTCCTCCCATTCCGTCGCAAATGGCGCAGAATAAAAACGACTTGTTTTTGAATATTAGTAGGCTGTCTTGATTGTCTTCTCTAACCATGCCTTGATGCGAAAGACCGGAAACCTTAAAGTATTCAATCCAAGGCTTTCTAATTTCAGTACCGGATGTAATACCATTTAGAGGGGGCATATTATTTTAGATTTAGCCTTTTAGGGTTTAGTTTAAAAAAGAATAACGAGTAAAAAAATTAACAGTTTTAAAGGATTTGGTAATAACATAATTAGGAGGGCTCCTCGGGATTTACTGAACAATTTGTAACCGAACATAAACCTTTTGGCGAAAAATCAGAGGAGCCCTTATAAACAATTAATTTCGGCAGAATTAACAAAATGCTTCAATATTTAAAAAAGTTTCCTAGATTTTAATTGTGAAAATTTATCATGAATCGACAATTGACAATAATGATCCGGTTGGTTTAACATGTGTCCAAATGAAACTGCAAAAGGAGTTTGTATTTATTGCTTTTTTAGGAATAATAATATTTTTAAACGGGTGTCAGCGGTCAGAGGAGACCCAAAAGGGTCAAGTGGAAGCGTCACCAACGGTTGAGGGAGCGGTTGAAGACAAAACAGTTGGCAGCCACCAAAATATGGATAATCAGCAAGAAGGATCGGAAAATATGATGCAAGGTGGAGAAAACCAAACGGAAGAGCAGATGGGAGAAATGGAACCGGAAGCGGAGGAAGCCCGGAATATGCCCTACTCAGAGCCGATGGGGGAATGAAGTTTTGAGAAAGGTAGTTTAGGAATTTGGTTGACTAAGTTAGAAAAAAATATTACCTCAGGTAGTAGTTCGGGGCGTTTTAAACAAGCTGTATAGTTTGGATATCCGCGTTTTTTCTCGAGTTTACAGATTAGAAGGCAGTAAGCCACGTTATAATTTAGCTTTTGTACTTGGCAATTCTTAAAGTAAAAAGCCAAATCGATGTAGGTAGTGATGGTTAAAAAGGGCTTGACCAAAAAAATGAGTGGTTTTTAAAGAGCGTGTTGAAAAACGCAATCGTTCTAAAAGTTTTGAAAAGACGCTAAGAATAATCTAATAGGAAAAAGTAAAATTTTTGGAACTTTATATTAAAAGCGCTTTTCGAAAAATTCAATTTTAAAGCAAGCTATCAAAAAATTCAACGCTTTACCATTGGGTTATTTTTATTATTTTCGCAAATCTTGTAGTAAAGTTCAGTTTTTCAACAAGCCCATTAAAACTTAATTTTCCTATAAGCCCTTTTAATAGCAATTAAAGTTTTACTGCAAAAGCCGTGTTATTTATCCGGGCTCTACTACAAAAATAATCCCTTGGTATATTTCAAAAAGTAAATATTAAACATTGTTTTACAAAATTTGAGGTTTTGCTTACAACTTACTTAAGATACTTTAATAAGTCTCTAAAATTATTAAACCGTGGCTATTCTTTCGTTTAATTGTACCTATTCACCTTTTTTTCAATAGAAGCATATCTTTGGTAGTGCATTTTATCAACTCTAATAGACAAGATTTTATCCAAAAGAGTTTTTATTAAAACTTTTAGAAGAAAAAATAAAAAAACACTAAAACATTTTTTAGATTTTCCGATTATCTATCTAAACGAGGTTGTTGCGGTGAAAATAGGAAGCTTGACATTTCT